>JAKCEB010000055.1 GCA_021838305.1 Actinomycetes bacterium | reverse complement strand
GTGTCAAAACGGTCGGTCAGCGACTCGAACATGAGACGCCGAGTCTAAGCCACGCGGCGCTCCAGCCGGCTCAACCTACCCTTCTGGATCAGCTACTGCGGCGCCAGGAGCGCGTCGACGAACTCGGCGGCGTCGAACTCGACGAGGTCCCCAACCCCCTCGCCTAGACCTACCAGCTTGATAGGGATCGCGAGGTCATCTGCGATAGCGACCACGATGCCGCCCTTCGCTGTGCCGTCGAGCTTGGTAAGCACCACGCCGGTCACGCCTACGGCACTGGCGAACTGGCGTGCCTGGATCAGCCCGTTCTGTCCGGTCGTCGCGTCTATGACGAGGAGGGTCTCCATCACCATGCCAGGTGGTCGTTCCGCTACCCGCCGGACCTTCTTCAGCTCTTCCATCAGGTTCGTCTTCGTGTGGAGGCGACCTGCCGTGTCGGCGAGCACAAGGTCGCATCCACGGGCCGCCGCGTGCTGCACAGCGTCGAAGACGACGGCACCCGGGTCTCCACCTTCGTTGCCTCTGACGGCGGACGCACCCGCGCGCTGCGCCCACATCTCCAGCTGGTCAGCTGCGGCCGCACGGAAGGTGTCCCCCGCCGCCATGACCACTCGGTGACCTTTCGACACCTCCTGAAGGCCGACTTTGCCGATGGTTGTGGTCTTGCCGACGCCGTTGACGCCGACGAAAAGCCACACGGTTGTGCCTTCCGGAGCCATGCGCAGCTCGCGGTCGCCCGCGAGCACGTCCACGAGGTCACTCCTCAGCGCAGCGATCAGCGACTCTGCTTCTGTGACCTCCCCCGCCTTGACTTTCAGTCGAAGCCCGTCGAGCAGCCGCGTCGTGGCGAGGACCCCGACGTCGGCGAGGATCAGTGCTTCTTCGAGTTCCTCCCAGGTCGAGTCGTCGATCTTGCCTCTCGATCGGACCGACCCTAGGTAACCGCTCAGCAGGGTCCTGGCGCGAGCCATCCGATCCCGGATGCGGGGACGCTCGGCCTCGACATCGGGCTCGACCCCCACTTCGACATCGGGCTCGACCCCCACCTCGCCGACCGGGCTCACCCCTGCCGGAACCTCCTCAGCCGTGGCGGGTGGCGCGACGGTCCCGACCGGGCCGGCGCGCGCCGGCGGGATCTCATCCGGCCGGGGGCGGGGCGTCTCGGTTCGGGCGGGAAGACGTTTGGGCAGCGACTCCGGGGGCTTGCGGGGGAGTCGCCGCCGGGTGACGACGACGAACCCGGTTGTGGCGAGTGTCGCCAAGGCAACTACGACCACCACAATTGTAAGGATCAGCATCGCAAGGGAGCCTACCGGCGGTTACGCGTCGGCAGGCGTGCGGCGCTCCGACTGCTTCTCGCTGACGACCACCGAAGCGCCACCCGGCGCCATAGTCACCCCGTAGAGACAGTCCGCTGCTTCCATCGTGCGCTTCTGATGACTCACGATGAGCAGCTGGGCTTCGGATCGGAACTCTTCGAGGAGGTCCAAGAAGCGATGCAGGTTGAGGTCGTCGAGCGCCGCCTCGACTTCGTCCATCATGTAGAACGGCGAAGGACGGGAGCGGAACACAGCGAAGAGGTACGCCATAGCCACGAGGCTCCGCTCGCCTCCCGACAGCAACGACAGCCGCCTCAGGTTCTTGCCCGACGGCCGCGCCGCAACTTCGATGCCCGTGTCGAGCAGGTTCTGCGGGTCGGTCAGCTCGAGGCGGCCCTCCCCTCCGGGAAAAAGTCGCACGAACAGCTTCTCGAAGTTCGCCGCCACATCAGCGTAAGCCTCGGCGAACACCCCGGTGATCTCGGCGTCTATCGCCTGGATGACCTTCGTCAGCTCCCGCCGGGCGGACCTGACGTCGTCGAGCTGCGACTCCGTGAAACGGCTCCGTTCTAGCAGCACCGTGTGCTCCTCGAGTGCAAGCGGGTTGATCGGGCCCATGTTCCGCAGTTCGCGCTCCAGGTCGTCTCGTCGCTGCGTCGGCGTCACGCCCTCGGGTAGCGAGGGACAGGCAGCATCGTCGGAAACGTCGGGCTCCTCCCCGAGGTCTCTCCTCGCGGACTCGACAAGCGCCTCCAAGCGTGTCCTTGCCTCCGCTTCCGCAACGTCGAGGGAGTTGATCCGCTGGCCTAGTCGGGCCAGCTCGTCGGCGGCGGCGGAGCGGCCTCCTCGCAAGGTCTCTAACCGGCGCATGCGCGAGACACGCGCCTCGGCCTCGACTCGCCTTGCCTCTCCCACCCGGTCGGCTACTTGCGCCACGATGCTCGCCCGGTCCTTGACGAGCGACTCGAGGGCGGCGACCACCCCCACTGAGGCCTCCGCTGCCTCTCGGCGCTCCGCTCGGCGCACCCGCTCGGCGGTTTGGCGTTCGAGGCTCGACTCGACCTCCGAGAGCCTGCGAAGCGTGAGATCGCGTCGCTCCTCTAAACCTGCCGCACGAACTTCGAGGTCCCTCCTCGCTCCCGCTAGGGCCGCAGTACGCTCAGCGAGCAGTGCCCGCCTGGCGGCCGCTTCGTCACGCCTCGATGCTTCCAGCGCTGCCCTCTCCTCGAGCGCTGGTAGCATCCCGGCCAGCTCGGCGATCCGCCGCTCGTCACGCTGCAGGCGCGCTACCAGGTCAGCCTGCAGTTCGTTGAGATCTTCAAGCTCGCCGGCTCGCTCGGCGATCTCGGTGTCCGCACGCTGAAGGGCGTCCCTCGCCGAGCGAACCGAGGTTGCGTTCGACGCCAGCTTCCGTGCTGCATCAGCGCGCTCGAGCCGGGCGCTCGCCAGGGCTGCCTGTGCCGCTTCGAACTCCGATTTCGCTTTGTTCGCCGCCTCGTCGGAGGTTCTAGCCCTGGTCCGAGCCTCCTCGAGCGCCGCTCCCGTAGCGCCCGACCCCGACGCGCCTGCACGCCACAAGCCGCCCGAGAACCGGTCTCCGTCGGGAGTGACGACGATCAGCTCACGTCGCTCCAATGCCAGGTCCAAGGCCTGCGCCCAGCCACCTTCTACGACGACCGCCCGCCCCAGCAATTCGTCGAGGAGGGGGTCAACATCGCTTCGGGTGCCTCTCACGTGGCTTCGAAGCGTGCGGCAGCCTACGGGCAAGTCCCGCGTGTCCACGCTCGACAGGCCGGACGCGCCGGACACGCCGGACACGTCTAGTTTCCCCTTCACGTCGAGGGCCACCACCGCCCCCGTCGCTTCCTGGCGGTGAAGCTCCGCGAGTCCTTCCCGAGCTGAAGCGACGCTGTCCAGCACCACAGCAGCGAGGATCTCACCCGCAGCAGCCTCGAAGGCGGCCGAGAATCCCTCGTCAACCTCGACGAGCTCGAGGAGCGTCCCCACCACGCCCTGCGATCCGGCGAGACGCTGCACACCGGCTCTCGCGCGCGCCTCGTCGAGGGCCTGAGCCAGAGCCTCCTCGCGAGCCGCCCAGCGGCTGCGCTCAGCGCTGGTCGAACGCCACCGCTCCTCGCTGCTGGTCCGGTTCGCCTCGGCGGCCTCCTCGCCCTCGACCGATCGGCGATCCGCCTCGATGCACTCCTCTGTGTGCGCTTCCGACTCGCCGAGCGCCCCGCTCCATCTGGATCTTTCCGCTTCGAGCCTGGTCATCCGCTCGGCGACAGACGCTGCGCGCGAAGTCGCCCCATCCAGGTCACGTCGGAGACGCTCAGCTGCAAGCTTCAACGCCCCGAGCTCACCACGAACTTCCGCCGCCGGGTCGCCCACGACTGTATCGAGGTCACTCTCGCCTTCGACGATTCGTCGGCGGTCGATCTCCAAATCGCGCTCGGCTTCGCCAAGCTCGTCAGCCGCCGGAAGAAGGTCGGCTGCCTCGCTCTCCGCCGACTGAAGCCGCCGGCGCAGTGCAGCCAACTCGAGCTCGAGATCGGCGACGATTTCGGCGTCGCCGCCGTAGCTGCGTTCGCGCTCGATCGAGCGTCGCCGCTCCGCTATCACCGCCTCGAGGCCGGCAGCGCGCGCCTTGAGGGCCCGTGCCCGCGCGTCGAGGTCGGACAGATCAGCCTCGACGGCTAGGGGTGCTTCACCCGCATCCTCCTCGGCTGCATGAACGGCCATTTCTTGCTGCGACAGCGCCGTGCGGGCGCCGGCTTGCCTTGCGGCGAGAAGTTCCCTTTCCGTCGTTATCTCCCCGAGGCGGGCTCGAAGCGAGGCGAGGTCGCCGCCAAGGAGGAACCGGCGAAGCCCTGTCAGCTCGTCGACGAGGCTGTCGTGGCGTCGCGCCGCCTCAGCTTGCTTTTCGAGCGGGCGCAGCTGACGTTTCAGCTCGCGCTGTAGGTCCTGGAGGCGGACCAGGCTCGCTTCGCTGGACTCGAGACGCCGTTCGGCGCGCTCCTTACGCCGACGGAATTTCAGGATCCCGGCGGCTTCTTCGATCACGAGACGCCGTTCTTCTGGGCGAGCATTCAGTATTGCGTCCAGGTTCCCCTGGGACACGATGACATGCTGCTGTCGTCCTATACCGCTGTCGGAGAGAAGCTCCTGCACGTCGAGGAGACGGCACGGGACCCGGTTGATTGCGTACTCGGACTCCCCTCCACGAAACAACGTCCGGGTTATCGTCACCTCGGAGAAGTCGATCGGCAGAAGCCCTGCCGTGTTGTCGATCGTCAGAGCGACTTCGGCGCGTCCGAGCGCTGGGCGCTTCGGGCTTCCGGCGAAGATGACGTCCTCCATCTTCGACGAGCGGATGGTGCGAGCTCCCTGCGCGCCGAGGACCCACGCAACCGCGTCGACGACATTCGACTTGCCGCTCCCGTTCGGACCGACCACGACCGTCACCCCGGGTTCGAACTCGAGGGTGGTGGTGTCCGCGAAAGACTTGAAGCCTTTGATGGTGAGCGACTTGAGGAACACGGCGCGACGAAACTACCGGGTTTGACCGCTCATCGCTGGCAGCTCGCGCAGAAGTAGCTGCTTCGACCGTTGGCCTTGACGCGTACGACCAGCTCGCCGCACGTCAGGCACGCCAGCCCCTCCCTCGCGTAGACCCTGTGAAGCTCCTGGTAGCTGCCGGGCGCCCCGTAGAGGTCCTTGTACTGGCGGTCCGCGAGAGTGGAGCCGCGCCGTCTTACCGCCTCCGCGAGCACGGATCGCATGGCGCCATGGAGGCGCGCGGTCTCGTCGGCGGTCAACTCTGCCGAAGGCCTGTCAGGGCGGAGTCGACCGGCGTGGAGCATCTCGTCGGCGTACATGTTGCCGATGCCCGCGATGACAGACTGGTCCATAAGCGTGACCTTTAACTTCGTGGACCGAGGCGACAGCAACTTCGCGAACTGGTCCTCGTCGAGCTCGAAGGGGTCAGGGCCGAGATGCGCAAGCGAGGGAACACCCGCACTCGAAACGAACATCTGCCCGAACGTGCGCGGGTCCACGAAATGCAACTCAGGGCGCCCCGCGAATTCGAGTCGCACGTGGGTGTGCTTCTCGACGGGGGCGCCGGACGCCATGAGCCTCAACTGACCGCTCATCCCCATGTGGGCGACGAGGATCTCACCGTTGTCGAGGTCGACCAGCAGGTACTTGCCGGCTCGGCGGACCCCGCTCACGCTGCGTGTCGCTACCCGGCTGACGAACTCCTCCGGGTCGGGATGGCGTCGGAACGAGCGGGCACCACCTAAATGCACGTCCTCGATCGTTGCGCCGAGAAACTCGCGGGCGAGATCGCTGCGCAGAGTCTCGATCTCCGCGAGCTCCGGCATCAGGGCGCCCTCGGCGGGAACGAGCCGTTCACGCCCCGTCGCCGGCGTCCAGCAGTGCCTGCCAAGCGTGGCGCGCCGCTTCTTGTTCGGCGTGTTTCTTGGATCGGCCCCGGCCGGATCCGTAGGGTCGACCTTGGATGTGCACGGTGGCGTCGAACTCCTTGGCGTGATCGGGCCCTCGCTCTGAGAGGACGTAGCGGGGAAGCGAATCGTATTTCCTGGCACACAGCTCCTGAAGCCTCGTCTTGAAATCGCCCCCGCCGGGTCCTTCCACCGCGGCTGCTATCCGCTCCGCCAGAAGGCCCATCACGAGCGTCTCGGCGCCGCCCCATCCCTGCTCCACGTAGGCGGCCCCTATCAACGCCTCTGCCGCGTCAGCGAGGATAGAAGGCTTGAGCCGACCTCCCGTGAGCTCCTCGCCCTTGCCGAGCAGCAACGCCGGTCCGACACCGACCTCGGCTGCCACCTCGCAGAGCGACGCCGAGCTGACCACCGCCGCCCTCGCCTTGGTCAGCTCCCCTTCCGGTATCGCTGCGTACGTCCGAAAAAGGTGGGCGGTGACTACGAGGCCGAGGACCGAGTCGCCTAGAAACTCGAGCCGCTCGTTCGATTCGTTTCCCGGGTGCTCCGCGCACCACGACCTGTGTCGTAGGGCCTCGTCGAAGGCCGAGCCCGGCTCTGCAGTCCACCCGAGGCGCGCCCGCAGAGCAGCCCGAGGGTCGGTCCGGCCTTCGAACTGGTGCTCACGGACGTGCGCGATGGTCAAACCGGCCGGCTAGGCGGAAGCCTGCAGCTTCGCCATGACGTAGTCAACGGCGTCGCGGACAGTCTTCAGGTCCTCCAGGTCCTCGTCGTCGATGCGAAAGCCGACAGCACGATCGGAGAACTCCTCCTCGAGCGCCTCGACGAGCTCGATCAACGCAAGCGAATCAGCCCCGAGGTCATCCCCGAAGGACGCCCCCTCGGAGATGGAGTCGGAGCTGATCTCCAAAATGTCCCCAAGGCAGCCTCGAACAACTGCGAGCACCTCGGGTCGCCCCATCGGGCTACCGGCGACATGAGTCTCAGCAGGCATCTGTCTCCTTCCTCCAATCGATCATCGTAGCTAGGCGGGAGCGCAACCACGCTCGACTCAGCCGGCAGGCGCTACAGCTGCCGCCAGTTGGGATACGAGGCCGTCGGCGACGGCCCGGTCGGCGACTCCGATGGCATTGACGATAGCCCTCGCCGAGGACGATCCGTGGCTGATGACACAGACGCCGTCCACGCCGAGCAGGACCGCTCCACCGTAGGTTTCGGGATCCAACTCTGCCGCAAGAGGCAACAAGGTAGCCAGGATGGCATCCGACGCGCTTTTGTCAACCCCGGGCGAACGCAGGGCGTTGACGACGGCGCCCATCGCGAACTTCATGGAGCCCTCGAGCGTCTTGAGCACGACGTTGCCGGTGAAGCCGTCCGTGACCACCACGTCAGCCGCGTCCGACATGACGTCGCGACCTTCGACGTTACCGATGAAGTCGACTCCCGGGCCCGCCGCCCCGTCGTGGAGGAGGGCGAACGCCTCCTTGGCGAGGGAGTTCCCTTTGCCCGGCTCCTCCCCGATCGACAACAACCCGACCCTCGGGCGCTCGACTCCGAGGCGGACGCGGGAAAAAACGGCCCCCATCTGTGCGAACTGCACGAGCCACGCTGCGGAGCATTCTGCGTTCGCCCCCGAATCGGCGAGGACCGTCGGCGTCGAACCGGGGACAGGGATCACTGTGGCTATCGCAGGGCGGGCGACTCCCTTGATCCGACCGAACCGGAAAAGCGCCGCGCCCATGGCGGCCCCGGTGTTTCCGGCACTCACCATCGCGCTTGCGTGGCCGTCGCGTACGGCTTCGGCGGCTCGAATCAGCGAGGAATCCTTCTTGAGGCGCACCGCCCTGCCCGGGTCCTCGTGCATCTCGATGACCTCGAGCGCCGCCATCACCGGGACGTTGCCGGTGTCTCCCATCCGGTCCGGGTCCCCGACAAGTACCACGTCGTGTCCCGCGTTCAACGCGTCCCGGGCGCCGGCGACGATGGCATCGGGTGCACGGTCGCCACCCATGCCGTCGACGGCTACAGGTAAGGCCATGCCGTGGCGGCCCTCAGCCGACTTCTACAGCCTGGCGACCCTTGTACCAGCCGCATGTAGGGCACACCACGTGCGGAAGCTTGGCGTTGCGGCACTGTGGGCAGATGCTCCGCGCCGGCACCGACAACGTCCATGAACTCGCCCGGCGGCTCCGGCTCTTGGCCTTGGAGGTCTTCTTCTTGGGGACAGCCATAATCAGATCCTTGCAGGACGGGCCGGATGAGACCAGCTTGACGTGGGACGATACAATCTAGCCGGACGACAAGCACCTGCAGGGTGCGTCGTTACGATTCGCCCCGCAAGTCGGGCACAACCCGGCGCAATCGTCCCTGCAGAGGGGAGCGACGGGCAGCTCCAGGAGGAGTGCGTCACGCACAAGCGGGCCCAGGTCGAGCATCTCCGACTCGAGAGGGTAAGTCTCCTCGTCGTCGTCGGGCTTCTCGTGTCGCCGCCGGGGCCGGTACAGCTCCCTCACCTCGCAGGTTATGACTCCTCGAACGCTGGAGAGGCAACGTCGGCACTCCCCCTCCCACACCGCGCTGACCGAGCCTTCGACTTCGATGCCACCGTCGAGCGCCGACAGGACCACGTCCGCGCTGACATCGCTTCCCGCAGCAACCCTGCTTTCGGCGACCTCCAGTGCGCCGACGCGCCCGACCCTCGCCTCATGCCTTGAACTTCCGGGGACCCTGCGCAGGGTGGTGACAGGTACGAGCCAGGGGTCCTTCGCCACTCAGGCGAAGTCCTGGTCGAAGAAGTCCTCGTCCTCGCCGGAACCTTGCGCTGACTCCCCGTAGGGGCCCGGATTGTCGTCGGGTCGCGGCGGCGTGTAGGCGAGCTTCTCCCGACCCGCCGACACCGTCTTGATGGTCCGGTCAAGGACGACCTCGAACGCTGCCAGCTTCTGGTCGCAGTAATCCTCCGCCTCCATCCGCAACCGCCGGGCTTCGTTTCGCGCTTCCTCCACGACGCGCCTCGCGGTGACGTTCGCTTCGCGAACGATCTCTGTGCGCTGCACCATCCGCTCCGCCCGGGCGCTCGCCGCGTTGACGATCTCTTCACCCTCGCGTGCCATCCGGGCGAGGTAGTCGTCGCGCTCGCGCATCAGCCAGCGAGCTTGGCGTAGTTCCTCGGGGAGCGCCTGGGAAGCCTCGTCTAGGAGCTCGAGAACCTCTTCTTTGTTGTCGAGCTTCACAGACGACGACAGCGGCAGCGCCCGGGTCCCCTCCACGATCTCGATGACGCGCCGAATGAGCGACTCGGTGTCGTTGCCCCCGTGTTCAGAACCCTCGTCAAAAGTCATCGGAACCTCACCTTCACGAACGACTGGCGCCGTTAGCGGTAGGAAACTTTGCTACAAGACGTTCCATCACCGGAGCCGGGACTGTGCCACGGATCCGCGACGCACCCCCGTAGTGGGCGAAATCGCGCACGTACTTCGAAGCTATGAACGAGTACTCCGACGAGCACGGGATGAACAGCGTTTCGATACCGGCGACTTTCTTGTTCATCTGCGCTTGCTGAAGCTCCGACTCGGCGTCCGACGCGACCCGTAGACCTTTGACGATGACGTTGGCCCCGAGATGGCGGGCGAGGTCGACTACCAGACTGGAAAAAGACGATATCTCCACGTTGTCGAGATGTGCGACCGAGTCGGCGATCATCGCCATCCGCTCGTCGACGTCGAAGAGGGGGGCGCCTTTCTGCGTGTTGCGCATCGGCGCCACCACTACACGATCGAAGAGTTTCGATGCCGCCTCGACCACCTCGAGGTGCCCGTTGTGGAAAGGGTCGAACGACCCCGGAAACAACGCAGTTCTCAACTGTTACCTTCCTCGGCGGGGCCTGCGACAGCCAGCGGACGAACTACGAGCACAACGGTACCGCCGTACCTCCTGACTTTCACAGTCTCCCACAACGAACCCAGGATCTCATCGACGGAAGGCCGGCGGTCGGTCGTTTCGATCACGAGCAGGCCGGCGCGGGTCTCCAAGGCGCCCCCCAACTCCCCCCAGCCCCCGAAAGCGTAGGGGGGGTCCGCGAACACGACGTCGAAGTAGCCGCACTTCCTGCTGTAGGTCAGTGCGTCGCCGCGAACGATCTGCACGTCACTTTCCCGATCACCGAGGACAGCCAGGTTTGCGCTGATCGCGTCTACGGCCTGTCCGCTCGACTCGACGAGCACGGCCCGAGCGGCGCCCCTCGACATCGCTTCGATACCGAGGGCGCCACTACCGGCGAACAAGTCGAGGACTGCCGCCCCCCGGATCGCATCCAGGCTCGACAGCATCGAGAACACGGCTTCCCTCACCCGATCCGACGTCGGGCGTGTATCGAGTGTACGAGGTGCGTTCAGGCGCCTCCCTCTTGCAGTACCACCGACCACCCGCACAGGCACCAATTTTAGTTTCAACTCTTGAACAGGAACTGCCTGTCGACCTCGTCGACGAGCAGGCTGACCTCGCCCGCCAACTCGGGCAGCTCCTCGACGAAACGGGACCCGCTTGCGTCGACGAGCGCGAACGCAGCTTCGCGGGCCTTGCCCACTAACTGCTTGTCGCGACGTAGCGAGGCGAGCTTCAGGTCGTTGCTGCCTTTTTGGCGTGCTCCGAGGATGGTTCCCTCGCCGCGCAGCTCGAGGTCGACTTCGGCGAGCTCGAAACCGTCGGTGGACGCTTCGAGAGCTTCGAGACGGCGCTCGCCTTCGACACCGGACGCGGATCCGAGCAGGTAGCACCACGACTCCGACGCCCCGCGCCCGACGCGACCGCGAAGCTGGTGCAGTTGCGCTATCCCGAAACGCCCGGCGTCCTCGATGACCATCACGGTGGCATTGGGCACGTCTACCCCGACCTCGATGACAGTGGTCGACACGAGGACGTCGAGGCCGCCTCGGCGGAAGTCCTCCATCACGGCCTCCTTGTCAGCGGCGGCCATCTGCCCGTGGAGCAAACCGACGCGCAGTCCGGCGAGCTCGCCATCAGCGAGGCGCTCATGCTCCGCGGATGCCGATCTGGCCTGCACCTTCTCCGAATCGTCGACGAGCGGGCACACCACATAGGCCTGACGGCCCGCGGCCGACTCGCTTCGCACCCGCTCCCAAACTTCGGCCTCGACGAGCGGGCCGCGTGCCCAGATCGTCGTGATGGGCGTCCGGCCGGGGGGCAGCTCGTCGAGGACCGTCGTGTCGAGGTCCCCGTAGACGGTCATAGCGGCTGTGCGAGGTATCGGCGTTGCGGTCATCACGAGCACGTCGGGGATCGCAGCACCCGGACCCTTCGAGCGAAGAGCCGCTCGCTGCTCCACCCCGAAGCGGTGCTGCTCGTCGATGACGACGCAGCCTAGGGAGTGGAACTCGACGGCCTCGCCCAAAAGCGCGTGCGTCCCGACGAGGACGTCGACGGTACCCTCGGCGAGCCCGTGGGCGACCCGGCGGCGTTGGGCTGCTCCCACCCGGTTCGAGAGCAGGGCAACCGAAAGCGGTCGCTCCCCGGTGAGGGTGCCGTCGCTAGGCAGCGTGAAACCTGCGAGGAGGTCGGAGATAGCGGCGTAGTGCTGCTCCGCGAGCACTTCCGTCGGCGCCATTAGGGCACCCTGGTGACCGCCTTCGATTGCCGTGATGATCGCGCCGAGCGCCACCAGCGTCTTTCCCGACCCGACGTCTCCCTGAAGTAGCCGGTGCATCGGGTAGACGCCCGCCATGTCGGCAGTGATCTCCGTCAGCGCAGCTTGCTGAGCGCGGGTGAGCGAGAAGGGAAGCTGCCGGCGAAGTCGCTCGAGGAAGCGCCCCGGCACGTCGTGGCGAATGCCCTGCGAGCTTCTTTCGAGGGCCCGCTTTCGCAGCACAAGGGCCACCTGCAGCCGCAGAAGCTCGTCGAACGCCAACCGCACGCGCGCCTTCTGAGCGGCTCCCATCGAAGATGGCGCGTGGATCTGACGCAAAGCCCAGTCCCGGCCGACCAGATCGTAGGGCTCCCGGATCTCGACGGGAAGCGGGTCGACGAAAGACGTCACCCTCCTCAGCGCCTCTTCCACCCAGGTGGCTACCTGGGAGGACGAGATCCCGGCCTTGTCCGACTGCGGGTACACCGGGATGATGCGACCGGTGCGGTCCCCAACCAGGTCCACCACCGGGTTGGTCATCTGACGGCGCCCCTGGTAGCGCTCGACCTTGCCGAAGACGACAACCTGGGTGCCTTCTTGGAGCTGCCGTGAGCGCCAAGCCTGATTGAAGAACGAGACCCTCAGGTAGCTCGAATCGTCGAAGAGGTCGACTTCTACCAGCGCTCGCCCTTGGCGCGTCCGTCGGGTCTTCACGTTTCGTACTACGGCGAGGACCATCGCCTCCTCGCCTTCTGCCAGCTCCCCGATCGAGCGTTGGTTGGTCCGGTCCAGGTAGCGCCTGGGATAGTAAGTGACCAGGTCGAGGAGGTTCGTGACGCCCACACCTGATAGCGCTTCGAGGGCCTTGTCTCCGACCCCTGCGAGGCGTCCGACGTCTATTGCCGCCAGATCCGGCAGAGTCTTTGCGCTGCCCGCAACCTTCACGGCTACTCGACGCTGAACAGGTACGGGTACAACGGCTGACCTCCTTGGTGGATCTCGGCCTCCACATCGCTGAAAGTCTCGTTGACCCACTGCGATATTCGCCGGGTGTCCGCCACGGTCGAGCCTTCCCCGGCGATGATGGTGACGATGTCATGGCGGGCGGGATCGACCAGCAACTCGAGGAGTCCCGTTGCGGCCGCGAACGCCCCGTCGGCGACTACCTCGATACGCTCCCGGGAGATTCCCAAGTAGTCGCCTTCATGGATCGGACCGACCTCGCACTGGCTCGGCCGGACAGCGCGCGTGACTTCCCCTGCAACGACACGCGAAGCGGATCCGGACATGAGCTCGCAGTTGGCGTCGGCATCTCCTTCGGGATCGTATTCGAGTAACGCCGCAAAGCCCTCCTGGATCCCCTTCGTCGGGACGACGCGGACCGGCTTGCTCGCTTGCTTCGCCGCCTGCTGCGCTACGGGAACGACGTTCTTGTTATTCGGTAGCACGACGACCTGCTCGCTGTTCGCGGCTTCGATCGCCTCGAGGATGGCCGCCGTCGAAGGGTTCATGGACTGCCCTCCCGCCACGACGTGGTGGACCCCGAGCGACCGGAAGATACGCCTGACCCCTTCACCGTTGCAAACCGCGACGACCGAGCACCGCACCGGCTCCTCGGGGCCTTCGCCCGCCGCTTCGGTACCCGCGGCGGCACGGACCCACCTCTCCTCTTCGACCTCCTCGCGAAGGTCCGTGACTCGGATCCGCCGCGGTCGGCCCGCTGCCAACGCCGCTTCGATCGCCGCGCCGATGTCGTCGGTGTGGATGTGGCAGTTCCACAACCCGTCTCCGCCGACTACCACGATCGAGTCACCGATACCAGCCCAGACACTACGGAAGGGAGCGATCAGCTCGTCGGGCGCTTCGAGCAGGTACATGACCTCGTAGCGCAGGTCAGCTACGCCAGGCGGCGAAGCGAGGTCTTCATGCGCCTGCTCGAGCTCACGCTTCGCCGCCGCTGCCGGCGCGTCCGGTAGGGGGCGGCCGTCGACCACGTGAAGCAAGGCGTCAAGCAGCAGAAGGTAGCCCGTGCCGCCCGAATCGACGACACCGGCGTCCCGCAGAACCGGCAGCAGGTCAGGAGTT
>JAKCEB010000054.1 GCA_021838305.1 Actinomycetes bacterium | reverse complement strand
CTGCGGCCCGTTCGGCTCGAAGGACCGGCAGGACCCGAATTGGCAGCTTCTGAGACCCATCCTCGGCGATACGCGACAAGTCGTCTCGCATTCTGGCGTTTGCGAAACGCTCGAGCAAGGCATTCTCGTAGGTGGCGACCTCGCCGTCTGATTGTTCCAGATGTAGAGAGGCGACCTCCCACCACTGCTTCACCCACTCCCGACAGCGGTCATCGGCGATTGCCTCCGCGACGCTGCCGCGGCCGAGGAGCGAGCCGCTATAGGCCAGCAGCGAGTGAGCGCCGTTGAGGAGCCACAGCTTGCGGTGTTCAAAGGTTGTTACGTCGTCGACGAACCGTGCCCCGGCGTCCTCCCATCGGGGTCGGCCGGCAGTAAACGCACCCGCAAGGATCCACTCGCTGAAGGGTTCGGTCACTACCGGGGCTAAATCGCAACGCCCGCTAGACTTCGCCAGCATTTCAATGTCGGCGGCGCCCAGTCGGGGGGTGATGCGGTCCACAACTGTGGTGACCACCGTAACCGACTGGTCGATCCAATCGGCCAGGCCCGGCTCGACAAGTTCGGCAAAGTCCGCGACGACACGTCGCGCGATCTGCCCGTTGCCCGGAACGTTGTCACAGGGGACTAGCGCCACCGGGCCGCTGTCGGCGAAACGCCGAGCGGCCAGGCCGGCGACGAGGCGGCCAGGGGCCGTGGTCACCGGTGCTGTGATGTCAGCGCGCAGGCGGCCGACGTCGACGGTGACATCACTTCGGTCGGCGTCCAGGCCGCCGTTGGATCGAAGGCAGTAGCCGGCCTCCGTCACGGTCATGGTGATAGCCGCCACCTGTGCGGAGGCGAGAGTTTCCAGCCACGCCGTATGATCCGCTCCGACATGGGCTTCGGACACGCTTGCGATGGTCAGGGCGGTATCGCTAACGGGGCCTCGCTCGAGGAGCGTGTAAAGACCGTCCTGGGTAGTCAATGTGGCTGCAAGCTCATTGCCGCGCCCGGCGAACGCGGCATAGCCCCAGCCTTGTGCGTCGGGGGCGCGCTCGGTGAACCACGCCTGATGTGCCCGGAAGAAGTTCCCGAGCCCCAGATGCACCAATCGGATCGGCGCCGCTTGACGTGCAGCGCCGTCAGAGCGCGAGAGGCGTGGCGGCGTACCTGGCACTGTCACAGCTTGAAAACCCTTGCGGGCTGGCCGATCACCAAGTCGGCGGCGATGGCGGCCGCCTCATCCTCGTCTAGGCGGTGCTCGCTGACAAGGCGGGCCAAGAAGCCTGCGTCGAGACGGCGGGCCATGTCGTGGCGTGCGGGGATCGAGCAGAACGCACGCGTGTCGTCCACGAATCCCGAAGTGCGGGTAAAGCCGACGGTTTCGCTGACCGCAGCTCGGAAGCGGCCGATGGCGTCAGGCGCGTCCAGGAACCACCACGGCACCCCGACATAGACCGACGGGTAGAACCCGGCCATCGGGGCCAGTTCGCGCGACCAGACCGTCTCGTCGAGAGTGAACACCACGAGGTGGAAACCGGGATGGATTCCGAAGCGTTCCAGTACCGGACGCAGGGCGTCGGTGAACTCGATCTGGAGCGGTATGTCAGCGCCGATGTCGCTACCGAAGTGGGCAGCGCTCGGCGGGTGATGATCGCGGCGCACCCCACAGTGCAGCGTCATGACCAGCCCGTCGTCGCAGGACATGCGGGCCATCTCGAAAAGCATGTGCCTGCGAAACGCGATGGCCTCAGCTTGGGTAGCGTCACCGGCTAGCGCGGAGCGAAAGATGCGATCCGCTTCGCTGTCGCCAAGCGGATCGGTCCTCGCGTCGGGGTGGCTATGGTCGGCCGAAGTCGCACCGTGAGATAGGAAGTATCGGCGGCGGGACTCTAGCGCTTCGATGTATCCCCGGTAGCTGCCCGTGTCAACGTCGGCTGCCTCACCGAGGCGTCGGATGGAGTGGTTCCATTCCGGCTGCGATGGTTCGAGGTAGCGGTCCGGTCGGAACGCCGGGATCACCCGCCCGGACCAGGATGGATCACTGTCCAGCGCCGAGTACACGGCAAGGTCGTCGCAGGGGTCTGCGGTGGTGGTGAGCACGCTGATGTTGAATCGCTCGTAGAGGGCGCGTGGCCGGAACGCCTCGTCCGCGAGGTGCGTAGCGACCTGGTCGAATGTCGCGTCGGCGGTCTCGGCGGACAGACGAGACGTCACCCCGAAGATCTCGTTTAGCTCCGCCTCAAGCCACCAACGCACAGGAGTAGCCGCGAAGATCGCCCACCGTTCGCACAGGCGCCGCCACACCGCTCGAGCCGCAGCCTCGGGAAGTCGACCCTGGCCGATCCCGAGGTCCTCGAGCGCGACGCCGTCCGCGTGTAGCAGTCGAGTCACGTAATGGTCCGGGGTCACGAGCAGGCTGGCAGGATCGGAAAACGGCTGGTTGTCCGCGAGCAGGCGTGGCTCGACGTGACCGTGCGGGCAGACCAACGGAAGGCCAGCCGTCGCGCCGTGGAGACGCCGAGCGATGCCGCGCTGATTGGCATCTGCGGGGAAGAGTCGGTCCGGATGCACATTGAACACGGGATCGGCCGGCGTCACCCTCCTATAGTGGTGGAGGAGCCAAGATAGTGCAACCACCACACAGCGTTGCCGCGGAGTTGCCATGACCGACCAGCCAAACGGTAATACTTCTGCTGCAATGACTGCCAGTATCGGCGGCGGGGATGAGGTTGTCGGCGACGAGCAGATCAGCGCTTTCGTCGCTCGGCACTTGGCATCGTTACACGTCGACGGTTCGAGTGTTTGCGTCTTGGTCCCCGATGCGACGAGAACCTGCCCACTTCCTCTCCTCCTCGACGTGATACGCCGGGCGCTGGGCGGTCGCGTCCGCCGGCTCACCGTGCTGGTTGCGCTCGGCACGCACGCCGCTATGAGCGAGGCGGTCCTCGCGAAGCATCTCGGGGCCGACTTTTTCCAAGATGCAGCGGCGGATCCGACGACAGACATCCTCCAGCACGCGTGGTGGAAGCCATCGACCTTCGTGGAGGTCGGAACGATCGGCGCCCGCGTGATCGCCGAGCTATCCGAAGGGCGGCTTTGCATCGATGTCCCTGTGCGGATCAACCGGGCCGTCGTGGAGGCCGACCTGACGCTTGTCGTGGGGCCGGTGTTCCCCCATGAAGTCGTCGGGTTCTCCGGCGGCAACAAGTACCTGTTCCCCGGTGTGTCGGGACGCGAGCTGATAGACCTTTCGCACTGGCTCGGCGCTCTCATCACCAGTTCCCGCATCATCGGCACCCTGGGAGAAACCCCGGTACGTGCACTCATCGACCAGGCCGCGTCCATGGTCCCGACGAATACCGTCGCGCTCTGCCTCGTCACAGCCGCTGAAGGTCGACTCCGCGGTGCGACGTTCGGCGAGCCCCGACAGGCGTGGAGGTCAGCCGCGGAGATGTCGGCCAAAACCCATATCCGCTACCTCGACGCTCCGGTCCGCCGTGTCCTGTCGATCCTGCCCGACAAGTACGACGACATGTGGACCGGTGCAAAAGGCTTCTACAAGGTCGAACCGGTCGTCGTCGACGGAGGCCAAGTCGTAATCTACGCACCTCACATCACCGAGATCTCCGTCACCCATCCCGCCGTCGCCGAGATCGGCTACCACTGCCGTGACTATTTCGTCGAGCAATGGGACCGCTTCGAACATTACCCGTGGGGCGACCTCGCTCATTCCACTCACCTTCGCGGAGCGGGCACCTACGATCGGGTCACCGGCGAGCGCTGCCGGGTAACCGTCACCCTCGCAACCGGCATCCCCGAGCGGATTGTCAGGTCAGTCAACCTCGACTACCTCGACCCGGCTGCAGTGGACCACGAAGCGTGGGCGTCTGACCCAGAGACGCTTGTCGTGTACGACGCAGGCGAGGACCTCTACAGGCTGCGTTGAGGTGCCCACAGCCCGGGCGCCTAGGTGGCTGGTGTCTCTCCCACGATTGCCCCAACTCGCTCGTAGCGGTTGTAAGGGACGTCCCTGGCGCAGGCCAAGAGCAGACTGTGCGTGAAAATGCACATGTTTCGTGCAATTACACGCACAGTCTTGTTCCAGATCAGTGGTCAGTCGGGTCGAATTCGGCCCCCTTCCATCAACAGGCGTAATCGTTGTCGATCGTCCCGGTCCACTGCGTGATGGTGACGTGACCACCAGTGAACGAAGTTAGTTTGCAGTTCGACTCGGCGCCTCGAAGGGTCCTGGCTCCCGGAATCCAGTTGGCGAGCTTATAGAGCGAACCTGCAGCGGACGTCGCTGTACCGCCGGTGATGGTGCCCCACTGCGACGACGTTGAGTAAACCCCTACAGATGAGGTCGGAACCCCTTCGGCGTTCAAGCCGGCGATCATCCCCTGCAAGTCGGCGACGTTCATCGTGGTGTCGGGCTGCCAGGTGTTCGCGGTTTCCACGTCGAGCCACCACGGGTAACTCGACGGCGTTGTGGGCACGGTTACCGTCGATATCGGGGCGTTGATTGCGTTCGCGGCGCTCGTGAGCGACGCTGCGTCCGCTTGCGCCATGTTGTAGCCGTACTGCCAGGCGCAGCCGTCGCTGTTCGCTCCAACGGTGGGCGTTCCTGAAGACAATGTGACCGTAGTAGTCAAGCACGGAGTCGGGTCGTCGCTATTCGATGACGTCGGCCAGTCACTGATGACCTTCCCGTTGTACACGTTCCCGGGGTCGCCCGTGTTGACGTACAACAAGGCCTTTGTCTTGAGGTTCGATGTCCCAGTCGACGTGCTGACGGCCCAGTAGAGCTCGTTCTGAGTGTAGGACGGGTATGACGGGGACGGACCAAAGCACGGGTTTGAGTCGCTGGCGACGCCGCCATTTACTCCGACGATGCCGAACGCTGTCGAGGTCGGAAGGGTTGTCCCGCACTGGGGGTAAGACACGTCGAAGCCAGTGGTCGTTGAGCCGCCGCCCCCGCCCCCGCCCCCGCCCCCGCTGTGAGCTGGGCGCGCAGCGAAAGCTGGCGTCGCGCTGCCGACGAGCAGTGCACCGACCACGATCACCTGGACCGTGAGACCTGCGGACACCCGAACCGCCGCTCGGTTACCCATTCGCTTCCCTCCATTCAGAAGCCTGTCTTTGACATGCTAGGTGGCGCACCTCGATCGACGCAACGACGCTTTGTCCTCGCTTGCCTCGCTGTCATCGCGTCATATCCTCCGCATAAGGTGTCACGAGCGGGATCACTTCCGTGATTCCATGTGACCCACCGCTCAGACCTGACATCTTCGGAGACCTGGCGCCACACGGCGACGCCGTCAGCGCTTTGGAACGGCAAAGTCCAAAGCGTCTACCACTACGACGCGACACTCGAATAGACGCGCATGCGAAACTTGCGAGATGCTCACGAGAAAGAACATTTCGTCAGGTTCTCCATTCGAGCCCACGATCGGGTTCTCGCGAGCGGTACGTGTGGGCGATCGAGTGCTCGTGTCGGGAACCGGACCAATTTGGCCTGACGGGTCGTGCCCGGACGATCCGGGAGCCCAGGCACAGCGATGCTTCGAGATCATCGACGCTGCCCTTACAGAGGCCGGGAGCACTCTTAGCGCAGTGGTCCGCACCCGAATGTACTTGACGGATCCGTCGGCTGTGAAAGCCGTCAGTGCCGAACACGGCAGGGTTTTCTCAGAAATTAGGCCGGCTGCAACCATGGTCATCGTCGCAGGTCTCGTAGACGACCGTTGGAAGGTGGAGATCGAGGTCGAGGCCTTGATTGTCGACACGTAGTAGACGGCGAAGGGTTTCCGTCGGGTCCCGCTGTAGTATCGGGATTGTGTTCCAAATCGCACAGAAGAGGTCGCTGGTGTGAGCCGGGTTGAGGTGTCCGCCGAGCGCCGGATGGAGGCCTCCGCCGAGAAGGTTTATGGGTACATCGCAGACATGGTCGAGCATCATCCCCGCTTCCTGCCCGAGGCCTTCTCCGGCTTTCAAGTCGAGTCCGGCGGTGTTGGGGCCGGCACCGTTATCCGCTTCAACCTGACCGCGGGCGGCCGCACCCGCGCCTACCGTAACGTGGTCGACGAACCTGAGCCGGGTCGTGTGCTGCGGGAGTCTGATACCAATTCGAGCGCCGTGACGACCTTCAGTGTTGAGCCGAGTGGGCCGGGCTGCACGGTCCGCATTTTCACTTCATGGGAGGGCGCGGGCGGAGTCGGCGGCTTCTTCGAACGCCTCTTTGCCCCCAGAGTGATGCAGCGCATATACGCCGACGAACTGGAACGGCTCAACACCTACGCCCGCGAACGGGCATGATCGACAAGGGCGAACCGGCGAATAGGCGAGCCTGAGCGGAGCCGATGCAGCAGTGAGTGATAAGCCCGTAGACGCACAAGCACCATGGTGGGCTGCGGTCGAGGGAGCCAACTGGCGCCGCCCCGACGGCGTCTCGAGGGTAACACCGGGTTCCGCTGTGCCGCTACGTGGCGTCAAAGAACAGGAGAGTAGCGAACATGACTAACGACAGCAGACGGGTTGACGTCCGATCAGCAGTTCCCGAGAGGAATCTCCGTGTCGAGCGAACGTTCGACGCGTCCCCCGAGAGCATCTTCGATGCCTTCACCGACCCGGAGAAGCTAACGAAATGGTGGTGGCCGAACGGCTTCACTTGCCCGAAAGCCGACGTGGATCTTCGTCTCGGTGGCGAGTACCGCTTGGCGATGGAATGGCCGGAGTTCATTCCGAGCGAGGCCCAATTCTCCCACTCAATGTGCGGTGAGTACTACGAGATCGACCGTCCACGACGGCTGGTCATGAGCGGAAGGGCGGTAAGTGAGGAGCTCGGCGAGTTGTTCGCCACGCTCATCGAAGTGACGCTAGCCGAGGTCGAAGGAGGGACTGCTCTAACGATGGATCAGTCGTACTTCGAGCCGCTACCGCCTCCCGATGCGTTCGCCGGCGCGGAGCAGGGCTGGACCGAGCAGCTCGACAAGCTGGAGCGTCTCATTGCCGCTTGACCACGAGGTGGCTATCTTTTTCCAGATGGCCAACTGAAGCCACATCGGCCCCGAGGAAGGACCACGGATTGTGAGCAGCCGATACGACGCCTTTCCCGGCTTGAGTTTCGACCGGCCTTCGCCCGGCGTGCTTCGCATCACCCTCGACGCGCCAGGCCTGAACGCGGTCAGTCCCGCTGTACATCGCGAGCTGGCGGACGTGTGGCTTGCCGTCGATCGAGATCCCGAGACGAGAGTCGCGTTGCTTCGCGGCGCAGGCAGGGCATTCTCGGCCGGCGGATCCTTTGACCTGATCGGTGAGATGATCGACGACTACGCGACCCGTACGCGCATCATGAGGGAGGCCAGGGACCTCGTATTCAACGTCATCAACTGCTCGAAGCCAGTGGTTTCCGCAATCCATGGGCCTGCAGTGGGCGCCGGGCTAGTCGCTGGTCTGCTCGCCGACGTTTCGGTTGTGGCCAGAAGCGCTCGGATCATCGACGGGCACACCCGCCTTGGCGTGACCGCAGGCGACCACGCCGCCATTTGCTGGCCGTTGCTTTGCGGCATGGCTAAGGCGAAGTACTACCTGCTCACATGCGACACGCTCACCGGTGAGGAAGCGGAGCGGATCGGTTTGGTGTCACTATGCGTCGACGACGACAAGGTCCAGGATCGTGCGTTGGCGGTGGCCGAGCAGCTTGCGGGCGGAGCACAGGCGGCTATCCGATGGACCAAACACACGCTCAATCATTGGTACAGGGCGCAGTCGGCGATCCTCGATGCGAGCTTGGCCTATGAGTTCTACGGGTTCTGCGGGCCGGACGCGATGGAGGGAGTGGCGAGCCATAGGGAGAAGCGGGCTCCCCATTTTCTGGGCCCGACCTCGGAATGAGCGTTAACCTGGCTGATGAAACCGAGGGAGGACTGTGATGGCTCTGGTTGCATACGGCACGTACTTGCCCTACCGCCGACTCAAGCGAAGCGAGATCGGCGACGTGCTTGGGGGTGGCGGGGGGAAAGGGACGCGGGCTGTCGCCGGCTACGACGAGGACCCCACCTCTATGGCGGTCGAGGCGGCACGGGGGGCGCTCAGATCGCTCGGGAGCGGCGGTCCCCTTGTCGAGCGATTGTTGTATTCGACGTCGAACCCTCCCTATCTCGACAAGACGAACGCCAACATTGTTCACGCTGCGCTGCGACTTGATCCCTCGGCTCTGGCGCTCGATATGTCCGGCTCGGTGCGCTCCGGTGCTGGTGCACTCCTGATGGGAGCCGAGTCGGGGGGCCCTACTTTGGTGGTCTTGTCGGACATCAGAACCGGGTTGCCGGGAAGCTCGGATGAGCGCGACGGGGGCGACGGGGCGGCGGCCTTTTTATTCGCGCCGGCAGGGTCCACAGGGTCGGGACCGGTGCCTGCGGGGTCGGGGATAGCAGACTTGGTCGCCCATGCGAGCGCGACCGAAGAGTTCCTGGATCGGTGGCGGCTGCCGGGCGCCCCGGCGTCTCGGGTGTGGGAGGAGCGCTTCGGCGAGCACGTGTACCTTCCGCTCGCCGAGGTTGCCTTTTCGGATGCGTTGAAGCAGGCGGGTATCACGGCTGGCGACGTCGACGTGCTCGCTGTCGCCGGGATGCACGGACGGGCGGTCAAGGCTTTTGCGGCTGGCGCCGGGGTGCGCCGTGTCGCCGACGACTTTTCCAGCGTCGTGGGCAATACCGGGACGGCCCATCCTGGGCTGCTCCTGGCAAGCGTGCTGGATGGCGCCTCGCCCGGCCAGACGGTGGCGCTCGTGGTGCTGGCCGATGGTGCGACGGCGATGATCTTCCGTGTCGGTGACGGCGTCGAAAGCTATCGGCGCACGGCCACCGTTTCGCAGCAGGTTACGGCCGGCGACGATTCGCTTCGCTACGCCGACTTTCTCAACTGGCGTGGATACCTGACCAAGGAGCCACCGAGACGTCCTGACCCGGTTGCGCCCGCCGCGCCTCCATCGCTGCGATCTTCGAGGTACAAGTACGGCTTCGTCGGTCACCGCTGCGACGAGTGCGGCACCGTCCACCTACCCGCCGTGCGCGTGTGCGTCGAGTGCAAAGCAGTGGACCGGATGTCCGAGGTGCCGATGGCGGACAGGCTTGGGACAGTGGTCACGTTCACGATCGACCGGTTGGCCTTCTCTCCCAGTCCCCCGGTGGTCGCAGCGGTCGTGGACTTCGACGGCGGAGGCAGGTTCAGCTGCGAGCTGACCGAGGCGGTCCCGGCGACACTTGCGATCGGGGATCGCGTCGAAATGACATTCCGCCGTACCATTACGGCGGGCGGTGTCCACAACTATTTCTGGAAAGCTCGGCCGGTTGCCACGGCCAACACTGGAGAGGGGGCCTGATGGCTTCGCGAGGAATCAAGGACCGTGTTGCGATCGTCGGAATGGGCTGCACGAGCTTCGGCGAGCATTGGGATAAAGGCGTCGACGACATGCTCATCGAGTCGACCAGCGATGCGATGACCTCGGCGGGAGTCGCCCGGGACGACATAGACGCCTACTGGCTCGGAACTATGGGTTCCGGCATGTCCGGCCTCACGCTTTCGAGAGTGCTGAGGCTCGAGAACAAGCCGGTAACGAGGCTGGAGAACATGTGCGCCACAGGCTCCGAAGCGCTTCGCAACGCTTGCTACGCAGTCGCCTCGGGAGCGTTCGACATGGCCATGGCCGTGGGTGTCGAGAAGCTGAAAGACTCCGGCTATTCGGGGCTTGTGAGCACCCCGATCCCCGGAGACGGGACGTTGCCGGAAGTGACAGCGCCGGCGAGGTTCAGCCTGTTGGCGCCCGCCTACGCAAAACGCTACGGCGTTGACGAGGCGGAGCTCAAAGATGTCCTCACCCGTATCGCCTGGAAGAACCACTACAACGGGGCTCGCAACACTCGGGCCCAGTTTCGAAAAGAAGTCTCCAAGGAGACGATCTCGAAGGCCGCTCCGATAGCGGGAATGCTCGGGGTTTTCGATTGCTCGGGAGTTTCTGACGGTTCTGCTGCCGCTATCGTCGTTCGCGCCGAGGACGCACACCGCTACACCGACAAACCGATCTACGTGAAAGGTCTCTCGTTCGTGGCGGGACCCGCGAAGGGAAATATTGACAGTAGCTATGACTTCACGACCTTTCCCGAGGTGGTTGCGGCGGCGCGCGACGCCTACAGTCAGGCTGGAGTCGAGGACCCGCGCTCCGAGCTGGCGATGGCTGAGGTTCACGACTGTTTCACCCCGACGGAGCTGGTGCTCATGGAGGATCTCGGC
Source organism: Actinomycetes bacterium (assembly GCA_021838305.1). Lineage (GTDB taxonomy): Bacteria > Actinomycetota > Acidimicrobiia > Acidimicrobiales > Palsa-688 > JAJZAM01. The sequence goes on along the minus strand of JAKCEB010000054.1, from coordinate 3,365 downwards.
TTCGCCGAGCGGGGTTCCGGGTGGAGGGAGGTCATGGCCGGGACCTTCGACCTCGAAGGCGACCTGCCGGTGAACCCCGACGGCGGCCTGAAGGCGTTTGGTCATCCGATCGGTGCGTCCGGGCTTCGAATGATGTTCGAATGCTGGCTGCAACTGCGGGGCGAAGCACCCGAGGAGAGGCGCATCGCGAGCGTCGACCGGGGTCGAAAGCTGGCGCTGACACACAACCTCGGCGGTCAGCCGGGCGAATGCGTGAGCTTCGTCTCAGTGGTTGGGGCCGAACCTTCGGCGTGAGCCTGCCCACAGGGCGTGAGCCTTCGGGTTGGCGCTACCGCTTGTCCGGTTGTAGAAGGATCTTGACTGCTCCGTCAGCTTTCTGCTGGAAGATCCTGTAAGCATCCGGTGCTTGAGAGAGCGGGAAATGATGCGTCGCGAAATCGTCGACGCCTAGAGGATCGCCGTCGCTGAGCAGCGGCAGCAGATGTGGGACCCAGCGATGCACGTTCGCTTGGCCCATGCGCAACTGGATCTGCTTGTCAAAAAGTTGCAGCATCGGAAGAGGGTCGGTTGCGCCCCCGTAGACGCCTGACAGGGAGATGGTGCCTCCGCGGCGTACAAGGTCGATTGCGCTAAGGAGGCTCGCCAGGCGGTCGATGCCCGCCTTCTGCATCAGCTTGGCGGCGACTGCGTTAGGCAGCAAAGCCGTCGCTTGCTGGGCAGCTTTAGCGATGGGCGACCCGTGAGCTTCCATGCCTACAGCGTCGATAACCGAATCAGGACCGCGACCGTGGGTGAGGTCGAGGACTGCTGACCTCAGGTCGTCTACGGTGTTGAGGTTCAGTACGTGTACGCCCCTTGCCCTTGAGCGTTGGATTCTCTCAGGGACGAGGTCGACGCCTATGACCTGCTCTATGCCACGGTGAAGAGCGATTCGGGTCGACATGTCCCCGATAGGTCCGAGGCCGAGTACGAGCAAAGTGCCACCGTCTGGAACCTCTGCGTACTCGACGGCCTGCCAGGCGGTCGGAAGTACGTCCGATAGGTATACGAAACGGTCGTCAGGCGGACCTTCTGGGACCTTGATCGGCCCATATTGCGCCTGGGGTACCCTCAAGTACTCCGCTTGGCCTCCGGGGACTTGTCCGTAAAGCTTGGTGTAGCCGAAGAGACTTGCGCCCGTGCCGTATTCTCGGACCTGGGTGGTCTCGCACTGCGACTGCAGCCCGTGAGCGCACATGAAGCAATGGCCGCATGAAATGTTGAACGGTATCACCACTCGGTCACCTGGCGCGATGTTAGTGATGTCAGCACCCACCTCCTCGACGATTCCCATCGGTTCGTGGCCGAGGACGTCGCCTGGCTGAAGGAAAGGTCCGAGCACCTCATAGAGGTGAAGGTCCGAACCGCAGATTCCACTGGAAGTTACTTTTATGATTGCGTCGTTCGGTTCTTTGATGACGGGGTCAGCGACCTCGTCGACGCGGATATCGCGTTTGGCGTGCCAGGTGACGGCCTTCATTTGTCCGCCGATCCCGGCTCGGTCTTCTGGCGATGCAGGGCAGCCTTCGCTTTGTTAGGCAAAACTTTCATCGCCTTGCCTTGCGCTTTGGAGGTGAAGCTCCCGGCGTTTACTTTTGTCTTGCCTTCCATCAGGGCGTCGAAGCCTTGTCTAGCTACGAGGGCTGGGTCGTCTTTTTTCCCGGTACCGAGCTTGGTATCCTCGAGGCCTGCCCTTTCGAAGAATTGTGTGTCGGTTGGGCCGGGCATAAGAGCGGTGACGGTGACGCCACTGTCGTGTAGTTCGTCTGCCAATGCCTCGGCGAAAGACTGAACGAACGACTTCGACGCGTTGTAGAGCGCCTGGTACGGACCGGGGGCCTCTGACGCGATGGACGACGTGAACAGCACCTTTCCGTCTCTCGTCGCGGTCATGTCGGAGAGGACCCGTTTGGCGAGATGTACTGTGGACTCGACATTGAGACGGACCAAGCGCATCGCATCGTCGAGACTCTGGTCGCGAGCAAAGTCGCCTCCTAGGCCCACGCCCGCGTTGAGCGCCAGTGCTGCGACCGGCCGCCCATCCTCTCGGATCACACGGTAAAGCGACTCGACGCCGTCAAAGGTCGCAAGGTCAGTGCGGACTTCTTTTACCTCGGCGCCGGTACTCGAGCGCAAGTCGGCAGCAGCGGACGACAACTCGACACCGTCCGCTGCGGCGATCACGTCATAGCCGTTCTCTGCAAACTGGCGAGCGATTTCCCGTCCGATACCACTCGATGCGCCAGTAACGACGGCGAGAGGCGCGGGTAGAGCATCAATAGCCACTTCAGTCATTTCGACTCCAATGAGGTCGGAGGGATGTCTATGGTCCTACCCAGGCGCCCAAACGCTAAGCAGTTGGGAATTCCATATAGGAGCGTCCGGGAAGGGCATTGGTTCGATTCCGTCTAGTTTGCCTCTAGCTGACTGTGCCCATCGAGAAGCGTTAATCGAGTTCTCTCGCAAGCCGGAGTGCGTCGCCGACAGCGAAACCGGAGTCGTCATTGTTGAAGTATGCGTACACGTCTGCGCCCTGTCCCAGCCATTCCGAGAGCAGCGACGAGCGCGCAGAGATGGTCTTTGAGTTGTATCTCCCCATGTAGGGTTCGGTGGCTGCACGGGGCCCATGAAAGCGAACGTACGTCCAGTCGGTCGTCAGCTGCCAAGGAAGGTCAGGCAGAAGATCGTGTAGACAGAGTGCCGCACGATGACGCCGCAGGACCTCGTAGGTATCCTCGCCAAGCCATGAAGGGTCTCGAAGCTCTATTGCCCAACGCTTGTCTGAAGGTGCGGCGCTCAGAAATTCGTCTAAACGACGCAAATCCTTGCCCCAGCGTGGTGGAAGCTGGACGAGCGTCGGGCCCTCGGCCGGCCCTAAGCGGCTGGCCCGGTCGAGGTGGTTCGCCAGCCAGCGACCTGGGTCGGCGAGCTTCATGCGGTGGGACCCGAATGAACCCATCTTCATTGAGTAAACGAAGTCCGGCGGTGCCTGTGCTGCCCAAGATTCAACCGTCGCAGGTGCCGGAAGCCGATAGAAGGAGTTGTTGATCTCGACCGTGTTGAACAATCCGGAATAGAACTCGAACCACCGCCGGGTCGGCAACGTCTCCGGATATACAGCGCCTCGCCAGTGCCTATACACCCATCCGGAACAGCCCACCCGGGCTACGCCGACCAGGGCGCTACACCTCGGCGCGACGCCTCGGCGCTCCCCGTCTTCGACGGCTCCGCTTTGCCGCCCGGTCTGCCTTCCTCGACGGCTTCCGAGCCCGATCTGCGCCGGCGGTCCTCGTCCTCGGCGTCGAGTTCCTCTGGGGTCTTGCCGT
>JAKCEB010000053.1 GCA_021838305.1 Actinomycetes bacterium | reverse complement strand
GGTGGGCGCTAAGGGACTCGAACCCCCGACCTCAGCCGTGTGAAGGCTGCGCTCTAACCGACTGAGCTAAGCGCCCTAGGTGCTGCATACCTGGGTACCTCGATGGTAGCGCCACCGCCGCAAGCTCAGCCACCGCCACAGGCCAAGACGACGGAACGTGTGTTCCCCACGGCTCTTGCGCTAAAATGAAAGTGCTGCGAGGGCCAGTGTCGCCCCTTCGAGCGAGGACCAGGAACATCGATCCCCGGAAGGACGACCAGTGGATTCATCTGCGAAGCCCGGTGGGCTGTATCGACCTGATTTCGAGCACGACGCTTGTGGCGTGTCGTTCGTTGTCGACATGTTCGGCCGTCGGAGCCACAAGATCGTGGAGTTGGGTCTTGACTCACTGTGCAATCTGGAGCATCGCGGGGCATCCGGCGCCGAGGCGGACACCGGCGACGGTGCAGGGATCCTCCTTCAGATCCCCGACGCCTTTTACCGCCACGTCGTCGACTTCGAGCTTCCGGAGGCGGGCGGGTATGCGACAGGCATAGCATTCCTCCCCCGGGAGCACGGGGCACTCGAGACGGCTCAAGCAGCGGTCGCAACGTTGGCAGAGCCGCTCGGCTTGAAAGTCCTCGGATGGCGGAACCTGCCCGTGGAGGTCGGAGTGCTCGGCCCGAGCGCGAGGTCCGTCATGCCGGAGATGCGGCAGGTGTTCGTCGCGGACGCCGGAGCGGACGCCGGCGGGAACTTCGACGGCACGCCGGGCGACCTGAAGCTCGAACGCAAGGCCTTCGTGTTGCGAAAGACGGTCGAGCGTCGGATCCCCGAAGTGTATTTCCCGTCCCTGTCGTGTCGAACGATCGTCTACAAGGGGATGCTTACAGCACCGCAGGTCCGGCCGTTTTTTCCCGACCTGTCCGACGACCGCGTCGAGACGGCCCTGGCGCTCGTGCACAGCCGCTTCTCGACCAACACTTTTCCGAGTTGGCCTCTGGCGCACCCCTACCGCTATGTGGCGCATAACGGCGAGATCAACACCCTCGCCGGCAACCGCAACTGGATGCGCGCCCGTGAAGCCCTCCTCCAAAGCGACCTGATCCCCGGCGATCTCGACGAGATCTTCCCGATAATCACGCCGGGTGCGAGCGACTCTGCGAGCTTCGACGAGGTCCTGGAGCTTCTCCACATGGGTGGCCGCTCGCTGCCGCATTCGGTCCTGATGATGATCCCCGAAGCCTGGGAGAACCATCGAAGCATGGACCCCGCTCGGCGGGCTTTCTACCGCTTCCACGCTTCCCTGATGGAACCGTGGGACGGTCCCGCGTCGATAGCCTTCACCGACGGCACGGTCATCGGCGCTGTACTGGACCGAAACGGCCTCCGCCCTTCGCGTTACTGGGTTACCGACGACGGCCTCGTGGTCATGGCCTCAGAAGTCGGTGTCCTCGACGTCGACGCTTCGAAAGTCGTGCGGCGGGGACGCCTGCAGCCCGGCCGGATGTTCCTGGTGGACACGTCGCAGGGTCGAATAGTCGCGGACGAGGAGATCAAGGCGGACCTCGCGGCGCAGCATCCATACGGCGACTGGCTGGAGGACAACCAGATCTTCTTCGAGGACCTGCCGCGACGCTTCTCTCTTACCCCGCAGCACTCGTCTGTCGTCGCTCATCAACGGCTCTTCGGCTACACGCTCGAGGACCTGGACACGATTATCGCCCCGATGTGCTCTACCGGTTACGAACCGGTCGGATCGATGGGCACAGACACACCTATAGCCGCGCTGTCGGGGCGGCCGCGGCTTCTCTACGACTACTTCACGCAGCTGTTTGCTCAGGTCACCAACCCGCCGCTGGACGCGATCCGCGAGGAACTCGTCACCTCGGTAGCGTCGTCGATAGGCCCAGAGCGCAATCTGTTGGCACCCGAACCGGCAAGCTGCCGCCAGATTGTGATACCGGAGCCGATCCTTACCAACGAGGATCTGGCGAAGCTCCTTTACATCGACGAGGACGAGGCCGTCGAAGGGTGGTCTACGTTCGCCATAGACGGGCTCTTCGACGCAAACGCCGAGGATCCCGGTGTGGCTCTCGAGGCGAGCCTGAGCGATATCTGCGAGAAGGTCAGCGAAGCCATTCGCAACGGTGCCACCATAATCGTCCTCTCGGACCGCCATCCGAGCGCCGACCTGGCTCCGATCCCCGCCCTGCTACTCGTCAGCGCAGTGCATCACCATCTGATCGAGGAGAAGACCCGCACCCGGGTGGGTCTGGTGGTCGAGACAGGAGAGGCGCGCGAGGTTCATCACATGGCCCTGCTGCTCGGCTACGGGGCGGCCGCTATCAACCCCTACCTCGCTTTGGACACCGTCAGCGAGCTCGTGGCCGCTGGTGACGTCACAGGCGTGTCCGCCCGCCAGGCGCTACGCAACTACGTCAAGGCCGCAAGCAAGGGCATTTTAAAGGTCATGTCCAAAATGGGGATATCGACAGTCGCTTCCTACACGGGCGCTCAGGTCTTCGAGGCGATCGGCCTGTCGAGCGAACTCGTGGACCGCTACTTCAACGGGACTGTCAGCCGCATCGAAGGCATCGGGCTTCGCGAAATCGCCGCCGAAGTGCTCGCCCGCCACCGTGTCGCATGGCCTGACAGGCCAAGCGAACTGGCCCACAGGGATCTCGACGTTGGCGGCGAGTACCAGTGGCGTCGCGAGGGGGAATACCACCTGTTCAACCCGACGACGGTTCACCTGCTTCAGCACGCGACGAGATCCGCTCGCTACGACGTCTTCAAAAGCTACACACGAGCAGTGGACGGCCAGTCGACGCGTCTAGCGACACTTCGCGGCCTTCTGCGCTTGCGCACCGCAGCCGACAGCGGTCGCGAGCCGGTCGCAATCGACGAGGTCGAACCTGTCAGTGAAATTGTCAAGCGCTTTAGTACCGGAGCCATGTCATACGGGTCAATCTCAGCTGAAGCGCACGAGACCCTGGCGATTGCGATGAACCGCATCGGGGCCCGCTCCAATACCGGGGAGGGAGGCGAGGACGCCGAGCGTTTCACTCCGGACCCGAACGGCGACCTGCGCCGCAGCGCGATCAAACAGGTCGCCTCCGGGCGCTTCGGCGTCACGAGCGAATATCTAGTCAACGCGGATGACATCCAGATCAAGATGGCGCAGGGCGCTAAGCCCGGCGAGGGCGGCCAGCTGCCCGGCCACAAGGTCTACCCGTGGATCGCGCGCACCCGCCACTCGACGCCCGGTGTCGGGCTGATCTCGCCACCGCCTCACCACGACATCTACTCAATCGAGGACTTGGCGCAGCTGATCTTCGACTTGAAGAACGCGAACGACCAGGCGCGCATCCACGTGAAGCTCGTCGCCGAGGTCGGTGTCGGCACTGTCGCAGCGGGCGTCGCCAAGGCACACGCCGACGTCGTGCTTATCTCCGGCCACGACGGGGGCACCGGCGCGTCTCCTTTGACTTCGCTCAAGCACGCCGGTGCACCCTGGGAACTCGGCCTCGCCGAGACCCAGCAGACACTCCTTGCGAACCGTTTGCGGGATCGCATCGTCGTCCAAGTGGACGGCCAACTGAAGACAGGCCGTGACGTCGTAATCGCCGCCCTTTTGGGGGCGGAAGAGTTCGGCTTCGCTAGTGCCCCGCTGGTCGTGAGCGGATGCATCATGATGCGCGTCTGCCATCTAGACACGTGCCCTGTCGGAATAGCAACGCAGAACCCTGAGCTGCGCAAGCGCTTTACCGGCCGCCCCGAGTTCGTAGTCAACTTCTTCGAGTACATCGCCGAGGAAGTGAGGGAACTTCTCGCGGAGCTCGGCTACCGGTCCCTCGACGAGGTAATCGGCCGCTCGGAACTGCTCGACGCCGAAAGCGCGTTGGAGCACTGGAAGGCGAAAGGCCTCGATCTCTCCCCCATCCTCGCCGTTCCCGATATAGCTCCCGACGCTCCGAGGCACTGCGTGACAGGCCAGGACCACGGACTAGACAAGGTGTTGGACCGCCAGCTGATCGAGGCGTGCAGGGGTGCGCTCGAACTGGGCGAGCCGGTCACTTTGCAGATGCCGATCCGCAACGTCAATAGAACCGTCGGCGCGCTGCTCGGAGCCGAGATCACCCGCCGCCACGGAGCAGCCGGTCTTGCTGACGGTACCATTGACATAACATTCAGCGGCTCGGCCGGGCAGAGCTTCGGAGCGTTCAGCCCGCCTGGCGTGACCCTACGGCTTGTCGGCGACGCAAACGACTACCTCGGCAAAGGACTCTCCGGGGGACGCCTGATCGTCGCACCCTCTCCCGACTCCCCCGCCGGCTTCAAGGCGGAAGAGCAGGTGATAGCCGGCAACGTCATCCTCTACGGGGCAACGTCCGGCGAGGCGTACATCCGCGGCGTCGTCGGCGAGCGCTTCTGCGTGCGCAACTCGGGCGCGCTCGCGGTCGTCGAGGGTGTCGGTGACCACGGCTGCGAGTACATGACCGGCGGCCGGGTCGTGGTGCTCGGGCCGACCGGGCGCAACTTCGGCGCCGGGATGTCGGGCGGTGTCGCCTACGTCTGGGATCCGGTCGGCCATTTCGGATCGGACCTCAACGGCGAGCTCGTCGACCTCGAGGACTGCGAGCCGTCTGACCTCGAATGGCTTCGCGGGGTCCTGGCGACCCACCATGCCCACACCGGGTCGGCTGTCGCAGCCTCCCTTCTCGCCCGCTGGCCGAGAGCCGGCGACGAGTTCGCGAGGGTGATGCCCCGCGACTATCGGCGTGTCGTCGAAGCCGAGATCAAAGCGGGCGAGGCGGAACGCAACGCCGGCGCTCCTGTGGCGGTGATGTCGCGTGGGTAAACCGACCGGCTTCATGGAGTTCTCGAGAGAGCTCCCGTCGCGCCGCCCCGTGCGCGAGCGGCTGATGGACTGGCGCGAGGTTTACGAGCCTTTCGGCGAGCTCCGCTTGGAGGAGCAGGCGTCGCGCTGCATGGACTGCGGGATTCCGTTCTGCAATGACGGTTGCCCGCTCGCAAACCTGATACCCGACTGGAACGATCTCGTCTTTAAGAGCCACTGGCGCGAAGCGACCGAGAGGCTTCACGCAACCAACAATTTCCCCGAGTTCACGGGACGGCTCTGCCCCGCCCCTTGCGAGGCGGCCTGCGTGCTCGGCATCAACGCCCAGCCTGTGACCATCAAGCAGGTCGAAGTGTCGATCATCGATCGCGCCTTTGAAGAAGGCTGGGTTGCTCCGGTCCAGGCGTCGGTGCGTACAGGGCGGTCCGTGGCGGTAGTCGGGTCGGGGCCCGCCGGCTTGGCTGCCGCCCAACAGCTGAGCCGAGCCGGCCATGACGTCACAGTCTTCGAGCGCGCCGACAAGCCTGGCGGCCTTCTTCGCTACGGTATCCCTGAATTCAAGCTGGAAAAAAGGTTCCTAGACCGCAGGCTCGCCCAGATGCAAGCGGAAGGGACCCGGTTCGTCTGCGGAGTGGAAGTCGCCGCCGGCGAGGCGCCGGGTCGTGTGACAGCAGCGTCTGTCATGGACGACTTCGACGCAGTTGTCATCGCTTCGGGCGCTACCGTCGCGCGGGACTTGACGATCCCGGGGCGTTCGCTACGTGGCATTCACCAGGCGATGGAGTACCTGCCGCACGCCAACAAGGCGGTCGTTAACGCCGATCCAGCTCGGGCGACCCCGATATCAGCGCACGGCAAGCGAGTGGTGATCATAGGAGGCGGTGACACCGGGGCTGACTGCCTGGGCACCGCTCACCGACAGGGGGCGCGCTCGGTCCACCAACTGGAGATCATGCCGAGGCCTCCCGACGAGCGTGATCCCTCCACACCGTGGCCGACCTGGCCGTTGATGTTCCGGACGTCCTCGGCGCACGAGGAAGGCGGCGAACGTATATTCGCAGTTTCGACCACTGAGTTCGTCGGCGACAACGACGGTGCGCTTCGCGCCCTGCGCGGCTGCGAGGTCGCCGTCAGGTCTGAGGGCGGCCGGATGACATTCGAGGCGGTTGATGCCACCGAGTTCGAGCTGCCCTGCGAGCTCGTCCTTCTCGCACTCGGGTTCTCCGGAGTCGAGCCTGCGCTCGCGGAGGCATTCGACCTCGTCCCGACGCCACGCGGCAACCTCCAGCGGACCGGCGACTACGCCACCGGCCGGGACGGGGTGTTCGTCTGCGGGGACGCCGGAAGAGGGCAGAGCCTCATAGTGTGGGCTATCGCCGAAGGGCGATCGGCCGCGATGCACGTCGACCGGTACCTGAGCGGGAAGACGCAGCTTCCCTGCTCCCTCCCGTTGGCTTACCAGCCCGGATAGCCTGGAGGGGTGGACAACCATCCGGCCGAGCCCGAGGAGACGCCCGACAGCTCGCCAGAGCTTTCGAGCGAGCACAACGACGTGCTCGAGGGCATTGACGCTGACTCCGTTACAGCCGAGCACCGCGAGCCGTCGAGCGCCCTGCCGCCCAAGCTCGAAGCGTGGCGCAGGCGAAGCGCGACAGGAGCGATCCTCACCGGCCTCGCTCTAGGGTTCCAGCAGGCACTCGAAGCTCCGCGCGAGCAGCCAACGATCACAATCGAAACTTCTGGAACGCCCCCCCGGGACCTTCCCGTCGACGCTGACGTCGGGGTTCTCGGTCCCCGCCACAGCGTCGTGAGCATCCGCCCGTGGCTTCTCGACTCAGCCGACAAGCCACGCAACGACGAGGACGACCCCGACGACGTCGGCACGCCGCCGGTGGCCGGCGTCGAGAGTAACGACAAGCAATGAGCCTGCTTCGCCGCTCGTCAAGCTCGCAGTCACAAGCCGGCCCCGCCACCGAAGACGGCCAAACCACCGAAACGCGCGCCCCGCGAGGCAGGCGGGTACCGGCCCCGCTCCCAGACGACGGGCTCAAAGCGTCCGCCATGCGCGGAAGCGAGCCGCTGTACGGCTACGTGGTCGCCTTGGAGCTGGTGGTAGTCGGTATCCTCAACTTGACGGTCACGTCTGGCGCTGGTGCGCCGACGCACCCGTCGATGGCTTTGGACGCGGTCGGCGTGGCGGCAGCAATCTCGCTTTTCGGGTTCCTGCAGACGAAGAACAGGGTGCTCGTCGCGTTCGCGGTGATCGTGACCGCCTTTTTCGTCAACCTACCCAAAGTCCCCAATTCGCTGGCGATAGCGCACGTCTTCGCTCTGGCTTTCCCGTTCGCCTATTCGCTCATCCTTACCCAACGCCACCGCAGGCGCATGAAAGGCGAGCTGCAGGCCGCAAGAACTCGCCGGCCTGCCACGCCGCCCGCCCGCCGCTCCCGACGGAACACCAAAGCCAACGCCGCAGAGTCGACCGGCCCTAGGCCTTCGGCGCGCTACACACCCCCGAAGACGAAGCGCACGGCACGCGGTTAACCGCTGCCGACCGCCGCGCCCCACAGGAGATCTCGAGGGCGCCGGCCCGATTTCTCCTGCTACGGCACCGCTGGCGTCAGCGCAGCATACAGGAATGACAAGGCGGCCTGGCGCTGGCGTACTAGCGATCGGGCGGTCGAGTCGAGCCCTAAAGTCCGCAGAACTTCCACCTCGGTGACCATGCCGACCACGGTCGAATAGGCAGCGAGAAGCAGAAGCCTGGCGTCCTGGCGACGCAGCTCGCCTCGGGCCATTGCCGCGTCGAGATAAGCGGTCGCCTTGTCGATGAGTGGGCTCAAGTGCCCGCTGAACCTCGTGGCGGCCGGCGGCCCGAGCCGGGCTACCTCGCGGAGAAGGCCGAGCACCTCCGGGCGGCTCCCGGCGAGCGAGAAGACGGTCCTCACAACCACTCGCACCCGATCCCAGGCCGCACCCTGCAGGTCGGCTTCGCTGAGCGCACGGTAGACGTCGGCGGCAGCGTCGTCGACGACGCCCTCAAGGAGTGTCTCTTTGGACGGAAAGTAGTACAGGATTGACTGCTTGGTTATCCCGAGTTCGCCTGCTATGGAGTCGAGCGACGTCACTTCGTAGCCTCGGCGGGCGAAACCGGCGAGAGCCGCGTCGAGGACGCGGCTGCGTGTCGCATTTCGCAGGGCGTCAGGTTTTCGTCCTTGAGTAGCCACCTACCATATGGTAGACAATTGCGGTGCTTCGCGAGTCGCTTTCGGGAAAACGGGTCGCCGTCACCGGAGCCACCGGTTTCCTCGGGACCGCCCTCACCGAGAGACTCCTTCGCTGCGTGCCGGACAGCGAGGTTGCGCTGCTCATCCGCCCCGGGCGCCGAGGTGCCGCTGACCGCGTCCGGCGCGAAGTTCTGCGAAATAACTGCTTCGACCGCCTGAGAGCGCAGGCCGGCGACGGGTTCGACGAGCTGGTAGCCCGGCGATTGCACGTCATGAGCGGCGACGTCGGCGTCGACGGTCTCGGCCTTGACGCCCACGGCAAGGATCTCCTCGCTTCCTGTGAGATCGTGATCCACTCGGCAGCCACTGTGAGTTTCGACTCCGCACTCGATAGCGCAGTAGAGATCAACCTGTTGGGGCCGAGCCGGGTAGCCGAGACGCTCAACGATCTACGCTCGTCGGGCGCCGCCGGGGTTACCTCGCCTCACCTCATCTCCATCTCGACTGCGTACGTGGCGGGATCGCGAAGAGGCAGCGCGCCTGAAGCCGCCCTCTCTGACACTCCGTGGTCAACCGATGTCGCATGGAGGCCCGAGGTTGCCGCCGCGCGCAGGGCCCGCGCCGACCAGGACGCCAAGAGTCGCGAGTCCAAGATGCTGGCCGGCTTCGCCCGCCAGGCGAGGCGCGAGTTGGGCGCCGCCGGCACCCCTTTGCTTTCCGCCCGTGCGGAGAAGCTCCGAGACGAGTGGGTCCACGACCAGATGGTCGCGCTCGGCAAAGCCAGGGCGCGTGGTCTCGGATGGCCCGACGCCTACGCGTACACGAAGGCGCTCGGCGAGCGGGCCCTGCTCGAATCGCGTGGTGACCTGCCGCTCAGCATCGTGCGACCGTCGATCATCGAGGCCGCCCTCGCGGAGCCTGTGCCCGGGTGGATCAGGGGCTTCCGCATGGCGGATCCTGTCATCATCTCGTACGCGAAAGGCCTGCTTCGCGAGTTTCCGGGCGTGCCCGAAGGGATCATCGACGTGATACCGGTCGACATGGTCGTGGCGTCGATTCTTGCCGTCGCAGCCAGGGGACCCCTCGACGAGCCTGACGTATTTCATTGCGCGTCAGGAGCACGTAACCCTCTGCGCTACCGGCGCCTCGTCGACCTGGTGCGGGAATGGTTCCAGGAGAACCCGGTCGCCGACTCATCGGACCAGCCGATAACGGTCCCGGAGTGGTCGTTTCCGGGACGACAGCGTGTCGCGCGCCAGCTCGAGCGGGCAGGAAAGTCGATTGGCGTAGCCGAACGCGTGCTGCAGTCCCTGCCGGTTCGCGGCAGCCGGGCCGAGCTGAGCGCCCGACTGGAGGAACGCCACGTCGAGGTCGATCGTGCGCTCTCCTACGTCGAGTTGTACGGGGCGTACACGGAGACCGAGGCAATTTTTTCCGTCGATCGGCTCATCGACCTATTCGATTCCCTGCCCGAGGCTGACCGCCTCGAGTTCGGCTTCGACCCGGACGTCCTCGACTGGCGTCAGTACTGCCAGGAGGTGTACCTGCCTTCGGTGGTGTCGCACGCACGTGTACGACTCGTCGGCTCGTCGTCGCGTTCGAGCGCTCCGGGGGGACTGTCGAGGTCCGAGCGTGGGCGCCGTGCGGTTCTCTCCCCGGATCGCCAGCTTGCGGTGTTCGACCTGGAGAACACGCTGATAGCGTCGAACGTTGTCGACTCCTACTCGTGGCTGGCGACACGCCACGAGAGCGGCTGGGACCGCACCCGTTTCGTGGCGCGGACCCTGCGCGAGGCGCCCCGACTTCTCGCCGCGGACCGTGCCGATCGCAGCGACTTCCTTCGCTACTTCTACCGCCGCTACGAGGGCGCACCCGTGGAGCAGTTGCGAGCTGATGCATGGGAGATGTTCAGCGATCTGGTCATCACGAAATCATTCCCCGCCGGGATCCGCAGGGTTCGCGAGCACCGCATGGCCGGCCACAAGACGCTTCTCATCACCGGGGCGCTCGATGTCGTGGTCGAACCTCTCCGTCCCCTATTCGACGAGATCGTGTGCGCCAAGCTTTCGCGGCGCGGGACGGTCCTGACGGGCGAGCTGGAGGAGGCACCCCCTACGGGGGAGGCAAGGGCGCTGATCATGGCCGACTACGCGCAGGCGAACGGGATCGATCTTGCCGAGTCGGTCGCCTACGCGGACTCAGCGAGCGACCTCCCGATGCTCGAAGCGGCCGGTCACCCAGTTGCTGTCAACCCGGAGACGAAGCTCGCTGCCATCGCGCGCCGCCGCGGGTGGCATGTCGAGCAGTGGCCGAAAGCCCCGGGCGCTCCGCGGCCGCTCCTCCCGATCGGCCCCCGTCGGTGAGAGTCCTCCAAGTCGAGCGTTCGCTGCCCCGCTTCGCTGCCGCCCGGATCGCTTCGCGCCCGCTCGCCCTCCGACTTGGAGAAGCGGACCTGCCTGAGGCGCCCGGGCCGGATTGGGTGACTCTACGACCGAAGCTGTCGGGCATATGCGGAAGCGACCTCGCAACCGTGTTCGGCCGGTCTTCGAGGTGGTTCGAGCCGATCGTCAGCTTCCCCTTCGTGCCAGGCCACGAAGTGGTCGCCGAGACCGACACAGGAGACCGAGTGGTCGTCGAACCGGTGCTTCACTGCAAGATCCGCGGTATCACGCCGCCCTGCGCTGCCTGCGCGGCGGGACGGAAGAACCGTTGCGAGAACCTGAGCGCCGGTCACCTCTCCCCCGGGCTACAAACCGGCTTCTGCGCCAGCACCGGAGGCGGATGGTCCGGCGCATTCCTCGCGCATCGCGACCAGCTGCACCCGGTGCCGCCAGGATGGAGCGACGAAGCGGCCGTGATGGTTGAGCCGGTGGCGTGCTCGGTGCACGCAGCCCTCGCCCCGTCCTCTGAGGCGGACCGCTGCGCGGTCGTGATCGGCGCCGGCACGATAGGCCTCGCGACGCTCGCCGCTCTGCGCTCCCTTAGAAGCGAAATCACGACGCTGATCGCCGTGGCCAAACATCCCGAGCAGCGCCGGCTCTCAGCCCAGCTCGGTGCGGACTACGTAGCCGAACCTTCCGAGCTTCGCCGCGCGGTCCGCCGGGCCACCGGCTCATGGATACTCGACAACGGGCAGCTCACAGGCGGCGCCGACATGGTGTTCGACTGCGTCGGATCCTCCGAATCACTCGCCGACGCTATAGCGGTCGCCGCACCCGGGGCGACGATCGTCCTCGCCGGAATGCCGGGTCACGTCGGGTTGGACCTGACCGCCTTGTGGCAGCGCGAGCTGCGCCTCGTAGGCGCCTACGCCTATGGTCCCGAGGCCCGAGCCGGCGGGCGTCACAGCTTCGAACTGGCGATGGAACTTATCTCCAGCCGCGATCTCGCCCGCTTGGTGAGCGCGCGATACCCCCTCGACCGCCATTGCGAAGCTCTCGAGCACGCCTCGCAGGCCGGCAGGCGCGGGGCGACCAAAGTGGTCTTCGATCTTGGCCTAGAGAAGAGAAGGTAGGTAAACGAACCCGCTATGACCCGACCCGGATTCGTTCTCGAGGTGGACCGCTCGACGCCGCCCATACTGACATGGCACGGCGAGGGTTACCGCCTGGAGCGCCTACCGCCAGGCAGGTCGAGAGTGATCTACCCCCCCGAGGCGACCGAGGCGCTGAGCGATCCAGACAGAGCGATACGCGAGGCCCTCCTCAACCCTTTGGGTGACACCAAGCCCCTCCCGGAGCTGCTGTCTGCGGGCATGCGCTTGACCATCGCGTTCGACGACATCTCCCTGCCTCTGCCGCCGATGCGACGTCCGGACAACCGCCAACGGGTCATCGAAGCTGTACTCGACTTGGCGGCAGGCGCAGGCGTAGACGACGTAGTTTTGATCTGCGCCTTGGCTCTGCACCGCCGGATGACAGAATCCGAGTTGCGCCACGCTATCGGCGACAGGGTGTACGACTCGTTCGCTCCGAGCGGCAGGCTTCTCCAGCACGACGCCGAGGACCCGGACGGTCTGGTCCACATCGGTCTCACCGACGCCGGCGAGGACGTGGAGATAAACAAGCGTGCGGCCGAGTCGGACCTGATCGTATACGTCAACATAAACCTGGTTGCAATGGACGGCGGCCACAAAAGCGTTGCCACAGGTCTGGCGAGCTACCGGAGCCTCCGCCACCATCACAATGTCAAGACGATGCGTCACAGCCGATCATTCATGGACCCGGAGCACTCGGAGCTGCACAGCTCCAACTGGCGGATGGGTCGGCTTCTCGCCGCAAGCGGTGTCAATATTTTCCAGATCGAGACGACGCTCAACAATGACGCCTTTCCTGCGTCGGCGGCGTTCTTGCAGAAGCGTGAATGGGAATGGTCGCTGCGTGACAGGGCCGGCTTCGTTGCGTCTTCGAAGGCGCTGTCGGTGATGCCACCGCGCAGCGCTCGCTCGATGTTCCAGGCGATAAAAGCCCCGCACGCACTGACTTCGGTGCACGCCGGGGAGGTGGAGGCGGTGCACGCGGCGACCACCCGGGTGGTGCACCGCCAGCAACTCGTGGACGTGCAAGGCCAGACTGACATTGCGATCTTCGGGCTGCCCCATATCTGTCCCTACAACGTCAACTCGATAATGAACCCGATCCTCGTGATGTGTATGGGCCTCGGTTATCTCTTCAACCTTTACCGCGGTATGCCCATCGTCCGCAAAGGCGGCGTGGCGATACTGTCGCATCCGACCCCGTGGGCGTTTCACCCAGTCCATCACCCCTCATACATCGACTTCTTCGAAGAGGTTCTTTCCGAAACGACGGACCCGGCGGTGATAGAGGCGAAGTACGAGGAGCGCTTCGCTACCGACGACTGGTACCGCCATCTTTACCGGACGAGTCACGCCTACCACGGCGTTCACCCTTTCTACATGTGGTATTGGGGCGCGCACGCTCTCGAGCACCTTGGCAGGGTCGTCGTCGTCGGCGGTGACGCGAAGGCCGTGCGTAGGCTGGGCTTCTCGCCTGCTACGACGCTCGCCGACGCATTCGAGATAGCGTCCGACGTTGTGGGACGCGACGCTACCATCAGCCATTTTCACTGCCCGCCTATCATGATCGCAGACGTGCATTGAACACGCAGCTTCCCGGCGGAAGACCCCCGAAGAGACGGCTCGCAGTTACTGTGCCTTTCGACAAGGTGAATGGCAGCGCCGTCCGCTCACTGCTCAAAGTCTCCCCGCGGTTTCCATTCGGCGCCCCATCGTGGCCCGGAGGCGTCCCTCTACCGCCGGCCGAGCGCGAACTCGGCGTACACTACGACAGCGACTGGGCGCGCTCCCCGCTCGCCCGCATTTCGCGGTCGGTGATCCAGACGTCTCTGACGAACCCGGTCGTGCGAGCAATCACTTCTCCCACGGTGAGGGGCCTCGACCGGGTGGCGCACCTCGACGAGCCGGTCATCTTCGCCGCCAACCATTCCAGCCACCTGGACGCTCCGTTGCTAATGGCGGTCATACCGCAGCGCTGGCGCGACGAGCTGTTCGTCGCAGGGGCGGCGGACTACTTCTTCGACACGAAACTGAAGGCGGTAATGTCAGC
>JAKCEB010000001.1 GCA_021838305.1 Actinomycetes bacterium | reverse complement strand
TGGATTCGCCTCGGACACGCAGCATAAAAAGGGTGCCGTCGCCTGTGAAGTCCGCCGGAAGGGGGAGAAGCTCCTCGACGTTGTCCTGCGCGAGGACGCCTGTCCCTGCGGCGACATCACCGATTAGAGGAACGTGGCGCGCTGGGCGTCGCTCCACGGGGGTCGCCGACAGAGCGTCGTAGCGAACTTCGATTGCACGTGGCTTTGTCGGGTCGCGGCGAAGGAATCCCTGGCGGTGAAGCGTCTGAAGGTGCGTGTGAACCGTCGAGGATGAAGCAAGCCCCACGGCCTCGCCGATCTCGCGAACGGAGGGCGGATACCCGCGGTCACTCACCTGCGAGGAGATGAAGTCGAGGATCTCGCGGCGCTTCCCTGTTGGCTCAGTCTCTGTCATGTCACGTGATTCTATCATGAATCGTGAGAGCATGCAAACATGTGTTCGATATTGGCCTTGACAACGAACGCATGTTCGAGGTACTATCGAACGTATGTTTGCAGAATCTGCAGAGTGTTCAGAGTTTCTGGGGTCATCGGATTGGGCCGAGGCGCCTCGGACGAGGAGGAAGTCGGCCGGCCCCGCCGGTGTTCGCGGCGTGGGAATGGCAAGCGTCGCGCTCGCCCTTGGGATCGGCTGCGGTGTCGCGCTGCACCTCCTCGGAGCTCCCGCGAGTCGTGGGCTAAGCACAGGGACGTCGATCGGTGGCGCCGGAGCCGTCGAGCTTCAGTCGGTGAGCGCGGTGATGTACGTGGTCCAGCCGGGGGACACGTTGTGGTCGATCGTTCATTCGATCGACCCGAGCGGTGACGAGCGACCGCTCGTCGACAAGCTCGTTTCGCAGTTGCATGGGACTGTCATCTATCCGGGTGAGCAGGTGGAGGTTCCTGCACCGTAGGGCCGGTAAGTCCATCCCGGGAGCAGCACACAAGTCGCAACCTGAGCTCGAGTAACGGACGCGCTGATCGGCAAGTTCACCCATGGCGCATGCGGTGGCGCTACCGTCGTTGCGATGCGGTGCCCACGCTGTACGTGCACAGAGGATCGGGTCGTCGACTCGCGTTCGGCGGAGGACGGCTCGGCGATCCGACGCCGGCGTGAGTGCAGCAGCTGCGCCGCTAGATTCACCACCTACGAGCGCCTCGAGGAGGTTCCGCTCGTAGTTGTGAAGCGGTCCGGTGTCCGGGAGGTTTTCGACCGTTCGAAAGTTGCTGCGGGCGTGGCGGCGGCATCCAAGAACCGGCCGGTGGGCGTCGACGAGATCGAACGACTCGCAACCGCAGTCGAGGAGGCACTGCGTTTCTATGGCAGCGAGGTCTCCTACGAACAGGTCGGAGTCGCCGTCTTGGAGCAACTCCGACACCTCGACGAGGTCGCTTACCTACGCTTCGCTAGCGTCTACAAGGGGTTCTCTGGCGCTGGAGACTTCAAAAGGGAGGCCGGCATGTTGGAGCGGGCGTCGGGCGTGCGTAAGCCGTGATCCGCCTGCATTAAAGTCGTGGAGTCCTAGGTAGGGAGATGGTCATGCGAGTCGGAATGCTTACTGGTGGCGGCGATTGCCCGGGGCTCAACGCGGTGATTCGAGCTGTCGTGCGCAAGGGCGAGGTGGCCTATGGCGACGAGTTCGTGGGTTTCCTTGACGGCTGGCAGGGTGTCATGGACAGCCGGAGCATCCAGCTCGACGTCGAGCGCTGCCGCGGGATACTTCCCAGGGGCGGCACAATCCTGGGCACGTCGAGGACTAACCCGTACAAGCTCGACGGTGGCGTGGCGCGCTGCCTCGCAACTCTTCGCTCCGAGAGGATCGACGTTCTGATAGCAATAGGTGGCGACGACACCCTCGGCGTCGCTCATCGTTTGAGCGGTGAAGGCGTCGCTGTGATAGGCGTTCCGAAGACGATCGACAACGACCTGTCGGCGACCGAAGTCACCTTCGGTTTCCACACAGCGGTACAGATAGCGACAGACGCTATCGACAGGCTGCACACAACAGCGGAGTCCCACGACCGGGTGATCGTGTGCGAGGTCATGGGACGCAACGCCGGTTGGATCGCCACCTACGCCGGGATCGCAGGGGGCGCTGCGGAAATCCTCGTTCCTGAGGAACCGTTTGACATAGACATCATTTGTACGAAACTGAAGAATCGCCATGCCAAAGGCAGGTTCGCCTCGATAGTTGTGGTCGCCGAAGGCGCTGTACCCGCAGACGGCAGCTTGTCGACGACTTCTACGGAGCTGGACCAGTTCGGCCATCCGCGCCTCGGGGGCATCGCAAACGTGCTGGCATCCGAGATCGAGAAGCGAACCGGGTATGAGACCAGGGTAACCCTGCTAGGTCACGTGCAGCGCGGCGGCAGCCCGACTGCATTTGATCGCGTCCTTGCGACGCGCTTCGGGGTGGCGGCAATCGACGCTGTGCACGACGGCGCGTTTGCCACGATGGTCGCGCTCCAGGCGGGCGAGATAGTGCGGGTTCCGCTGTCGGAGGCAGTCACGGTCGCCAAGCAGGTAGACCCGGCCCTCCTCCACGAGGTCGCCGCAGTATTCTGGGGCTAACGCGCTAACCGTCGCGGGATTCCGGGCCGTTGAGGCCACCTGCGCCGAGAAGTAGCTCGCAGACGGGATCAAATAGGATCGGCGTGGCGGCGACGGTCGTGCCGTTTGATAACGTCTCGACTTTCGCGCCCGCCTCCGTCGCAATCAGGGCGCCGGCCTGCAGATCCCATGGCTTGAGTCCCCACTCGTAGTACGCGTCGAAGCGTCCTCCTCCCAGCCAGGACAGGTCCAGCGCCGCGGATCCAAGGCGCCTAAGGTCGCGAACGACCGGAAGTACTCGCATCGCAACCTCGCCTTGCCATTGTCTGTGCCGAGATTGGTAGGCGAAGCCGGTTGCGACGAGCGCTGTTGCAAGGTTGTGGCTGCCGTCTCTCACGGAGCAGCGAACGCCGTTGCAGAAGGCCCCGTAACCGGAAGCCGCGGCCCAGATCTCGGGGCGGCAGGGATCCCACACGACTCCGACCACAGGAGCTCCATCTACCTCGGCGGCGACCGACACGGCGTACTGGGGTAGACCGAAAAGAAAGTTCGTCGTACCGTCCAGCGGATCGACAACCCAGCGCACACCCGTCGTGCCCCCGCGAGCGCTGCCTTCCTCTGCGAGAAGCCCGTCGTCGGGACGGCGTCGTCTAAGGACGTCGTTGATGGCGGCCTCCGAGGAGCGGTCGACATCCGAGACCATGTCCGTTTCCGACACTTTGGTCGAGATCCCCGTCACCGAGCGCTCGGAGCTGCTGGCCCCCGACCGGATCACGTCACTGCCGGCCGAGGCGGCTTCGAGAGCGGTGCGCGCAAGCTCCGCGAGGAGCGGCTCTGCCCAACCGTCGCCGACCCCGAAAACCTCGTCGGTGCGAATGTGGCGGGGAAGATAGCTCGGGGGTTCGTACGGTGAGGCCATGACGTCGTGCATAGCCTACTGTCGCGTTCGTGCCCGCAGCCTTGGTTGACGAGATTCCTGGTGTCGTCCTCGCCGTTTTCGCCCATCCCGACGACGCCGAAGTGGCAGCCGGCGGGACGCTGGCCCGTTGGGCCGCCAACGGCTCGCAAGTCTATGTATGTGTCTGTGCCCTAGGTGACAAAGGTTCACTTGACCCTTCGACAACCCCGGAGGTGCTCGTCGAGTTGAGGAAAGAGGAGTCCGCGGAAGCGGGAAAGATCCTCGGCTTGAAAGGCCGCTACTGGCTCGGCTATCCAGACGGCGAGATCGATAACTCTTTAGCCCTCCGAGCGCAAATGGTCGGCATCATCCGCAAGCTCAAACCGGAAGTCGTCCTGGCACCCGATCCGACGGCTGTTTTTTTCGGAAAGACCTACGTGAACCACAGAGATCACCGTGCCGTCGGATGGGCGGTAGTCGACTCGGTGTGCCCGGCGGCTTCGAGTCCCCACTACTTCCCGGCAGAAGGCCCCGCGCACTCGGTGTCAAAGCTTCTGTTGGCGGGCACCCTCGAACCCGACGTCTGGGTGGACGTCGGAGTAAGCATCGAAACCAAAGCGGCGGCGGTTGTCTGCCACAAAAGCCAGATAGGAGAGCGCCGTGACCTCGTCGCTGCGTCCGTTCGCCGGCGTGCTAGCGATGCCGGCCAGCGGGCCGGGACCCGTTTCGCGGAAAGCTTTCGTGAGGTTGTGCTCTGGTAGACCGGCAGGGTGGTAATACACTCTGTGCGGTGGAACCGGAGGCTCGTCGGTGGATACTCCACGTCGACATGGACGCGTTCTTTGCGTCGGTCGAGGCCCTCGACGATCCGTCGCTGCGGGGCAAGGCGGTCATCGTCGGCGGCGACGGACGACGCGGTGTCGTGGCGTCGTGCAGCTACGAAGCCCGCTCGCTTGGTGTCCGCTCCGCGATGCCGTCCCTAGAGGCGCGCCGTCTCTGCCCCGACGCGGTCTTCGTTGCTCCCCGCCACGGGCGTTATAGCGAAGTCAGCATCGAGCTGCACCGTGTCCTCAACACGTTCACGCCTGCTGTGGAGGGGATCTCGCTCGACGAGGCGTTCCTCGACGTTACGGGAGCCCTCGGTCTTTACGGTGGGCCAGAGAGAATAGCGGGTCTAATCCGCGACGCCGTTCGCAACGAGCTTGCCCTTTCGTGTTCGGTGGGGGGTTCGAGAGTGAAGTTCATCGCGAAAATGGCGTCGAAAGCAGCGAAGCCACAGGTAACGCGTGACCCGCCCGCTGTCCTGCCGGCTGAAGGCGCCGGTTGCGCTACCGGGACATTTATCGTTGCCGAGGGGACGGAAATCGAGTTCTTACATCCCCACCGCGTCGAAGCTCTCTGGGGAGTTGGACCGGCGACCGCTTCGAGGTTGCACCGGCTTGGCATACGGACCATCGGAGATCTAGCGGCCGTTCCCGCCCTGACACTGGAAAGCATTCTCGGCCGGGCACAGGGCACGACGCTCGCCAACCTGTCGCGGGGGATCGACAGCCGTCCGGTCATTTCCGAGCGGCCGACGAAGTCGGTAAGCCAGGAGGAGACTTTCGCGGTCGATCGCTACGATCACGAAGGCCTGCGACTCGAAGTTATGAAGCTGGCCGACACCGTCGCGAGCCGTGCGCGACGAGCAGGGACGTCTGCAAGAACAGTGACGTTGAAAGTCCGCTACGGCGACATGGGCACGAGGAGCAGATCCCGCAGTCTTGACGTCGGGACAGATTCCCGCATCGAGATCTCGAAGATTGCGTTGGACATGTTGGAGGGGTTCGATCTCGATGGGGGCGTCAGGCTGCTCGGGGTCGGCTTGACGAACCTCTCGGGGAGCTCCAGTGCGGCACCTTGGCAGCCGGCGCTCGACTTTTCCGGAGGCGGCACATCCATTGGGGGCGAGACGGGACGGTCGGCAGCGGCTGAGGCTGCAGCTGCTGCAGTCGACGAGGTCCGTAGCCGCTTCGGGGCATCGTCGGTTATGCCGGCGGCTTTGCTAGCTTCGCCTCATCGGCAGGTGGGGGGTTCGTGATTGCCCATGACGCGACCGTGTCGCGTTGCCGTATCTTTTTTCTGGTGAGATGATGTAGTCGGAGGCGAACGGTGCCGCTCAACGAGAACGAACAACGAATCCTTGCGGAGATAGAACGCCAGTTCCATTCGCAAGACCCGAAGTCTGCACAGATGATCGCGTCGACGACGCTTCAGCGCTACCTGGCACGCAACTGCAAGTGGGCGGCTCTCGGTTTCGTTGTCGGGCTGGTAGTGCTGCTTGTAGCCTTCGCGTCGAGCTGGATTCTCGCTATTTTCGGCTTCCTCATCATGCTCGTGTCCTCAGTGGTCCTGATCAGGAACCTGACGAGGATCAGCCGGCTAGGAGTGGAGCAAGTCGCACAGACCTTCAGATCCCGTAATCCGAGCCAGTCCTTCTCGGAGCTGGCACGCAAGCTTCGGGAGCGCTTCGGAGGCGACGCCAACAGCTGAGCGGCGATCGTCGGGGCGTCGAGTCTTTAGCCCCGGATACGAGTTCGCCGCACCCAGTCGAGGCGGATCTGGCGCAGGTTGGTCGTAACTGCGCCAAGCGTCGAAGGCCTGACACCGAGTCGCCGCCAATTTCTTTGCGTCCGGCTCTGGGCGCCCAGAAGGCTCCTTCTCGTCCGTTGCGAGAGTTCAGCGGCCGTTCTCGCCAACGTCGAGTCGAATACCGGCGCGAACGACGCCTGGTCAGCGACTACGGCTAGAGCTGCCAATCCGCCGAGCGTATCGAGGCGGGACGCTCGGCGGGCGAACTCCCTGGGGGTCTCGCTTGACGCGCGACTGATGCCGTACCAGACGAGCTCTGCCTCCGCTTCGCGCCACGCATCCAAGGCGACACTGCGCGGACCTTGCCTTGTCGCGCGGACCCGCCTAAAGAGCCGCAGCGCAGCGCGGGATGCCGCTACCGCGACGCACCAAGAGGCCAGAGCGCCCAAAATCACGAGTAAAACGACCCACCCCCAGCCATGAGATTGTCCAAGCCCCGTCGGAACCGGCGCACCTTGGGCCACGTTCGACGATGATCCTTGAGAAGCGCCGGCCTTCAAATGCCCGGCCGGGACGGTGTTGAGCGGACTCGCCGGAGCAACCGGGGATTGTGTCTGCTGAAGGCCCTGGGCCGACGCGAGGCTCGACGGATCGTAGCCACCAGCGCCCGGCACAGCGAAACCCGGTGTCGGCTCGAACGGAACCCAACCGTAGTGAGGACCGAAGTAAACTTCCGGCCAGGTGTGTGCGTCGCTGTCGAGGACCTGAAAGCCACCTGGAATGGCGTTACCGGTAGCAAAACCCACACCGAGCCTCGTCGGGAGACCGACCTCTCGAGCGAGTACTGCAAACGCCGCTGCGAACTGCTGGCAATAACCCGCTCTGGTATCGAATAGAAACGTGGTCAGAGCTGATGTGCCCGAGCCGTCTGTCGGCGGGCTAAGCGTGTAGCTGAAAGAGGGTCCGGTCAGGAAGTTCTGGATCGCGAGCGCCTTGGCGTACTCGCTTGTAGAGCCGGCAGTGATCTGATCGGCAAGGTCCTTGACGCTGCGGGGCACAGATGCGGGAAGGGCCGTATCGGCCGACAGCGTAAGTGAGGGTTGCAAGTTGGGAGCGGCTTTCAACTCGGTCGCAGTCAAGTCGGCAAGGTAACGGTATGAGGTGACGGTATAGGTCATCCCGTTTGAAGTCGAACCGTCTACGAGGAGGCTGTCGCTCTGCGGATCGTATGACACTCCCTTGGTGCCCTTGACCGATACCGGGTTGAACTGGTCGGGAAGCCACACCGAGTCCAGGTTCTGGATGTCAAATGTTGCCTGGTCAACTTGAACCCCTCCCGACGCTTTGGGGATACCAGGAAGCTGCGAAGTGAAGCCACTGTAGGAGCCGTGCGAACTCCACGTGATCCCGTCGAAGGTGCTGAGCGTAGTGAGCTGCCAATACGACGCGACGGTGCTGTGCACCTGGAACACGGGAGTGCTCGACTCTTGAAGAAGCCGCGTCTGCAATGATATGAGCGGGTTGGGGACGATCCGCTGGCCCGAGCCGCCCGAGGCACTTCTCCATCCGAGTACACCCACACCGTCGATACCTGGCAGCGAGACTGTCACAGCTGCGGCTATCGCGACGGCAGCCAAAGTCGTCGCTCCGGCGCTCGACAGGCGCGAACCTCGTCGTCGGCTGTGCACGTCGGCGAACCACAAGCGGGGCTCCGATTCGCGCGAAGTGACGAAGAGGTAGATGCAGACGCCGACGCAGTAGCCCGCGACGACGGTTATCCGCCCGGGGCCACGGCCTGCCGGGATCGCCGCTATGAACACGACGAGCGACGGAAAAATAGCGGCAATTCCAGTCGAACGATGGGACGAGATCCAAAGCGCCGCGACTGTCATGATGCCGCCGCCACCGGCAGCTAGAAGCTCCAAACCCGATGTGGGGTGCACCGGCGGTACGGACAAAGCAAAGCTCGGACCGATGCCCCGCAGCGCCAACCGCACGGCGCGAAGCGTCGCGAGGGTCGGAATGCCGAAGACCGTCGAGGACGGGAAGACAGTCCAAATAACTGTCAGCACTACCGCCAGGAGTCCTGAGGTGACCCGCCAGAAACGTCGACGGCGCCTTTGAAGCCACATAGCGGCTGTCGCTGCTGCGAGCACGACGATCACCGGGCCCGCCCAGGCGAGGCCGACGAAGACCCTGAAGAGGCCACCCGCAGCCGCCACGCTCAGCATCGAAACCGAGACGGCGCGGGCCAGTTCACCCCAGTCAAACCGCTTCGCCGGGGTGGTCAAGCCTCGACCACCGAACTGCCGGCATGGCGTGCCAGGGTGCTCCCGACTGGAATCCGTATCTGCCTCCTCGGCCCGACAATGCGCGACCCTGGGCCTGCCTCATCGACGCTGAACGAGGCGGTCGGGATCATGTCCGCCTCGCAAGGCGTCGGATTCGTGAGGGGCGTTGCCACGCAGACGACGGTCATATTTTTCATCGTGCGCTGTCCTACCAGTGCGACGAAGCGACGTTGGTCGCACTTGTCGGTCGTGACCACGACGACTGGGATGTCAGCGCTCGGAAGTTCGGGTAGTCGCTGTTGCTGCGTTGCGTGGGCGGCGGCTTCGCTTAGTGCATCGAGGATCGTCGTCGAGTGCGCTTGGCCCGCCCCGCGGCCAGAGTCGAAGCCGGCGCTTGTCACCAACCTGACCAGATACCCGGCGCGCAGCCACGACACAGCGAGAGTAGCGGTCGCCTCCAGGATCGTCTCGAGGGCGTCCGACTGGCTGGCATCGATTGGGATCTCGGCATCTGGATAACTGCTGGGCGCATTGTCGCCCGCTATGGTGTCGCGACGCAGATCGGCGAGGACGACCACTAACCCGCTGTGGCGCGGCTCGTCGTGGCGGAGGGTGAGATCGCCGACGCGTGCCGTTGTCGGCCAATGAACTCGACGGATGTCGTCTCCCACCGAATAGCGTTTCAGCAGGAAAGTGTCCGGCTCGGTGCCGTCGCTTTGGCCTGTGGCCCTGCGGCGAAGCCGGCCGCCGCCGGGCAGGGCGGAGTCGGGTAGGACCTCGAATTGCGGATGCACCCTGAGCTTGGCCTCCCCAGCGGCGCGGCCGACGGCCTCGGCGAGCCCGAAAGGGTCAATTACCCTTACTGACAGCGGGCCGAGACTGTAGACACCTCGTCTCGACGGCGTCACACGGTACGACGTGCGTCTAACTTCGCTGGGGCGCAGAGAGGCGATGCTGAAGCGCGCCGTCCGCCCGGTGTCGCCGAAAGGGTCGCGCCCTTCCGCGCGCGGGCTGGCCCTGCCTCCGGTATTGCACGCGACGACATCGACGCGGCACGTTCCCCCGACCGCTACCCGTGCAGGCGTCACCGTCCGGGTGAAAGCCACGTCCCATGAAGCGAATCTCGCCCGGCCCCAAGCCACCACAACAAGGACGAGCGCTGCAGCGGACAGTCCGTACAACTCCAGAGCGCCCGACAGGAACGCTCCGAGGGCGAGCGCGCCCGCGGAAGCCGTCAAGGCTTGGCCCCTCGGGGTCAGGGATACCGAAAGTCTCATGGGTGCAGGCCGTCACGTCGTGATGTCGGAGCAGTCGACCCGGGGCACCGGCTCCGGCGGGTGGGACTTGAGGTGCTTCGAGGCACAGGTTTCAGCGCTCTATGTCGCGTCCGGCGGGGACTGGGACAGCCCGCTCGATCTCGTCGAGGATCTCGCGCACTTCCGTTCCCGACGCAGCGAGCGACGGATCGAGTACCAGACGGTGCTCCACAACGGGGCGTAGGACCGCCTTCACGTCGTCGGGGGTGACGTAGGCTCGTCCGAGCGATGCTGCGAGCGCCTGCGCTGCTCGCTGCATTCCGAGCGTCGACCGCGGCGACATTCCGAGGCGCACCGCCGGGTGGCGCCTCGTTGCCACCGCCAACTCAACGATGTAGGAACGCACGAAAGAAGCGCTGTAGATCGACTTCACGATTCGGAACATCGCCCGGATGGTGGCGTTGTCGGCGACTACGGGTAGTTTCGCCACTTCGAGCGGGTCCATAGCTCTGGCCGCATCCAACATGGCGGCTTCGGAATCCTTGTCCGGGTAGCCGAGACTGAGCCGCATCAAAAATCGGTCGATCTGGCTTTCCGGAAGAGGATATGTGCCTTCGTACTCGATCGGGTTCTGGGTGGCCACGACCATGAAAGGGTCGGGGAGCGGTCGGGTCACGTCGTCCAGTGAAACCTGTCGCTCCTGCATCGCTTCGAGGAGTGCAGACTGGGTTTTCGGTGACGCACGGTTGATCTCGTCGGCAATGACGACGTTGGCGAAGACCGGTCCTGGGCGGAACGTGAAGCTCATGCCGTCACGGTTGTAGAGGCTGACGCCGGTAATATCGGAGGGGAGGAGATCTGGTGTGAACTGGATTCGACGGCACTCAAGGTCGAAGCTTCGTGCGAGAGCTTTCGCGAGAGTCGTCTTGCCAACCCCCGGGACGTCCTCGATAAGAAGGTGACCTTCGGCCAGGAGGCAGACGAGAGCAAGTCCGATTGCACCCTCCTTGCCTCGGACAACCGTCGAAATGTTGCTTACTACAGATTCGAATACGGACGTAAAGGGATCCAGAACCGCGGTGGTCGCGAGTTGTCGATCCATCAATGTCCTCCGGAGGCGGGCTTCGTCCTAGCGTAGTGTCTGTGAAGTCCTATACCCCCGGGGACCGTTCGCCCGTCGCAGCACTCGCTCGTCG
The DNA here is from genome assembly GCA_021838305.1 of Actinomycetes bacterium. Lineage (GTDB taxonomy): Bacteria > Actinomycetota > Acidimicrobiia > Acidimicrobiales > Palsa-688 > JAJZAM01. The sequence continues at coordinate 41,419 of JAKCEB010000001.1, read as the reverse complement.
ACCGGACCTCTGGCCTGTCGCAGCGCGGTTCGTTCCCCGGCGGTGGTGGGCGACGTGGCCTCCGGTCCCGTTCCCCCGGGCGCACTACCGCCATTTCCGGTCAGAGACGATGTATGGAGACGAACGCGGTGCCTCAGGCGAGGACCTGATCACTTACCTGGAGTGGTGTCGCCGGCAACACAGCGGAGGTGACTAATCTAAAAGCGCATGAGAGTGCCCAGATCGAGCGGTGCCGCAGCCGCATTGACGCCGACCGGACACCCGGAACCTCCTAGGGCATAGTGAAGGGGTTGGCGTGACGCAGGCTCTCGTGCTCAACGCCACCTACGAACCCCTGTGTGTTGTCCCGACCCGTCGAGCGCTGATGCTCCTGCTTGACCACAAAGCCGAGATGCTCCAGCCTTCCGAGCGATATGTGCGGTCCGAGAATCTCTGCTTGGAGGAGCCTTCCGTAGTGAGGATGCGCTACTACATCCGAGTTCCCTATCACGCCAGGGCAGCCCTCAATCGCCGGGCGGTGTTCGCACGCGACGGCCATAAGTGCCAGTACTGCGGCGCCGAGGCAGAGAGCATCGACCATGTCATACCCAAGAGCAGGGGCGGCCGACACTCATGGGACAACGTTGTTGCCGCCTGCAGAGCCTGCAACTTTCACAAACGCGACCGGCTGCTCGAGGAGATCGGGATGCGTCTGCGGCACCCTCCGGCTCCGCCGCGCCAACGTACGTTCCTCCTGCTAGCGAGCGAGCGGATGCAGCGCGAATGGGAGGCCTACCTTTGCCTCCCCTCGGGTAGTGCCCTCACCGCCTGAAGCTTGGCAAGTTGTGCGCTCGCACGGCTGCGCCGACGACCTGCACAGCCAGTCCGGCGAAGCGCTCGCGATCCGGAGACGACAGATCAGGGTTTTGACCCCTTCGCAGCGCGCACTGGTGCTTGGTCCCAGCCAGAAAACCGACGCCGTCGACTTCGAAGCGCTCGAACGACGGCACGTAGGGCTCGCTAGGCGGCGAAGCGGGGGTTCGGCGGTTCTAGTAGGGCCGCAGGAGATCCTCTGGGTGGATGTCGTCGTACCATCGGGCGACCCGCTGTGGCAGGCTGACGTGTCGCGGGCGGCGCGCTGGATCGGGGGCTGTTGGGCGGTGTCGTTCGGATCCGAGGCCGATGTCTGGCACGGCGCGATGCGCCACACTCCCTGGTCTCGCACGGTGTGCTTCGCCGGACTCGGCCCGGGGGAGGTGACGATTGCCGGCCGAAAGGTCGTCGGGATATCGCAGCGCCGTACGCAGCAGGGAGCGCTCTTCCAGTCCGCCGTCATGCTCAGCTGGCAACCCGACGATTATGAGGAGATGCTCAAACTGCCGGCAGGCGCTGCGACTGGTGAGCTCGACGCGGTCGCCGTCGGAATCGGTGTACAGCGCGGCCGGCAGGTCGCGGATGCTTTCGTGAAGCACGTCGCTGACCTGGAGACGCTCGAGCCGTAGCCAGTACCGGTCCGGGCCCCGCGTCCCGGCCCCCACGTCCCGCTCCGCGCGTCCCGGTCCCCGTCCGACTTCGAGGTTGGCGTCAGCATCTTCATCAGCCCGAGTTGCATCCTCCGCAAGTCCTCGGAGGAGACTGTGCGTAAAATTGCACGAAAACGGTGCAATTTTACGCACAGTCTTTGTCGAGGACGGCTGAGGGCGCCACGCACGACCGCGTTAGGCGAATTGCGGCAATTCTACGACAGAGGTCCAATGCGCGGGCTTCACCTGAACACCGAAACGGGCATTCGCGCGCCCGCGACGTTTCCCCGCGGGCCGCGATCTGTCTCGCGGACCCCATTTGATTGACATGGTGGGGGTCTAGACCATAGAGTGGGGGCAGGTGGAGCGAAAGGGAGGGACCCTGGTCGCCCAGAGGACGGAGTCAGTGTCAAGTGGAAACGAAGTTCGTGGGGAGATACGAGCACTCCCTCGACGGAAAGGGGCGGCTCATACTTCCGCACCGTTTCCGCACGACCTTCGACCAAAAGGCGCTGGTCTCCAAGTACAGCGAGGGCTGTCTCGCAGTGTGGACGCCGTCGGCCTTCGAAGAAAAGGCGCGAGAGATGGCACCACTTTTCGAGGGTTCGACCGAGGACCGCAATCGCGCCCGGGCCTTTTCTGTCGGCTCGACGGAAGTGGATCTCGACGGCCAAGGGCGGATAGCGCTACCGCAGTACCTTCGCGGGTTCGCCCAGCTCGCGGAAGGGTCGACAGTCCTGGTGATGGGCGCGCTTACCCACTTGGAATTGTGGAATCCGGACGCATGGGCCTTCCACGAAGCGGCCGGCGACGCGATGCTCGGCGCGGCGGTTTGAGGCCTCAACATGTCACAGCGGTGCCAACCGACAAGCGGGCGATGCGCAGCCCTCCGACCAGCAGGGCGGGAGTCCCCTTCTCCGTCTCCTGCTTCCGCCTGCCTGAATCGGGGAGAAATCCCGATGGCCAGCTGGTCGAGGGGCTGCGGATCGCCCGCAAGGCTGCCGTGAACTCCTTCGTTCACGAGCCTGTGATGCTGAATGAGGTCGTCGGCCTGCTTGCACAATCGCCACCGGGCATATACCTGGACTGTACCGTGGGCGGGGGAGGGCACGCCCGAGCAGTGCTCGAAGCGGCCCCTCAGTTAGCGCTCATCGGCGTCGACCGTGACCGCGCGGCCATCGATGCCGCCGGCAGCGTTCTCGCTCCTTTCGCTGGCCGGGTTCGCCTGAGGCATGCCCGTTTCGACAGGGCCGGCGATTTCCTCGACGAAGCGCCGCTGTCCGCGCTCACTGCGGTGCTCTTCGATCTCGGGGTGAGCTCCCCACAGCTCGACACGGGCGAGCGCGGGTTCAGCTATCGGACGGATGGTCCTCTCGACATGCGGATGGACTCGACGAGCGCGCTGACCGCCGATTCAATTGTCAACGGTTGGACCGCCGGCGATTTGGCGGCGCTATTTCGCGAGCACGGTGAGCGCAGATTCGCTTCGAGGATCGCAAGGGCTATCGTCGCCGCGCGACCGCTGGACTCGACGATGGCACTCGCCGAAGTCGTGAAGTCAGCGATACCAGCGCCTGCGCGCCGCACCGGCGGTCACCCCGCACGCCGGGTTTTCCAAGCGGTGCGCGTCGCAGTGAACGATGAGCTCACACTACTCGAACCGGCATTGGACCGGCTTCTGCGGCGCCTCGCGCCCGGAGGGCGTTGCGTCACACTCGCGTACCACTCGGGCGAGGACCGGATAGTGAAGGACCGCTTCCGCGAAGCTGCGACCGGCGGCTGCACATGCCCTCCGCGGCTTCCATGTGTCTGCGGAGCGGTTCCAAGAGTGCGGTACCTGGTGCGGGGCGCGCTCAGACCGTCCAAAAGCGAGGTCGACGGAAACCATCGCGCTGAAAGCGCGCGCCTTAGAGCAGTGGAGGCGCTCGGCTTCACGCCGGGTGCCGGCGACGGGCTGGATGCGGATGAGAGGAAGTCGGAGATTTGAGCAGGGCTGCAGGAGAACTTCGACGGGAGCGCTACCCAAGGTCCAGACGCGCCGCTGGCCCGAACTGGCAAGACGACGGTGACGAGCTACGCGACTTTTCAGCGCATGCCCCCAACCGTCGACCGGACTCAGAGGCCGAGGTCGGACGTCCAGGTGCGAGCCATCTTCGCCTGATCGAGATGGGGTCGAAGCCCCGATTCCGGCCGAGCCCGCGAGTGCTGTTCGGACTATGCGTTGCAACGGCCACCGTTGTCTGCCTCGGCCTTGTCTACGTGCACGTCGTACTTGCGCAACGTCAGTTTGCGCTTGACACCACGAACGCGCGCATAGCCGCGCAGGAGACGACATACCAGGGCCTCCGGCTGCGCGTAGCGGAGCTTTCCTCGCCCGCCAATATCATTGCGACAGCAGAAGGCAAACTGGGCATGGTCCAGCCGTCGTCTGTCAACTACCTGACGCCCACCTCGGCGGATCATCCGGCGTCTACCGCGGCGAAAGGCACCGCAGCGGCACCTGCAGGTCCGACTTCGATGACGCCTGGCGCTGACAGCGACTGGCCGGCGGTAAAGTCTCTTATTGCCGGTCTGCCTTGACATCGCCCCGATGACCGGTCGACTTGGTGCCTGAGGACCGTGCGCCTCGGTGATCTCGTACAATCAGCGGGGCTAGCGGACTCCGCCTTGCTCCTCGGACTCGCCGGGGACGACACTGTCGACGTCTCGAGCGTGGTGATCGATTCGCGCCGACTTGGCGAAGGGTCGATGTTTGCTTGTGTTCCGGGGAACCTGGTCGACGGCCACTCATACGCCGCCGAGGCGGTAGCGGGTGGGGCGGTCGCGATACTGAGCGAACGCCGCCTCGACATCGATGTTCCTCAAGTGATCGTACGTTCGGTTAGACGGACTCTCGGGCCGCTCAGCGACGTGCTGTGGGGCCATCCGTCGAGTCGTCTGACGATCGCCGGGGTAACCGGAACCAACGGGAAAACCACGACTTGCGCTATGCTAAAGGAGATATTCGACGCAAACGGATGGCCTGCGACAGCCGTCGGAACACTCAGCCAGGCGAGGACGACACCAGAAGCGCCCGAACTGCAGGCGCTGCTGGCGGAATGGGTACGATCCGGCGGAAGGGCCGTGGCGATGGAGGTCTCGTCGCATGCTCTGGAGCAGCACCGCTGCGACTCGATCCGCTTTGCCGCTGGTGTGTTCTTAAACCTCACACCGGAGCACCTTGACTACCACGGTGATATGTCATCGTACTTCAATGCCAAAGCGAGGTTGTTTGAGACTGACAGGCTTGGCGTCTCTGTGGTCAACGGCGATGATGTCTGGGGCAGACGCCTCTCGGAGTCGCTGCGTGAACGCGGCTCACATGTCGTCACATTCTCAGTCGACGACGCCGCCGAGATTGACTTCACCCCGACCGGAAGTAACTTCGTCTGGGAGGGCCAGCACATAAGCATCGCTCTGGGCGGCCGGTTCAACGTTATGAATGCGCTTGCGGCCGCCACGTGCGCTCGCTCTCTCGGTATAGGAGCGGAGGCAATAGTCGAAGGCCTGTCGGCACTTCGGAAGGTGCCGGGTCGTTTCGAGCTGGTCGACGCGGGTCAACCATTTACCGTGATCGTCGACTACGCACACACGCCGGACGGACTGACGAGTGTCCTGACAGCGGCACGCCAGATTTGCGATGGGAGACTGATAGTGGCCTTCGGTGCCGGGGGCGACCGCGACCGCACCAAACGACCGTTGATGGGTTTCGCTGCGTCTCAGCTGGCAGACCTTCTTATCGTCACCTCCGACAATCCCCGCTCGGAAGATCCCGAGAGCATCGTTTCCGACGTGCTGGCCGGCGTTTCCGACGCGGGGGGCTCTGCCCTATCGCAAGTGGACAGGGCAGAAGCTATCGCGACCGCCCTGGCGACAGCTCAAGCCGGGGATGTAGTCGTGATCGCAGGAAAAGGACACGAGAAGTACCAGGAGGTCGCCGGGAGGTTTGCGGCTTTCGACGACGTCACCGTGGCGCACGAAGCGCTCAATCGGATCCTAACTGCGAGACAGGGCCAGCCATGACCGACCTCCTTCTGGCCGGATTGGTCGGAATGGCAGTATCGATGGTCGCCACGCCGCTGTTGATCAGTTGGCTGGTCAAGCGCGGCATCGGCCAGCAGATTCGAGAGGACGGGCCGAGGCAGCACCTCACCAAAGCGGGGACGCCCACCATGGGCGGTATATCCATAATCGCAGCCAGCGTTGCCGGCTATTTCGTCGCTCACATCGGTTCTGCTTTCACGACCCGGGGCATCGTGGCGGTAGCGACGATTATCGCCGCGTCTGGGATCGGATTCCTCGACGACTGGATCAAGGTACGTCACCAGCGAAGCCTCGGACTGAACAAGCGCGCTAAAGCAGGAGCCCAGCTCATTGTGGCCCTTGCGTTTGCTCTGTCGGCTGTCACATGGTTGAAAGTAGACACCCACCTGTCGTTTACCCGTTTCAACTCGACCGGCATCAACCTGGGAAAAGTCGGCTGGGTTATCCTTGCGGTGCTTGTGATAGTCGGCTTCGCCAACGCCGTCAACCTCACGGACGGTTTGGATGGCCTTGCTGCGGGGTCTTCAGCCTTCGCGTTCGCCGCCTTCACCGTGATCGGGTTCTACCAGTTTCGTCACTTCGGCCTCTACCAGAACCCGGCACCGCTCGACGAGGCCGCCATAGCGACTGCCTTCATCGGAGCGTGCTGCGGCTTCCTGTGGTTCAATGCTGCGCCCGCCCGAATCTTTATGGGTGACACCGGTTCGCTGGGTATCGGCACAGCGATAGCTGTTCTTGCGTTGCTCGAGAACGTCGACCTCCTTGTTTTCATCATCGGAGGTTTGTTCGTCATCGAAACGGCTTCGGTGGTGGTTCAAGTGGCCAGCTTCCGGCTTTTGCATCGGAGGGTGCTGCGAATGGCGCCCATACACCACCACTTCGAACTGGTCGGCTGGCCTGAGACGACAGTGATCATTCGCTTCTGGATTCTCTCTGGCCTGTTTACGGCCGTCGCACTCGGATCGTTCTATGCGGACTTCATAGCGCGAGGCGGTGGAGGATGAGGACAAATCCGGCCCGTTCAGGCAACTCGAATTCGCAAATTGCAAGCCAGATCAACCAGACGCCCCAGATGACCCAGACCACAGACACCGGAGATGATTGGCGATGAAGGTACAGACGCAGCACAGGCCAGACGCGACCATCCGGCCGTCCTCGGCGGGTTCCAGGAGAAAGTCTCGCGGTGACTCGCAGGCGAGTGCGTCGAAGACTGGGTCCGGGCGCCCGAAGGACAACAGTTTGTGGCTTCTTATCGCCTTGGTTGCAGTTCTCTGCATGATCGGCGTCGTCATGGTGTTCTCGGCATCGTCGATCACGAGCCTCGCTATCTTCGGCTCGCCCTGGCACTACTTCATCAGGCAATGGATATGGCTTGCGTTGGGATGGACAGGATTGTTTGTTGCGTTCCGGGTGCATCACAGCTTCTGGCGTCGGGTCGCTCCGATGCTCATGTGGTTGACGGTCGGCCTCTTGTTCGCCGTACTCGTTCCGGGCGTCGGGGTCAGCGCCGGAGGTGCTACCCGATGGCTCGGCACGACGAGTGTCCAGATCCAGCCTTCCGAGCTTGCGAAGCTTGCGCTTATCATCTTCACCGCCGACGTCCTCGACCGCCGCGGCGGAAAGGGACCCTGGAAGTACCAGGCGGGACCCGTGCTGGCGATGCTTGGTCTGGTCGGCGCTTTGGTAATGGCCCAACCAGACATGGGCACGACAATCGTGGTGATGGTCGTAACCACATCGATGCTTTTCGCCGCCGGCATACCGGGGAGGTGGATGGGGGCGATGAGCGGAGGCGCGGTTGTCGGCGCGTTCGGTTTGGCGAAGGCGTCGCCGTACAGGTGGCAGCGCTTAACCGCCTTTTTGCACCCGTTCGCCCATCCCCATCAAAGCGGGTACCAGTCGGTGGAGGCCCTGGTGGCGCTCAGTCACGGCCAGGTCATCGGCGACGGGATCGGGGCGAGCCTCGCAAGCTACGGGTACCTGCCGAATGCGCAGACGGACTTCATCTTCGCCGTGATCGGTGAAGAGACCGGCCTTGTCGGCGGCCTGTTCGTCAGCGGTCTTTTTGCTGCTTTGGTATTGGTCGGTGTGCGCGTCGCGGCGAGGGCGCCGTCGAATTACGCATGCCTACTCGCCACGGGCATTACCGCCTGGCTGGCGAGTCAGGCCGTTATCAACATCGGTGCTGTCGTCGGTATCCTCCCCGTCACCGGCGTGCCGCTGCCCTTCGTGTCGTTCGGCGGCTCTGCTTTGGTCATATCGCTGTTCGGCGTCGGGATGCTCGCGAACATCGCAAGGACCTCTCGGACGCAGCTGACTTGACGCCGCAGGGGCGCAAGGCGCCGGCGGACGCCCGGGTATGGGCGGTGATAGCCGGGGGGGGAACAGGCGGCCACGTCGTTCCGGCGATTGCAATTGCGCGGGCTTTGGTGGCGCGCGGACATAGCGAATCGAGCATTCTCTTCGTCGGATCGAGTCGGGGGATCGAATGCCGAATGGTTCCATCGGCGGGCTTCGAACTGGTGGCATTGCCCGGTCGCGGCATAGCGCGACGCCTCACAGCGGCGAACATGAAGGCTGTCGCCGGTCTGCTTTTGGGGTTCCTGCGCGCCCTGGAACTTCTGCGCAGGAGACGCCCGTCTGTCGTCGTGGTGGTCGGGGGCTATGCAAGTGTCCCCGCCGCAGCAGCTGGCATACTTTTGCGTGTGCCGATAGTCGTCTCGGAGCAGAATGCGGTGCCTGGACTGGCGAATCGTATTTCGGGTCGCTTCGCTGCCGCGTGTGCCGTCTCGTTTCCAGGTACTTTGTTGCCGCGTGCGGTAACTACCGGTAACCCGGTCCGCTCAGAGATCGCCGAGGCGGACACGTCTCCTGAAGGCAAGGCGCAAGCCCGTCGAGCATTGGGGATCGATGTGGACACGGTCGTCATTGCAGCGGTAGGCGGGTCCTTAGGGGCTTTGCGGGTGAACGAGGCCGTGTTCTCGCTAGCGTCGTCCTGGTCGGCTCGGAGCGCGATCACCGTCTACCACGTCGTTGGCGACCGCGACTGGGACGAATTCTCCAGGCGCCAACCGCCCGCGGGATCTGTCATCGACTACAGACGGGTGAGATTCGAGGATCGCATGGACCTGCTTCTGCGTGCCAGTGATCTCCTCATAAGCCGTGCGGGCGCTACGACGGTCGCCGAGATCGCAGTCGTCGGAGTGGCCTCGATCCTCATTCCGCTCTCGGGGTCGCCGGGTAACCATCAAACCTACAACGCAAGATTCCTCGCTGACGCAGGGGCAGCTTCTGTGATCGCCGACTCGGATGTCGACGGAGCAACCCTCGCCGAGGCCGTCGAGGCCCTGATCTCGCAGCCGGGTCGTATCAAGGAGATGGCCAATGCAGCACGCGCTCTTGGACGCCCGGATGCGGCTGACAGCGTGGCTCGACTCGCCGAGAGGCACGCGCGTGCATGAACGGTCAGCCGAAGAGGCGTCCACGGCTCTCGCACCGGCCGGCCAGACACCGCCGCGTACCCAGACGTCGGGTAACTCCGGAGGGTTCGGATCTCGACTCGCCGACGCTCGAAGGGTTCACGTAGTCGGAGCCGGCGGAGCCGGAATGAGCGCTATCGCAACGGTGCTCGTCGAGATGGGTTACTCGGTCACAGGCTCAGATGCCTCCGACTCGCCGAGCCTGCAGCGCCTCGGTCGGCTCGGCGTCGCGGTTGCGGTGGGAAGCACCCCCGAAATGGCGGTTGCTGCTGATGTGGTCGTACGCTCGACCGCGGTGCCCGACAGCGACGCCGATGTCACGGCAGCGAGGGATTCGGGAACGCCGGTATGGAGCCGAGCCGACCTTTTGGCTGCTATCTGCTCGCTCAAGCGCACGATAGCCGTCTCCGGCACGCACGGAAAGACAACCACGACGGCGATGATCGCGATAACACTGGATCGTCTCGGTTGGAAACCGTCATGGATAGTCGGCTCGGAGATTGTGGGCTTGGGCCCCGGCGGGAGATGGGACCCGGACGGGGAGTGGCTCGTTGTAGAGGCTGACGAGAGCGACGGGACATTCACGAGACTCGACGCGCAAGCGGTCGTGGTTACAAACGTGGAGGCAGATCACCTGGAGTTCTACGGTGACGTCGGGAGGCTCGAGGACGAGTTCACCCGCTTCGCTTCACCGAGTGACGGACTGGCGGTGCTTTGCGCCGATGACCCAGGTGCTCTCCGAGTTGCCGCGAGGGTGGACGGCGCTGCGCGAGCCGTGCTGACATACGGAACGTCGCTGAACGCCGACTTTGCCGCCCTCGACGTCGAAATGCACAGCGACGGATCCGACTTTCGCGTTCAGGTACCCGCACGAGCTGTTCCTTTGGCGGGAGGCCGTGAGGTCGAATCAGAAGGCCGACCAGACGACTGGGATGTGGTCGTCCACCTTGCGGTGCCGGGGCTTCACAACGTGCGCAATGCTGCAGCAGCGGTCGCAGTCGGCGCAGCTCTTGGCGCCCCGATCGAATCGCTCGGCGATGCTATCGGAGCGTTCAAGGGGGTGGCCCGCCGCTTCCAGTCGAGGGGGAGCGCCGCTGGCGTGTCGTTCGTCGATGGATACGACCATCTCCCGAGCGAGGTAGCGGCAGCGATCGCCACGGCGCGCCTGGGCAACTGGTCGAGGGTCGTGGCAGTCTTCCAACCTCACCGCTACAGCCGGACCGAGGCGCTTTGGAGCCAGTTCGCAGACTCGTTCGAGGGCGCTGACGTCGTCGTCATCGCAGGCATATACCCGGCAGGCGAGAAGCCGAGGCCTGGAGTCGACGAGAACCTGATAGCCGAAGCAGTCCAGCGTTCCCATCCCGACGTTGAGATCCATCGCGCGGGGACGCTCCGGTCGGTCGCTTCTTTGTTGGCGGAGCTGCTCCAGCCCGGAGATCTTTGTCTGACGCTCGGCGCGGGGGACATCACGGAGATCCCCGATATGGTCATGGCATCCTTCGACGCTGTCGGACGGCGATGAAGGCAGTTCGACAGTGAGGAACGCAGAATTGCGAAGCGCGGCGCGGCGGGCTTTCGACGTGCTCGCCCCGCTTGGCGACCGGGCTGTTCTCGGTGGTTCGATCGGCGCTCTTAGCACCTACAGGGTCGGCGGCAGTGCCGAAGTGGTCGTTACTGTCGCCTCGGACAGCGACCTTCTAAAGCTTGTAGAGGCAGTCGAAGCGAGCGGCCTTCCAACGCTCGTCGTCGGCAGAGGATCGAACATGCTGGTCGCCGACGGCGGTTTCGGCGGTATCGCCGTGCTCCTCGACTCTTCCGTGTTCGGCTTGGTCGAGGTCGATGGGGCCCGCCTTTGCGCCGGAGCGGCGGTTGCCCTGCCCGCCCTGGCGCGCCGAAGCGTCGAAGCCGGGCTGACAGGCTTGGAATGGGCGGTCGGAGTCCCCGGATCTGTGGGAGGCGCGGTCCGTATGAACGCCGGCGGCCACGGTTCGGAAATCTCGCAGACACTCGAAGCTGCAACCGTCTGCGACTTGACGGGACCACAGGCGGGCCAGGTGCGGGAGATTAAGGTGGATCGGCTTGCGTTGTCGTATCGAAGCTCCGCTCTGACAGACAGCCAGCTCGTCACCGCAGCGAGATTCGGCCTCGGGCCGGGCGACCCGCGCGAGGGACGTAGCGTTATCGCCGGGATAGTTCGCTGGCGTCGAGAGAATCAGCCGGGCGGCCAGAATGCAGGGTCGGTTTTTAAGAACCCGCCCGGAGACTCGGCGGGACGCCTGATCGACCTCGCAGGCCTGAAGGGTCTACGCATCGGCACCGCGACCGTTTCGGCGAAACACGCCAACTTCATCCAGGCGGACGACGGCGGTTCTGCTGACGACGTGGCGGCGCTAATCGCGCTAGTGCAGCGATGTGTTCATGAGCGCTTCTCGATCGACTTGCACCCCGAGGTCAAGATGATCGGGTTCCTACCCGAGGCGCCGTCATGACAGTCGGCCGCAGAGATGCGCAGGGAAGGCCACAGTCTCAACCTCAAGTTGAACTTCTCATCGCCCTTGGCAAAGTTCGAGATCCCAGACGGAAAGGCAGAAGATGACTGACGTCCTGACTCGCCCCCGAGTCGACCCGCGTATCGCCGGCAGGTGGGTCGAGGCGCGCCGCCAGGAAGGGCGGCGACGTCTCCACCGGCTTCTCGCGTCCGGGGCCGTGCTCGCAGTCGCCGGGCTCGCAGCCGGGTCGCTGTACAGCCCGATTTTAGAGCTTCGCCACATCCATCTCACAACCTCGGCGGCGCTGGCGGTGTCAGAGGTAGCGAGCGTTGCTGGCGTGAGTCTGCACGAGCCGCTAATCGACATCAACACCTCGACGGTCGTGGGTCGTCTCGACAACACAGCCGACCTGGGCGCCGCAGCCGCACGTGTGACGTGGCCCGGCACGCTCGTGGTGTCGGTGACGCAGCGGTACCCGGTCATGGTGATCAAGCTTCCAGGCGCGCACGCAGCGAAGCAGTGGGCGGAAGTGGATCAGACCGGAAGGGTGCTGGCATACGCGGCGTCCCCGCCGCCGTCGCTTCCACGGCTCAACGGTGTAACCACGCTCGGGCCGCTCGGATCCTGGATTCCCGGGTCGCCCGGCGCCAAGGCGGGGCCGTCAGGGCCGGTCACTTTGGCGAACGTCGACGTCAACGCTTCGAGCTCCAACCCGCCGAGTCAGGTCTCGGCGGCTCTGGCCTTTGTCAGCGAGTTGCCTTCGAATCGGCGCGAGATGCTTCAGTCGATCAACATCGGGGGCGGCGCTTTGACGCTCAGGTTGACGGCCGCTCAGACGTCGGCGACGGTGAATCCGGCTTCGTCGGCAACGGGGGCCGCCTTTGCCAACCAGCCCCAGACGGTGGCCGTAAACCTCGGGGACGGCTCCCATCTCGCAGCGAAGGTGGAAGCCCTTCTAACTGTGCTCGACCAAGGTCCACAGGGCGGCATCACCGGAATTGATCTGAGTGTGCCTGAGCGCCCAGTCCTGAGCGGGCCGGCAGTCGCGACCCCGTCGACGCCGTCGTCTTGACGGAGACACCACGAGACGGCTATCGTCTAGACCATTTGCGTAGGTTGAGAGAAAGTCTATACATCTACTAGAGGTTTTGTCTCAGGCAGTCAGCTGGACTCTCTGAAAACTGCAGGTCCGCGCAACGCCATAACGTTCGAGGTCGTCGTATTCGCAAGTATCCGGGATCGCGGCAGTCGGGCGTGGCACGCTTGGAAGAGTCTGAACAAACATAGACACTCGGAAAAGTTCCGATTGTCGGACCGCCCTGGAGGGTTTCGATGGCTGGTGCCGCCCAGAATTACATCGCAGTGATCAAAGTCGTCGGGATCGGTGGTGGCGGGGTGAACGCTGTCAACCGCATGATCGACGCCGGCTTGAAAGGGGTCGAGTTCATCGCTGTCAACACCGACGCGCAAGCCCTGCTCATGAGCGATGCGGACGTCAAGCTCGACATCGGTCGGCAGCTCACCCGCGGTCTCGGTGCCGGGAGCGACCCCGAGGTCGGTCGTGCTGCCGCGGAAGAGCACCGCCAAGACCTGGAGGAGGCCCTCAAAGGTGCCGACATGGTCTTCATTACGGCAGGTAAAGGCGGCGGCACCGGCACAGGTGGAGCGCCGGTAGTGGCGGAGCTCGCCAAGTCCCTCGGTGCGCTCACCATCGGCGTAGTCACGCGGCCTTTCGGCTTCGAGGGGAGTCGCCGGTCGACCCAGGCCGAAGCCGGCATCCAACGTCTGAGGGAGAAGGTCGACACCCTGATCGTGATACCGAACGATCGTCTTCTCACTGTCTCCAACGAGAAGACGTCGATGGTCAACGCTTTCAAGATGGCCGACGAGGTGCTCCTGTCCGGTGTTCAGGGGATCACCGACCTCATCACCACCCCGGGCCTGATCAACACGGACTTTGCTGACGTCAAGATGATCATGAGCAACGCCGGTACCGCCATCATGGGCATCGGGACGGCGTCAGGTGACAATCGTGCGGTCACCGCCGCAAGGCTGGCGATCACCTCTCCGCTCCTCGAAGCTTCGATCGAAGGGGCGCAGGGAATTCTCTTGAACATCGCCGGTGGAAGCGACCTCGGCCTTTTCGAAGTCACCGAAGCCGCCGAGATCATCCACGGAGTAGCGCACCCCGATGCCAACATCATCTTCGGCTCTGTTATCAACGACTCGATGGGCGACGAGGTTCGTGTCACAGTCATCGCTGCGGGCTTCGACGGGTGGGACCGTCCGGCCGAGCAGGAACGTCCCGCCGCCAAAGCGGGCCTCGGCCTCCTCGCCACGGAGAGGGAACTTCGCGACAGCGACGAGTTCGGCCTCATCGGCGACGAGTTCGACGTCCCCGACTTTTTGAAGTGACGCCGGCGGTCTTGCCCGAGTGACAGTGCATGGCGCGTCGACGCAATGCGCTCCCCGCTTGACGGCGGAGTGGACGATTTTCGACACGGCCAAGGTGGCGTGCACTGGATGGGCCAATGGCGACTTCGCCGAGCCCGGCCGGATTGGGGAAGTGCGCCGCCGCAAAGTTGTTGATCGGCCATGGACGACCTTGGAGCAGGTGCACGGCGCCAGGGTCGTAACCGTCGAGCACCCCGGAGAATGTTCGGGTGAGCCAGCCGACGCGGCGGTCAGCGCCGCTCCCGGAGTCGCGTTGGCGGTTCTCAGCGCCGACTGTGCCCCTGTCGCCTTGGCTAGTCCCGAGGGTGTGATTGGTGTCGCCCACGCTGGATGGAGAGGACTGCGCGCCGGCGTGATCGAGGCAACAGTTCAGAGCATGCGACGTTTGGGTGCGACACGAGTGGAAGCCGTCCTCGGTCCGTGCATACACCCGTGCTGTTACACATTCGGCGGTGGCGACCTTGCGCAGGTGGAGTCCAGGCTCGGTAGTCCCCTAGCAGCGACAACCCGCAGCGGAGAGTTGTCATTGAACTTGCCGGCCGGGGTCACCGTTGCGCTTCGCGCCGCTGGTGCAACGCTGCTTGACATGTCACGCGAATGCACTGCCTGCAGTGGTGACCTCTGGTCATGGCGGTCGCATCAGTCGAAACGCCGGCAAGCGACCGTGATCTGGTGCGCATAGAGACGGCTGTGAGCTCCCTCGCAAGCGAAGTCGCCAAGCGCCTCGAAGTGGTCTATGGCCGTGTCGAGGCTGCGGGTCGCCGTGTCGACGATGTTCGCATCGTGGCGGTGACAAAAGGATTCGGCATAGACGCTGTCAGGGCATCTGTCTCGGCCGGTCTCGTCGACATCGGCGAGAACTACGGCGACGAGCTGATCGCCAAGGCTTCAAGGGCGCCCGCCGAGTGCCGATGGCACTATCTCGGGGCACTGCAGCGAAGGAAACTCAAACACCTCGCCCCGATAGTCAGCGTCTGGCATTCCTTGGACCGCTCAAGTGCACTCGCCGGGGTCGCGAAGGTCGCACCCGGGTCCGAGGTCTTCCTCCAGGTCAACGTGGGGCGCATCGCGGGCCGTGCGGGTTGCGAGCCGGCGGACCTCGACGAGCTGTACGCGCAATCTAGGCGAGCACAGGTACGCCCCATAGGCCTCATGGCCGTGGCGCCGCAAGGTTCGCTCGACGAGGCGAGGCGGTGCTTTCGTTGGCTGGCGGGGCGAGCGCATTCCCTTGGCCTTAACGAACTCTCGATGGGTATGAGCGACGACTTCCAGGTGGCCCTCGAAGAGGGGGCGACGGTCTTGAGGCTTGGACGAGCCCTCTTCGGGGAGCGCCCATCGCAGAAAGCGCAGCACAGCTACAATAACGTGTGAGGAGGAGCCCGATGGCTGCTGGGATAATGAAGAAGGCCATGGTGTACCTAGGTTTGGCCGACGACGAGTTCGAGGACTACGACTATGAGGAACCGGCCGGGACTTCGCGCCGCTACGCGGAACCCGAGCCGGCAGTGTCGTCGGTCAGGCCGGTCGGTCGCGATTCGGGTGCCCGGGACCTCAACTCACGCGAAGGCGGATATCGAGAGCAGCCGGAACCGTCGCTTTCGCCCACGGCCGTAACACCACGGCCGGCGGTCGTCCGGCCGATCAATCCGATCCACACAGCCAAGCCGCACATCGTCGAGCCGACGCGTTTCTCTGACGCACAGCTGATAGGGGACCGCTACCGTAACGGGCAGCCGGTCGTAGTGAACCTGCAGGCCAACGAACGCGACCTCGCCCGTCGGATGATCGACTTTTGTAGCGGCGTTACGTACGCGCTCGCAGGAGCGATGGAGAAGATCGACGACCAGGTGTTCCTCCTGACGCCGTCCAACGTCGAAGTCTCGTCCGAGGAGCGTCGGCGCCTCCAAGAACGCGGATACCGGACCTGAGCCGACTTAGTGTTCTTCTCCTTCCGTTCCGGGAATCCGCTGTTCGACCTCGGTGAGATCTATGTGCTCATTCTCTTCGCGCGAGCGTTGCTCAGCTGGTTCCCCTACAATCCGACCTCCCCTCTCAACCCGGTCCGAAGGGTCGTATTCGCCGTGACGGAGCCGGTCCTCGCCCCGTTTCGCAGGATCGTCCCGCCGATAGGAATGATCGACCTTTCGTTCCTCGTAGCGATAATCGTGGTGCAACTAGTCGTCAACGACGTCCTGGGCAGACTCCCCATCTGAGCTAAGGCGTCACCTCGTCGACGGGGACCGGGCTCTGGCGACGATCACGGCGCCAGCCTCGGCGCGCGTCTAGGATGGAAGAATGGAAGTCTCACCGAAGACGCTCAGAGAAGTCGAATTCCGGGAAAAGATGCGGGGCTACCACCCCGAGGATGTCGACCATTTCCTGGAGCAGGTCGCCGCCGGGATCGAGGTACTCCAAGACCGCCTTCGCCAGGCCGTCGAGCGAGCGCAGCGGGCCGAGTCAGCTGCGAGCGACTCGGGCGGCTCAGATGACACCCTCCGCCGTACCCTTGTGCTGGCGCAGCGGACAGCCGACATGGCCGTCGCCGAAGCTCGCGAGCAGGCCTCCCGGATTCTCGCCTCGGCGGAGCAGCAGGCTCAGAGCATCGTCGCCGAAGCCGAGCAGCAGGGCCGGCGGACCCTCGAGGACAGCATTTCGGACGCGCGCTCGGAGCTCACCAAGCTCGAGTCGCAGCGTTCGCAGGCCCAGCTGGAGGTCGACACGCTTCAGCGCTGGGTTGACGAGCACAAGGCGCACGTCGTTGATTCGCTGAGCGAAGCCCTGGCAGCTGTGGATCGCGTCGGGATCCTGTGGCCAGCGCCGGGCTCTCGGGGTGCGGACGTCCTAGCGCGGCGCGCCGGCGCTTCGTCGTATACGAGCACTTCCGCGGCCGCTGCGTCGGTCCCGGTCGCCCCTGCCGAACCGGAACCTGTAGGAAGGGTAAGTGCGCCAAGTTCCGAGACGTCTGTGTGGCCGGCTGTCGGGGCCGACTCGACGCAGCTTCTCAGTATCCAGCCCGGCGATCCCGATCCTGGGAGCGAGAACGCGCCGGGGGGCTACGACGACGACGACAAGGCTATGGACGACTTCTTCGACGACGGCGACCGCTACGAGGACGACCACCGCATCGGTGGACGGCTCAGGCGCCGTCGCTGAGCGAGGCGATTTAGCCGGCGACTACCACCGAGACGGTGGCCGCCGATCCGTCGGCGAGTTCTACGTTCCTCCACGTCGCTTCGTCGCCGACGGTGTCGACCCAGGTCAGCGATGCCGCAAGCACCTGCTCGGCAAGCCAATCCCCGTGTGAGTCGAGGGCCTCACGGACGTCGACGTCGCCGCCGACGGCGAGATTTATGCGGTCCGAGACTTCAAGGCCGAGGTCGCGCCGGATCTGCTGGACTTCCCTGACAAGGTCCCGGGCGCGGCCTTCCAGCGCAAGTTCCGCGGTCACCTCCAAGTCGAGCACGACGACGCCTGCCATTCCCGGCAGGGTCCGTGTCGTGGCGGGGTCGAGCGGGTTGACGCGCATCTCGAACTCGCCTTCGAGGAGGACCTCGGTGCCCACGCGGGCGCTTCCGTCGTCGAGTGTCTCCCAGTCTCCGCGTTTGGCCGCCGCGGCAACGCCCTGTATCGCAGGTCCGAGGCGTGGTGCCGCAACTTTGAACACGACACTCAACTGAGGGCTTGCGAACAGTGCGGGGTCGTCGCAGAGGATGACAGAGCGCACGTTGACCTCGTCCGCGATCAGGTCGACCAGGTCGGCAAGCTCGCCGGCTTGGGGACCCGCCACGGTGAGCCCGCCGAGCGGTAGACGGGCACGTAGGCTGCTCGCTTTTCGAAGCGAGTGCGCAGCCCCACAAACGTCGCGGGCGAGGTCCATCTTTTGCACGAGAACGTCGTCGGGGTGAAGCTGGCCTTCGCTCGGCCAGTCGGCGAGGTGCACCGATTCCCCGCCCGTCAAGCCACGCCAAACGACCTCGGAAATCATGGGCAGCAAGGGAGCTGCAAGCCGACTCAGCACTTCGAGGACTGTCGCGAGAGTGTCGAAAGCGTCCTGCGTGTCGGCCTCACGGCCAGAGCCCGTGCCCCAGAAGCGGTCGCGACTGCGACGGATGTACCAGTTGTTGAGCGAATCGAGGAAGGACTCGATGATCGCCGTCGTTCCTGACAAATCAAATGACTCCATCGACGCCCCTGCGGATGCTACGGCATCGGCGAGTTTCGCGATGATGTAGCGGTCCAAGAGGTTGGAGGAGTCGCTGCGCTGATGGTTGGCGCTGCGACGATCCGCGTTCGCGTATAGCGCAAAGAAATACCAGGCATTCCAGTACGGCAGGACAGCTGCGCGCACCGCGTCTTTGATCCCGCCCTCGTCGACGATCATGTCTCCCCCTCGCATGATCGTGGAGCTGAGGAGGAACCATCGCATTGCGTCTGCGCCGTAGCGGTCGAACATGGCGAGAGGGTCAGGGTAGTTGCGCAGTCGTTTGGACAGCTTGGCCCCGTCGTCGCCGAGAAGTATCCCGTGCGCCAGGCAATTCGAAAAGGCTGGACGCCCGAACAAAGCGACGGCAAGCACGTGGAGTGTGTAGAACCAGCCCCGGGTCTGACCGATGTACTCGACGATGAAGTCCCCTGGGAAGTGGGTGTCGAACCACTCCTTGTTCTCGAATGGGTAATGAACCTGCGCAAACGGCATGGAGCCGCTTTCGAACCAGCAATCGAGAACGTCAGGGATCCGCCGCATCGTGGATCGGCCGGTGGGGTCGTCGGGGTTGGGGCGGGTCAGTTCGTCTATCGCCGGGCGATGCAAGTCCACCGGCCGTACCCCGAAGTCGGCTTCGAGGGCGTCGAGGCTTCCGTAGACGTCGATCCTAGGGTACTCGGGGTTGTCGCTTTTCCAGACCGGTATAGGTGAGCCCCAGAACCGGTTCCTTGAAATGGACCAGTCCCTGGCGTTGTCGAGCCAACGCCCGAACGAGCCGTCTTTGACGTGTTCGGGAACCCAGCCGATCTGGGTGTTTGCTTCTGCCAGCTGAGCTTTTATGGCAGTGACCTTGACAAACCAGGATGAAACCGCCCGGTAGACGAGCGGCGTGTCGCTTCGCCAGCAGTGCGGGTAGGAGTGAACGTACGAGTCCGAGCGCACCAGGGAACCTTTTTCCCGGAGAGCCCTGATGACAGGCTGGTTGGCTTCGAACACCTGCATACCCTCGAAGTCGGGGACTTCTCCGGTGAATCTGGTCCGGTCGTCGACCGGGCAAACGACAGGGATCCCGGCTTGGGCGCAGGCGATCTGGTCGTCCTCCCCGAATCCTGGAGCCATGTGCACGATCCCGGTGCCTTCGTCGGTGTTGACGAACTGAGCGCCGAGCACGACGAAAGCGTTGGCCGTGTCGGAAAAATAGGGGAAGAGGGGCTCGTAGCGTCGCCCCACCAGATCGCTTCCTCGCAATGTGGCCGTGCGCATGGCGCCTTCGAGGGACTTCTCGTAGGCGTCCACCCGGTCGAGGGCGATGGCGAAGCGGTTACCTTCCCGCTCGAACACCGCGTAGTCGATCTCGGTTCCGACGGCGAGGGCTAGGTTCGACGGAAGAGTCCACGGTGTGGTCGTCCACACCCACAGGTCGATCGGATCGGGCCCGGGCAGGTGGAAGGCGACCGTGACTGCTGGATCCTGGCGCTCCCGGTAGGCGTCGTCTTGGCGTGTCTCGGAGTTGGACAGCGGGGTTTCGCACTCCCAGCAGTAGGGAAGGACCCGGTAGTCCTCATAGAGGAGGCCCTTGTCGTAAAGCTGCGCGAGTGCCCACATGACGCTCTCCATATAGGAGAGGTCCATCGTCTTGTAGTCGTTGTCGAAGTCGACCCACCGGGCCTGGCGCGTTACGTAACGGCGCCACTCGTCTGTGTAGCGAAGCACCGAACTTTTACAGAAATTGTTGAAAGCGTCGATGCCGTACTCGCCGATCGCCGCCCTCCCCGAGACGCCCAGCTCTTTCTCCGCTTCGACTTCGGCCGGCAGGCCGTGGCAGTCCCAGCCGAAGCGGCGTTCGACCAGCCGACCGCGCATCGTCTGGTAGCGCGGTACCGCGTCCTTGACGAACCCGGTCAGGAGATGCCCGTAGTGGGGAAGGCCGTTGGCGAACGGGGGTCCGTCGTAGAAGACGAACTCCTGGCTTCCACGCCGACCTTCGACCGAGCGGGCGAAGGTGCCTGCCGTTTCCCAAGACTTGAGGACCTGCTCCTCGATATCGGCAAGGTTGGGCGAGCGCGCAACGTCGGGGTAGGCAGCAGGCACGCGTCGAGCGGGCTCGTCGGGATGTAGGGCGGGGTCGCCAGGCACGTACACAACCTACTAGCCCTAAACGGCCTCCCTCGAAGCCTCCGCTAGGACGGGATTATCTCGGCGCCGCCAAGTGTTATGGTTACTCGCCCGCCAATGAGGTTCTAGCGGAATATCAGGTCAGTCGAATGGTGCAGAAGAAGGCTTCGATGTCAAGTACCGAGGACCTAGTAGAGGTAACGGTGGATTCGGTTGCGACGAACGACGTCGCTGCGACGACCCCGGGTGACCGCAAGGCGCCGGCGCGAAAGGCTCCGGCGCGTAAGAGGGCTGAATCACCCCCAGCCGCTACGGGCAGCGCTTTCTTGGACTCTCAGCGCCTGACGCTGCTCGCGGAGCGAGCCGACTACATGGGCTCGGCGGAGTCATTGAAGGCCCAGGCGGATTCCCTGGCGCTCGAGCACGAACCGGGCGACGTCCAGTTCGACGAGGAGGGAGGGGAGGGCGGTACGGCCAACGTCGACCGTGAGATAGATCTCTACCTGTCGGCGCAGGCGAGGGCGACCGTGGCGGAGATAGACCGGGCTTTGGCGAAGATCGACGACGGCACCTACGGGGTGTGCGAGCGATGCGGCCAGCCGATTCCCGAGGCACGTCTCGAGGCGCTTCCGTACGCGGCGTTGTGTGTAGCGTGCAAGAGCGGCGGTTTGTCGTCGAGGCGATAAGCTCACTTTGAGCGTTGGACAATACCGACCCGTGGTGGTCCGGACGCGACCGGGGTGGCGGCGAATCGGGCTGGTGGCGGCGGTAGCGGCTCTGGTAATCGCGGCCGACGTGGCGAGCAAGGACTGGGCGCTTGCCAACCTGACCCCCGGCCGCCCTCGCCACGTGATCGGCCCGGCGAACTTCCTTCTCACGTTCAACACTGGGACGGCGTTCAGCCTCGGACGCGGGGTGACGCCCATCCTCGAAGCTGTGGTGGTCGTGGCTGTCTGCGTTCTCGTCCTCGTCACCCGGAGGGTTTCGGCGTCGGCCGGCTATGCAACCCTCGCCGGCCTGGGCTTGTTGCTCGGCGGTGCGCTCGGCAACTTGGGCGACCGCGTATTCCGCCACATTCCGGGCTATCCCGGCGGTGTCGTCGACTTCATCCAGGCGGTCCGGTGGTGGCCTGTCTTCAACGTGGCCGACTCGTGCGTCGTGGTCGGCGTGATCGTCCTGCTTTCCTCATATCGCTCCCCGGCGAAGTCGCCCGGAAGTTCTTCTGACCGCTCGCCTGCGAGTCGGCTCGGCGGTTCCGGTGCCTGACGGCGACCCGTGGGCGGTCCCGGCAGCCCTCGACGGGGAAAGGGTAGACCGGGTCATTGCGCTGGTTACCGGACTAGCGCGAAGCCAGGTCAACGAAATGATGTCCGCGGGGATGGTCAGCATAGGCGGGCGGACCTCCACGCAGCGCAGCCGTCGGGTGAGAGCGGGCGAGAAGGTCGGCGTCAGCGTTTCGCCGCCGGGCGCTGTCGCGATACCTCTTGACGATCGTCCTCTGGCCGATTTTGTCGAAGTGTTCGTCGACGAGGAAGTGATCGTGGTCGACAAGCCGGCCGGCGTGGTGGTGCACCCTGGGGCCGCCAACGCCACCGGAACTTTGATTCAGGCCCTCGTCAGGAGATACGTGGACCTGTCCCGCCTCGACGCCGGGGACCAGGCGGGACGGCCGGGGGTCGTGCATCGCCTAGACAAGGGCACGTCGGGCCTACTCGTCGTAGCCCGCACGGAGCGCGCCCGGGCGAGCCTGGTCGAACAGCTGTCGAAAAGGTCAGTTTCGAGGCGTTACACAGCCTTGGTGCGCGGCACGGTCGAATCCGATTCCGGCATGATCGACGCTCCCCTCGGGCGTTCAGCGCGTGACCCGACCCGCTTCAGCGTCGTAGCCGGCGGGCGCGAGGCGCGTACCCGCTACGAGGTCGTCGCCCGCCACGCGGGCCCGATGGAGTCCAGCGAGCTGGCCTTGGCGCTCGAAACCGGGCGAACTCACCAGATCAGGGTCCACCTCGCGGCGATAGGCCATCCGGTCGTCGGCGACGCGCGCTATGGGGGAAGGTCCGGTCCTTTTCGCGGTCTGCTGGAGCCGGAGCGGTTCTTCTTGCATGCCGCCAGCCTCGGTTTCGATCATCCGGCTAGCGGGGTGCGGATGGAGTTCGATTCTCGACTGCCCGACGACCTGGTCGAGGCGCTCGGCCAGGTCAAGGAAGCCGCAGCCGGGCTATAGAGTTCAGCGCCGCCGCGGCGACCGGGCTGCCGCCTCGCTCTCCCCGGTTCGTTATCGATATGGCGGCGAGCGGAGAGCTCCAAAGTTCGGCTTTGGCCTCGGCCGCCCCGACGTAGCCGACCGGCAGTGCGATGACGCCCGACGGCTCCACACGACCGAGCCGGGCGAGCTCGACGAGGCGCGCCAACGCGGTCGGGGCGTTGCCGATCACCCAGACGGCGCCACTTGGATGCGCCGTCGCGGCACGCGAGATCGCCGCCGCCGAGCGGGTCTCGTCTCGCTGGTGACCGTCTGCGTCGGCATGGGTCGCGTCGAAATCCAATGCACAGACCACGTCGGTGAACGCCGAAACGGCGGGGACCCCTGCGGCGACCATGCGAGAGTCGCAAACGACGGTCGAGCGGGCGTCGAGCGCAGCGATGATCGTCGGGACTGCGTCGAAGCCGACAAGAGTACTGACGGAAAAAGACTCGTCGGCGGTCGAGTGAACCATGCGCGCCACGACCGACCGTGCCGGCTCGGGCCAGGCCGAAAAGTCCACCCGGGCCTGCATGATCCGATACGACTCGACTTCTATCGGGTGGGGTTGAGTCCGCCGCTCGGTCATTTCGACTGCGCGGGCGCGGAGGGGCCGAGACGGGATAGTCGGGCAGTCGATGCGTGGATGGCGTCCGTGGGGCAGACCTCGACGCACGCGAGGCAGTCGTTGCAGAGCCCCGCATTTACGAAAAGCCGGCCCGGCGCAGCGACGATCGCTTTCGTCGGACACGTCGCGACACAGGACCCGCACCCGCTGCAACGGCCGCCGACTCGCACGGTCACGGTGCGTAGCCCCGGGGGGTGACCATACGATCGCCGATCCAGCGTGTGCCAGTCGATCCGATCACCACCAGTGAGAACATGGCGACCCCGCTGGGATCCAACTCGCCTAGCACCGTCCGGGTCACCGTCTCTGTCGGGCGACCCGCGTCGGTTACCACCGCCGCGGGTGTCGAAGGTGACCTGTGAGCGGACAGGATCTCGATGGCCGCGGGCAGCTGCGTCGCGCGGCGCGCCGAGCGGGGGTTGTAAAGCGACACCACGAAGTCGCCCTCGGCCACGGCTTTGATCCTCCGCTCGATCTGCGACCACGGGGTGAGGAGGTCTGACAGCGATATCGAGGCGTGGTCGTGGCCGAGCGGGGCGCCCAGGATCGCGGCGGCGCTCAACGCGGCGGTGACCCCGGGAACGACGCGGATGGCGAGGCCACCTTCCCCTTCTGCGAGCTCGAAGGCGAGTGACGCGAGAGCATACACGCCCGGATCGCCGGAGCACACGAGCGCAACCGTTCGACCTTCCCGGGCGTAGGCCAGAGCATCGCGGACGCGTTCGGTCTCCGCCCCTATCGGGTAGGACACGACAAGCTGCGAGTTGGAGAGCAGGTCGCCGGCGGAGTCGACGTAGCCTTTGTAGCCCACCACGACCTCGGCGTGGCGCACTGCCGCGGTTGCCTGAAGCGTTCGCATGTACGGGTCCCCGGGGCCGAGGCCGACGAGAGACAGGAGGCCTGGAGGAGTTCGCCGACGTGCCATTGCGACTGTGGAGTCGCCCGTAGCGCTTACCGTCTTGCCGGCGATCAGCTTCGCGCCGGGACCACCAGCGAGAAGTGCCGATGCTTCTGACACTGACGGTGTCCCTACAGCTCGACGGACCGCCTCGCTCGGGTTCGGGACTTCGACGGCAGCAAGCGCGGCGGCGCCGAGCCCGACCAGGTCTACGTCGAGGCGCTCCGCCAAGGCGACGATGGCGGGCTCGGCGGTCTTGGCATCCAATGTCGCCACCGCCCCCACGCAGCGCACGTCGAGGTTCGCCGAGTCGAGCAGGTTGTTGACGGCGCGTTCGAGACCGTCGGGCGAAGCGCCTGTGCTCGCTCCGACGCCGAGCACGAGCGAACGCGTCGCGAGGATGACCTCGCCGGGTCGCGGCGGGGTTGCCGAGTCGGTCACAGTGATCGTCGTGTGCTCGCGCTGTTCTGGGCTCCCGGGTTGGCCTGGGTCATTGTTGTCGGCGCTGCGGGGGAGGCGCGACAGTCCGCGCAGAGCCGCCGGCAGAGGCCAATCTTCGAGGCCTGCGTCGACGCCCACGGCCGGAGCGCGGCCGTCGAGCCACGCCCGACCGAGCGCAGCCACGTCACCGCGCGCGTTGAAGCCGCTGAACGTGTCTACCCCTGGCAGCCCGGCGAGGTCGGTAGCCGTAGAGACGACCGGCGTAGCCCCCGTGCAGGCGGCAACTTCGCGCGCCAAGGCGTTGGCCTCGCGACGGTGGCCTCCGCAGAGCACGATCGCGTATCGACCGGACTCGTCGACGGAAACGACGGCGGGGTCTGTCTCCTTATCGGCGAGGAGGTCGGCTATCGCCCGAACAGCGATGGCTGCGGCTGCGAACACGACCATCCCGTCGCATCGGCTCCACTCCTCCTTGACGGTTTCGATCAGACGCCCTCTACGATGCTCGTACGGGAGCTTGGCCGCCAGCGCCGACCCGCGCTCGGTGATCGAAAGCGACACGATCCGCGGGGCGGCAGAAGTCGTCATTTGCCGCTCACGGCGTTTGCGGAGGGACCCCAGCACACGAACACTGGGTTCTCGGCTTGGAAGCGGAGCGCGGTGTCGCGCCCGAAGGGCACGGCGCGGTTGATTGACACCTGGACCATCGCACCGAGGCGTTCGGCGCCCGCCAAG
Organism: Actinomycetes bacterium; assembly: GCA_021838305.1. Lineage (GTDB taxonomy): Bacteria > Actinomycetota > Acidimicrobiia > Acidimicrobiales > Palsa-688 > JAJZAM01. The sequence continues at coordinate 16,149 of JAKCEB010000001.1, read as the reverse complement.
GCCCTGTCGGGCGCTGCGTACACCGCGACGACCAGCCCTGCGGGCCGTAGCCGTGCGAGTGCCGCGTCGAGGACGCCGATTCCGCCGCCTCCTACGAAAACCCTGTCGGGGTCTTCGAGGGATTCGAACACGCCCGGCGCTTCGCCGTCGCAGACTGTCACGCGGGTATTTGCGGTGTTGGATCGCAGAACCTTCAACTGATGCGGATCGCGTTCGATCGCGTGCACGCTAAGTCCGGCGGACAACGAGGCGCATTCGACCGACACCGACCCTGATCCGGCTCCGACGTCCCACATGACTCCACTCACCGGCAGGTCGAGCTTCGAGATGGCGATCGCCCGAACCTCGGCTTTTGTGACCATGCCGCGAATATGCTCGAACTCGGACTCAGGACGCCCCCATCGTAGGGTTGCCTGCCCGGGCTTCGTCTGGCGAGCGTGATCCGCTATCGATATGACCACCGATGCCGGGTCGAAGCATCCAGCGGCGAGCGCTTCGAGATTGCCCGTCCAGACCGACTCCGCTTGCTCGCCGAGAGCCGATCCGACCCAAATCCGCCGGTCTCGAACCCCGTGTTCCAAGGCCAGTCGGCCGAGAAGCTGCGGAGGCGAATCGGGCCCGCACAGGACCGCCACCTTGGTCGAGCGCTCGATAGCCCTGGCAGCTTCCGCGGCGCCTCCGGGTCGGCCGTGCGCGGACACCACTTCAGCGTCGTCCCAGTTGGCGCCGGCCCGAGCGAAGGCCAGCGAAACCGACGACGGCGCCGGGTGGATTCGTAGAAGAGAAGGCGAGACGTGCAGCGACGCGAGCCGCGCGAGGCCGAAGAATCCGGGGTCTCCCGAGCAAAGCACGCAGACATTTTCTCCACTCGAAGCGGCCGTGGCGACAGACCCCATGAATTGGCGGACGTCACCTTGGAGCAGCAGGCGCCTGGCTTCTTGTGGCAGTTGCAGCGCGTTCAAGTGTCTGGAAGTTCCTGCGACCACTGTCGCTTGTTGTAGGGCGCCCCTGGCCTTGTCGCCGAAGACCTCCCCGCCCAGGACCCCGACCAGGTCGACTCGTCCAGCCGCCCGAGCGCCTCGAGGGAGTCGCGTTTGGTGCGTTTGGTCGCGGGGGCTATCCACGGGCCCACACATGATCGCCGTCGAAGTCGACCATCACCACTTCGACCACCGCGCTGGAATCATACTCCGACCGCATGTAGCGCGAGCATGACTCCGAAGCCCTCGAGCACAGCTCGTTCAGCACTGCGAACGCCCCGACTTCGACGCACGTCTCGGCGAAGTGCCTTGCGGTGGCGGTCGCCCTCGCAGATTCGACGACCTCGTCGGGGGCGCCGCAGGCGGTTGCCACCTCGACGAGCAGGGCCGAATCGACCTTCGAGCGGCGGTAGTGGGTCATCATCACGCCCGCCGCCAGCTTTGCGATCTTCCCCGCCATGCCCACGAAAGTGACGTCGCTGATCCCAAACGATGCTGCCTTGCGCAGGGCGATCCCGGTGAAGTCGCCCACCTCGACGAAGCAGACCTGCTGCAGGTCGGGATACAACCGCTGCGCGGCTGCGTCGGTGCGGCCGCCGGTCGACAGGACGAGGCTCGTATTGCCCTGGGCGGCTGCAACTTGGACTTGTTGAACGACGCTCGCACGCCACGCCGCAGTCGAGAAGGGCCGGACGATGCCCGTGGTGCCTAGGATCGAGATTCCGCCGACGATACCGAGACGTGAGTTCGAAGTTCGCTCGGCCATCGCCTCGCCTCCCGGAACCGACACAGTCAGTACGACGGGCCTGTCGGTGACCTCGGCTACCGCACGGCGGATCATCCGGGCAGGAACCGGATTGACAGCGGGCGTCCCGACTTCGAGGCCGAGCCCCGGAAGGGTGATCGTGCCTACACCGGGCCCGGAGCGGATCGTCACGGCGCCCTGGTCGAGTGGGCCGGCCCAGGCGGCAGTTACCGTGATCACCGCGCCGTCTGTGACGTCGGGGTCGTCGCCGGCATCCTTGACCACCGCCGCAAGGGCAGGGTTCCCCGGATCCGGTGTCGCGACGTCGAAGGCAACCCTTCGCGAATCGGGGAGGGCAACGTCAGTCCGCGCTGGCGTCTCGCCAGTGACGAGTCCAATCACGGCGGCTTTCGCCGCTGCGGAGGCGCAGGTGCCGGTCGTCCAACCGGTGCGAAGGCCTTTGGCCTTCCTGACCTCTTCTGCCATGGGGGGCTCATAGGGCGTCGCGGAGGTGTTGGGGGGTGAGCCACCCGCTTGCCGACCTGAGGGCATTTGGTCCGCGCTACCTTCCGCGTCGTTTAGCGGACGGTCGCCCGACCGAGGTGCCGGGCGACGAACGCAGCCGGTAGGTCGTGGTGTAGGCGGGCGAGTACAGGTGCGATCGCCTTGCGACGGGGCCATCACCTAGAGCATCACCGACAACCACCAGCACGGTCATCGTCAGCCCGGTCGAACGAATAGTGTCTGCAAGCTTGCCAACTGTCGTCGTGTAGATCTGCTCGTCGGGCCAGCTGACCCGCGCCACTACCGCGGCCGGCGTCGACTCGTCGTAGCCAGACCCCCGGCTGAGCAGCTCTGCCTGCAACTCGTCGGGGCGCGAAGCAGAGAGGAAAACTGCGAGCGTGCTGCCGTGAGGCGCGAACGCTGCTGGTCCTTCCCCGGCGACGGACCTCTGCGGCATCGATTCGGATGTCCGCCCGGCGAGTCGTGTGATGACGACGCTCTGAGCGACGCCAGGCTGCGTCAACTCCCGCCCCAGCGCCGCGGCCGCCGCAGCCAGAGAGGTAACGCCTGGAACTATCTCCCAGGGCCGTCCAGCCGCCTTGCACCAGTCGATCTGCTCTCCGATCGACGAATATATCGACGGGTCACCCGAGTGCAGCCGAACGACGAGGGCCGGCTCGGGATTCGATTCGTAGACGCCAATCACGTCCTCGAGGGTCATGGTCGACGAATCGTGGATGACCGCGGAGCGGTTAGCGTGCTCGAGGACGGACTCCGGCACCAGAGATGACGCCCAAACGACGACGTGCGCATCGGCGAGCCGGTTCGCAGCACGCAGCGTGATCAAATCCGGTGAGCCGGGGCCGGCACCAACAAACGAGATCATGTCGCCGCCGAAGGTCCGGGCGAGCTGCGCGTGAACGGAAAGATCATCGTGGCCAGATACGACGCCGGCCCGTGCTGCGCCATTTCGGCTAGAGTCCCGATCCGCTCGCCGGGCATACCGAGAAGCTCGCCGGCGACCGCCGTGTCGTCACGCCCGAGTCGCACCGCCTCGGACGCGACTTCGGGCAGCCTGCGGCCGCCCTTGTAGACGACTACCGTCGACTCGTCGTCGCGCAGGTCCGCCGAGAGGTCTTCGCCTTCGAGCGCGGTCCTGACCGTGATCCTGGTTCGCTCGTCGGCGACGACCGTGGACGTACGCGCAGCGAGCGCTTGAAACGCCATGATCCCCGGGATCTGGCGAATGTCGATGGCGGGTCTGAGACGCTTCAGCGCATCAGCGACCGCCGGGAACGTCGAATAGACGAGGGGATCGCCGAGGGTGACCCAGGCGACCTCCCGGCAACTGTCGAAAAGCCGCGCGACGAAGGTCGCCGCCCGCTCCACCGAGTCGTCCCGAGCGGCACGCGAGGGGGACATTTCGAAAGGAACCCGCAGCACAGCGACGCCGGGCGCTGCCTCCCTCACGATCGCCTCGGCTCGGCCGACGGCGTCGGTTGCGGTGCTAGGTGCTACCACGATGTCAGCCTTTTTCAACGCTTCGAGCGCTCGGATCGTGACCAGATCGGGCTCGCCTGGTCCCACTCCAACCCCGATGAACCGTATGGCTGTTGCACCCGAGGCCGGCGGTGCGGCGGCCAGCGGTCCTTTGTCCGGCAAAGCGATATTCGACGAGCGACTGCCAGGCGCCGGGGCGGGAGAGGTACGAGACAGCGCACGCTCAATTGCCCTCCTTATCAGCTGAGCCTCCGAAAGCCCCTCCTGCCTGGCTGCGTTTGAAAGCGCGGCTTTGGTCTCCTCGGGAAGGTAGATGCTGCTCTTGCGCACGAGGCAAGTCTAGAGGTTGTGTGCCCTACGTGATGCCCTACGTAGGGCAGCTTTGGTAACGAAGTTCCCGATCGGGGTCGGGTCGCCACCAGGGTGAAAGTGCACGTACGTGGCGAGCAGGTCGGCCGAGGCGAAACCTTCTGGACCGCGACCGAATCTCGCCTCGAGTTGGAGAGCAGACCCGCTTGGCTCGACTTGCGAATAGTGGAACTCGTGGCCTCTGAAAGCGGTGCCCCCGGGGCCGATAGGACTGGCGACGGTACTCTGCGCCTGGCGGTAGCCGAGGGTGAGGGTACCTGTCATCGTCGCGTCAGCGGGGACGACACCTGCAAGAGGGTGGCCGTCGAGGCTCTCGCACAAAAGGAGCAAGCCCCCGCATTCGGCCCAGGTCACGAGTCCTCGTCGCGCCTGGTCGGCGATGTCGACTAGCAGCCGGCGGTTCTCCGAAAGGGTTTCGGCGTAGACCTCGGGAAAGCCTCCGCCGATCAGCAGCCCGTCGAGCGCGTCGGGGTCGCTCGGGGACTTGCGGCTAGCGGGAAGCCGCTCGTCTGAGAGGGGGTCGAAAGGTATTATCTCGGCTCCCGCCGCAGCGAGGGCCTCGACCGTGTCCGTGTAGGTGAAACTGAACGCAGGTCCGCTCGCGACGGCGATTCTCACCGGCGCACCAGGTCCCGGCATGCGCACCGGGCTGCACTGCAGCGGTTCGGCGCTCCGGGCGACTTGTTCGACGCCTTCGACGTCCACGAATGCTTCGATGGCGGCAGTGAGGCGCTCGAGCGATGCGTCCACCGAGCTCGGGTTCTCGGCGACGGGAACCAAGCCTAGATGGCGGTCCCTCCAAGCGAACCTGTCGTCTCTGCGTAACGCTCCGAGCACGCGAATGCCAAGCGGGGCGACCGCCTCTCTCAGCATTGTTTCGTGACCGTCGGAGCCGACGCGGTTGAATATGACACCCGAGACGGCTATCGAAGGGTCGAATGTCGCGAAGCCGTGCAGCAGGGCTGCCGCCGACGACGCCATTGCCGACGCATCGATCACGAGTATCACCGGCGCTTGGAGCACCCTCGCGACGTCTGCAGTCGAGGAGGGGCTGCCGTCGGCTGCGCCGTCAAAGAGCCCCATCACCCCTTCGACCACGAGCAGTCCCGCCCCCTGCGCCGCCCTCGCTGCGAGAGAGGCCATCTGGTCGAGGCCGCACATCCACGGGTCGAGGTTTCGCGCCGGTCGACGAGAGGCGGCTGCGTGGTAGCTCGGGTCGATGAAGTCCGGGCCGATCTTCGCTCCGGCAGGCCGTTTGGCGCGCCGGGAGAAAGCCGCGAGTAGACCAGTTGCGATGGTGGTCTTGCCTACCCCCGACGAGGTTCCGGCGATGACCAATCTGGGGCCCAGCATGACCGCTCCTTCAGACCCGCGGTCCTCCCTCGGGCCCATCACCCAGTGGCGTCGAGACGCTCGACCAGGCCCCGGTTAACGGACGGCCACTCCTCTGCGATGATCGAGAACATGACAGTGTCACGGACAGTGTCATCACCTCGCCTTTGGTAACGGCGCAGAGTTCCCTCGTAACGGGCACCGAGACGGGCGATCGCCGACTGGGAACGGACATTGCGGACGTCCGTCTTGAGCTGCACCCGGCCGGCACCGAGAACGTCGAAGGCGAAGGACAGCAACGCGAGCTTGGTGTCAGGGTTGATGACAGTGCCCCACACCTCCGGCCTGTACGCTGTCCATCCGATCTCGAGGCGGGCATCCGTGGCCGAAACCTCTAGGTAGGAGGTCATTCCGACTACGGCGCCGGGGGCGAGCCCTTGGTAGCCGGTGTGCAGGCGGACAATCCACGGGAACCTCCCGTTGTGGATGTGCCGGCGAAGTACGTCAGCCATGGCCTGGCCCGTGTGCGGACGGCCTGACAACATCGCCCAAGTGCGGTCGTCGTCGAGCGCAGCGAACGTTTCGTCGGCGTCGTGATCTGCGACGGCGGGGGACAGCTCCACGATACGGCCCCGCAACTTGACGCCGGGAGCCGGTGGCCACGTCATCTCCGGCCACGGGGTGTCGACCGGTCTAGGGTCCGGGACCGCCGAGAAAGGAATCGAAGCGGCGACCATGCCGGCCTCGGCGGCGTCAGGGCTGTCGCCGGGGCGTCGCGTCGAGGCGTCGTTCGAAAACTGTGCGTGGCTGATGGCGCCATCGTAGCCCCGGGCCCGGTTACTCTCGCCGGGTTGCGGTTAGTGTGGCCGAGTGCACCGAAAGCGCTTCGCTGACGTGACCTCGGTGAAACTGCGCACGGCCGCGATCGCGCCGGAGGGTCTCAGAGAGTTCGACGTCGACATCGACGAGGATTGGACCATCGCCGGGCGGCCGAACGGTGGCTATCTCATGGCGCTGCTTGCACGCTGCGCCTTGGAGGTCAGCCGGCAAGCACACGTGATCGCAAGCAGCGCGACGTACATCAGACCGCCCGAGGCTGGGGCGGCTTCGGTGTCGGCTGAAATCCTCCGAGAAGGGCGCTCTGCGTCGCAGATCCGCGCCACCTTGACCCAGGGGGGCGCTGTTTGCGTCGAGGCGCTCCTGACCGTCGGTACGCTCGACGAGTCCTCGAAGCCGTACTGGTCGGATCGATCCGCGGCGGCCCCAGACTGCGCGTTCGAGAACTGCCTTCCACTTCTAGAGGGACCTCCTGGCGGTCACCGAGCGGCGATCATGGAGCAGGTCGAGGTTCGCCTCGATGGGGAGTCGCTCGGCTTTACGCGGGGAAACCCTTCGGGTAAGGGAGAGTTGCGGGGTTGGTTGACCTTGCCGGGAGGCGAAGGCTTCGACTCTGTGTCGCTCCTCTACGCCGCGGATGCGTTTCCGCCCGCCTCGTTCGATGTCGAGTCCGCCGGGTGGGTCCCGACGTTCCAGCTAACCGTGTATGTCCGGACCCTTCCCGCTCCTGGGCCGGTCCAGGTGACTCAGAGGGCGCGGCTCATCCAGGGAAGGATGCTCGACGAAGAGTGCATCGTCTGGGATTCGAACGGCGCTCTCGTCGCTCAGGCGACGCAGCTCGCCGGTATCCGCCTCGGCTAGAAGATTTTGCCTGGGCCAGGCAGTCGCACCACTGCCGCAGCACGCCAAGGTAAGGCAGCGGGAGGGGCCGCTAGCCTGAGGCCTGTGTCAGAAACAAAGCGATCAGGCAGCGAAGTGAAGGACGGTCTGATCCTGGTCGGCCACGGTTCGCGCTCAGAGCGAAGCGGCGAGGAAATGGCCCGCCTCGCCGGCCTGGTGGGAGCGGCGCTGGCGGGCGTCGACGTCAGGCTGGGGTACCTGGAGATGACAGATCCACCCGCGGGCTCGGTCATCGACGACATGGCGGATCGCGGGGCGAGGCGTATCACCGTGCTGCCCCTTGTGCTCCTCGGAGCAGGCCACGCGAAAAGCGACGTTCCGGCGATCGTGCTTGAGGCACGACGACGCCACCCTACGGTCGACTTCAACTTCGCCAGCCCGCTGGGCGTCGCGCGGGCGGCGGTGGAAGTCCTTGGGACCTCGGTGGTAGAGGCAACGGCTGGAGGGCTGCCGCTGCTTGTGGTGTCGCGCGGCACGTCGGACCCCGATGCGAACGGCGACTCGTTCAAAGCTGCGCGACTGATAGCGGAATGGACGGGGGCGCCGACGTTCAGCGTCGGCTTCAGCGGGGTCACGAAGCCGACCGTCCTCGAGGCAGCCCAGACGCTTGCGACGCTCGGCTACACGAAGATCGCTCTGTCGTGGTGGTACCTGTGCTACGGGCTTCTGATCGAGCGGGGACGCGACGAGCTGGCGGGTTGGGCGGCGATGGCGGGAGTAGAGCTGGTCGACTGCGGCCACCTCGGTCCGGACGTGCGCCTCGTGGACCCGATCGTCGCCCGCTTCAACGAGTCCCTCGTCGGAGCCTCGGCCGTGAACTGCGACGCCTGCGCCTACAGGGCTCCGTGGCCGGGCATCGAAGGCCGGGTAGGCCAAGCCCTCGGGGTCGGCCACTCCCATCTGGCTGTGGAACACCGCGTCCACGCGCACGGCGCCTGATCGGTTAGCCGGCCGGTATCCCGCGAGATCGCGCCGCGATATCCGCGAGCGTGAAGGAATCCAAGTGGCGGCGCATATGAACTCCGACCTCGGACCAAACGGAGAGGAGGATGCACTGGCCCTCGTGGTCGCATGCACCGTTCTGGTGGGGTTCGCCGAAGTCACCGGCTTGAATGGGCCCGTCGACAGCGCTCACGATCTGGCCGAGCGTGATCTCCTCAGGTGGTCTGGCGAGAATGTACCCGCCGCCAACCCCCCGCTTGGACCGGACGATACCGGCGCCTTTCAGCGCCAGCAGGATCTGCTCCAGGTAGGGTTGCGGAAGGCCGGTCCGTTCCGCGACGTCTCGAACCGAGGTCGGGTCCGACTCCCCGTCGTGGAGAGCCAGTGAAAGCAGCGCCCTGCTGGCATAGTCCCCCCGGGTCGAAACCTTCACCGTCACATGGTAGCTCTAGGGTGGTGCCGTGACCTTGACAGAGACGGGCCAGCCGCCGGCGGTAGTCCCGGACTACCGTGGCGCCAACCTCGCGACCGTGGTGCCCGCGCTCATGGAAACCCCAGGCCGTCGCCCGCTGTGGCTTCCGGGGCCAGTTTCGACGGCCGAGCAGGTGGTGCTGCTCGTGGTGGACGGGCTGGGTTGGCTGCAGCTCGCTCCGCGCCTCGGGATGCTCGCGAACATCTCGCAGCTCCAAGGCCGTCCTATCACGTCGGTGGTTCCCAGTACGACCGCGACGGCGCTCACGTCGCTCGTCGTCGGAGCTCCCCCGGCGAGTCACGGCCTCGTCGGCTACAAGGTCGTCGTGGGCGGACCACAGGCACCGGAGATCATGAACGTCCTCAAGTGGAGGACGAAGTCCGGTGACGCTCGCTCGTTCGTCGATCCCGGGACGTTTCAGGCGTGCACCCCGTTCGGGGGGGTCAGCGTGCCTGTCGTGAGCAAAGCGGACTTCGCAGGGTCCGGCTTCACCGTTGCCCATCAGCGCGGCGCCCGCCAAGTCGGCTGGAGCCAGGTCTCCGAAATGCCGATCGACGTCGCCCGTCTAATATCGACCGGCGAGCGTTTCGTGTATGCCTACTACGACGGGGTCGACAAGATCGCCCACGCCAGGGGGTTCGGCCCGTATTACGACGCCGAACTCGTTGCTTTCGACCGTATCGTCGGAGACATGCTCGATTCACTGCCGAGCAGCGCCGCACTCGTCGTGACAGCCGACCACGGCCAGGTGGAGGTCGGCCCGAACCTCGTAGAGCTCGACGCCGATCGCATCGGGGGTATCTCGATGATAAGCGGGGAGGCGCGCCTGCGCTGGCTTCACTGCGCCGACGCCGAGGCGGACGCCCCGGAGCGTCTCGCAGCCAAGGTGAGGGACCTCTACGGCCACCAGGCGTGGATAGCGACGTTCGAGGAAGTCGAGAAGCTCAAATGGTTCGGCGGTCCGATCGCTCCGGCGGTGCGCGCCAGGCTTGGGGACGTAGCCGTAGCAGCCTACGAGCCGGTTGCTTTCGTGGAGCCGTCCGATTCGCCCGATAGCCGCAAGCTTGTTTGCAGGCATGGATCTCTCACTCCAGCTGAGATGTTTGTTCCTCTCGTCGCCTGTCGCGGCAGACTGTAGGAATATGGCGAATCAGCAAAGCCCAGAACCGGTTTCCGAGCAGATCTTCGTAGTCGGGGTCGAGCCCGGCCACGAGCCTCCGACGACCGATCGCGAAGCGGTCGAACAGCCGGGCAAGGTGATGCGGATAGGCTCGATGATCAAGCAGCTTCTCGACGAGGTCCGCCAAGCGCCGCTCGACGAGGCCTCCAGGACGCGCCTTCGAGAGATATACGACACCTCAGTCACGGAACTGTCCGAGGGTTTGTCGTCCGATCTGCGCGACGAGCTTGCGAGGCTGTCCTCCCCGTTCGGGCCGGGGGAGATTCCGAGCGAGTCAGAGCTTCGAGTGGCCCAAGCGCAGCTCGTCGGATGGCTGGAGGGCCTCTTCCACGGGATCCAAGCGACCTTGTTCGCCCAGCAGATGGCAGCCCGTGCGCAGCTCGAGCAGATGCGCCAGCGCAGTCTTCCGGCCGGAACGTCAGACGAGGCGCCCCGCAGCGGCACCTACCTCTAGGCGACCCGCATAGTGGGAGCATCTTTTACCCATCTGCATCAGCACACCGAGTTCTCGATGCTCGACGGAGCGGCGAGAATCCCCGATGTCATCGCGAGCGCTGTCCGGGACGGCCAGCCGGCGATCGGCATAACCGACCACGGGAACATGTACGGGGTCCTCGACTTCTATCAGGCGGCCCGTGATGCCGGGATAAAGCCGATCATCGGTACAGAGGCCTACATGGCGGCCGAGTCCCGATTCGAGAGGCCTGTCAGGCGCGGGCGCATCGACGACGGCGGCGGCGAGGGCGAGGCGGGGGAGAAGCTCTACTACCACCTCACCTTGCTCGCCGAGACCGACCAGGGATACCGAAATCTGCTCAAGCTCTCATCCGACGCCTACCTCGAGGGCTACTACTACAAACCTCGCTGCGACTGGGAGCTCCTCGAGCGCTACCACGAGGGCATCATCGCGACGACCGGCTGCCTCGGCGGGGTCGTCCTCCAGGCGTTGCTGCGAGGTGACGCAGAGCGAGCCGTCGCTCTAGCAGCCCGTCTGCAGGACATCTTCGGTCGGGAATCGATGTTCGTGGAACTGCAAGATCACGGCCTCGCCGAGCAGGAAAAGACCAACCCGGAGCTCGTCCGACTCGCGAAGCGCATCGGCGCGCCGCTGCTGGCAACCAACGACAGCCACTACGTCTCACGCTCGGACGCAGAAGCCCACGACGCCCTCCTGTGCGTGCAGACCGGCTCGGTCAAGGACGACCCCAAAAGGTTCAAATTCACTGGCGACGAGCACTACCTGAAAAGTGCCGCCGAGATGCGCCACCTTTTCGCCGAGCTTCCCGAAGCCTGCGACAACACCTTGTGGGTAGCAGAACGAGCTGATGTCGAAATCATCTTCGGTCGCCCGCAGCTGCCGTCGTTCCCCCGACCGGACGGCTTCGACGACGCAGACGGATACCTCCGCCATCTGACACTCGAAGGGGCCAGGCAGCGCTACGGCGACCCCGTCCCCTCCGAGGCGGCCGAGCGCATCGACTTCGAGCTGTCGGTCATATCCGACATGGGCTTCTCCGACTACTTCCTAGTCGTATGGGACCTCATACGCCACGCGAAGGAGCTCGGCATCCGGGTGGGGCCGGGCAGGGGCAGCGCGGCCGGTTGCTGCGTCGCCTACTGCCTGCGGATCGTCGAGTTGGACCCGATCCGCTACCAGCTGCTCTTCGAGCGGTTCTTGAACCCGGGCCGCAAGCAGATGCCCGACATCGACATGGACTTCGACGAGCGGTACCGCTCCGAGATGATCCGCTACGCGGCCGAACGTTACGGGTGGGACCGGGTCGCGCAGATCGTCACTTTTTCCACGATCAAAGCCCGAGCCGCGGTACGTGACGCTGCCCGGGTTCTTGGCTACCCCTACGGCCTTGGGGACCGCATCGCCAAGATGATGCCCCCGCTTGTCATGGGACGCGACACGCCGCTGTGGGCGTGCCTCGAGGAGACTCCGAAGTACGCCGACGGCTTCAAGCAGGCGTCCGAGCTTCGCGAGCTCGTCGCCGCCGACCCAGACGCCGCGAAAGTGGTCGAGGTCGCTCGCGGCCTTGAAGGCATGCGACGCCAAGACGGGATCCACGCAGCGGCGGTCGTCATATCCGGGGACCCGCTCACCGACCACCTTCCGATCCAGCGCAAGCCCGACCCGGGCGGCAGGGTCGAGGACGCCCCGATCGTCACCCAGTACGAGATGCACGGCGTCGAGGATCTCGGTCTGCTCAAGATGGACTTCCTCGGGCTTCGCAACCTTTCGGTGATCGAGCGGGCCCTGGACCTGATCGAAGCGGCGACCGGCGACCGGCCCGACATCGACAGGGTTCCCCTCGACGACCCGAAGGTCTTCGAGATGCTGCAGCGAGGCGACACGATCGGCGTCTTCCAGCTCGAAGGCGGCCCGATGCGAAACCTCGTGAAGTCGCTCGCCCCGACCGGCTTCGAGGACGTAGCGGCGCTGGTCGCGCTCTACCGTCCCGGCCCGATGGCGGCGAACATGCACAACGACTACGCGGACCGCAAAAACGGTCGTAAGCCGGTCGTCTACCAGCACCCTGACATGGAGGAGGTGCTCGGCGACACCTACGGGCTGTGCATTTACCAGGAGCAGATGATGCTTCTTGCGACGAAGTTCGCGGGCTACAGCCTCGCCGAGGCGGACAATCTGCGAAAAGCGGCGGGGAAGAAGATCCGTGAGGTGATGACCAAGGAGCGCGAAAAGTTCGAGGAGGGCTGCGAGACAGCCGGCTACGGCCGCACGGTGGGCAAGATGCTCTTCGACATCATCGAGCCCTTCGCCGATTACGGGTTCAACCGCAGCCACGCTTTCGGCTACGGATACGTCAGCTACCAGACCGCCTGGCTCAAAGCCAACTTCACGGCACAGTACCTCGCAGCGCTTCTCACCAGCGTCAAAGATGACAAGGACAAGACGGCGGTTTACCTAGCCGAGTGCCGCTCCCAGGGCATAGAAGTCCTCGTCCCCGACATCAACGTGGCGAACTCGGAGTTCGCAGCGACCGAGGTGATAGCCGAGGACGGATCAAGGCGGTGGGTTATACCTTTCGGTCTGTCTGCCATCCGCAACGTTGGAGAGGCGCTCGTCGATCGGATGATCGCGGAGCGCGCCGACGGGCGGCCGTTCGTCGACTTCTACGACTGGTGCTCCCGGGTCGACCCCGCGGCATTGAACAAGCGCACGGTCGAGTCGCTCATCAAGGCGGGAGCGTTCGACTCGCTCGGCCATCCCCGCCAAGGGCTCATGCTCGTCTACGAGACGATCATCGACAGGACCCTCGCCCGACGCCGCGAGGCCGACCAGGGGGTCATGAGCCTCTTCGGTGATCTCGGCGCCGAGACGTCGTTCTTCGACGACGCAAGGGTGGCGATCCCCGACCAGGACTTCGACAAGGCCACCCGCCTGGCTTTCGAGAAGGAGATGCTGGGACTGTACCTCTCGGACCATCCGCTCAAAGGATTGGAAGGAACTATCTCTCGGCGCTGCGACGTGACAGTCGCCGAGCTACGCGACCAGGCGGCGAGGGAAGTGGCCGGCGAAGTCGGCCCCCGGACTGGTGGTGGGTTCAAGGGGAGAGACGCCGACGTCCGCTCCGTCGGTGGCGTCGTGAGCGGACTGGTCCGCAAGTACACCAAGCGCGGTGACTTGATGGCCACCTTCAACTTGGAGGACCTGTCGTCGTCAATCGAGGTTTGGGTGTTCCCGAAGACGATGGCCTCGGTCGGTCACCTGCTCGGCGACGACGGCGTGGTGGTCGTCAAGGGGCGCCTCGACCAGCGCGAAGAGACGCCGAAGTTGATATGCATGGATGTTGAAAAAGTCGAAACCCGCGACGACGAGATCGTTTCTTTGCATATCCAAGTTCCGTTGCAGGCTTTCACCGCGGAGCGGGCCCAACGTCTGAAGGAGGTTCTGAGTGGCCATCCAGGCCTGTCGCCCGTCCTGGTGCACCTTGGGGACAAGTGCCTGCGGCTGCCTTCTGAGTTCTGGGTGGAGCCGACCGGCGGCCTGACCGCCGAGCTTCGCGAGCTCCTCGGGCCGAGCGCGGTTTCGCTATGACGTCCCGGCAGCCTAAACTGGTCAGGCGGAGACAGTGGGTTAGGAGATCAATCTACGCATGAGACTGGAAGCGGAAACGAAGGACTGCACCGCACTTTCGGACGCCGAGCTCGCCGAGATGGCGGACATGGTCGTCGACGGGCCTGCGGGATACGACATCGGCCTCATATCCAAGCAACCCGAGGCATGGGTTCTGATCACCCAGGTCAGAGAGGCCGGGCACCTGTGTGGCTTCTCGTTTTGTACCCTGGAGCGCATCGGGGGGACGCCGTGCGTCTTGTGGGGACTCGCGTCGGTTTCGCGCGGTCCCGGGTCGTCCGAAGTGCTCGAAGAGATCCGGGCGGCGCAGCTGCACAGGGCGGTCCTTGCTTTCCCTGATGAGGATGTCCTCATCGGGACCCGCTTTCTCAGTCCCGGCGGTTTCGCAACTTTCGCCAGTTTCGAGGATATCTGCCCCCGGCCTGGTCACAAACCGAGCGGCGAGGAGCGGGCGTGGAGCCGCCGCCTTGCGAAGCGTTTCGGGGCGGAGGGTAGAATCGACGACCGCTCCTTTATCGTGACCGGCGATGGGAGCTCAGTCGGCGTGTTCGACTTCGATGTCGACAACCCGGATTCCATAGATCCAGAGGTGGCGACACTCATGGCGCCCCTCGACGGCGATCGCCGTGACGTCTTAATTGCTTTCGGTTGGGCTATGGCTGAGGATCTCGCCGCGAAGTACTCCGCCTAGCTGCAGGCCTTAGCGCCCTGGGAGACCCCCCAGCTGGGGCCGCCTGCGGGCGGGGCCGGCCTACGGGCGGGGAAGGATCGACTCCACTACCTTGTGGCATCTACCCTCGATTGGGGGTGTGAAGGCGACGAGCAGGCGGCAGCCTTTCGGCGCCCGGGTGCGCTGCATCCCCGAGCGGTCCATCTCGCCGGCGAAGCTCCGATCGAGGCAGGGAAGCTCCCGCACATGCCCCTGCCATTCGAAGCGGGCACCGAGGTAAGAGCCTTGCCTTACGAGGACCACAGGATCGCCTGGGTCGACGACGGCGATAGACGGGTGGTCGTCGCGGCGCTCCCAGAAGGGGATGGCCGTCGACGGGTTGTTCAGGAGTGGCCTGTCTTTTGGATGCAGCAGCGCCTTGAGCATTCGCTCGCAGCGCCTCCCGGTGAGGCGGTCCACTACTTCGGGTGGTGTCTGGATTGCGACCGCTTCAGGCTGCGCCGGGTCCGGCAGGGCGTCGGCGTCGTCGTCGCCGCCCAACGTGACCTCTACGACGTCATACGGTGAGAATCGAACCCCGAAAGGAAAAGTCGCCCAAGCTCTCACCAGGGTCCCGGATTCGACGTCGATCCCTGCGCAGTGCCGGCTGTCAGCGGCGAGAAGAACCAGGTGAAGCGTCACCCCCGACTCGACGTTGACCCTCGGCATCTCCTTGAGTACAGGGCGGTAATCGGGGGCCGTAACCGTGCCGCTGCAGGGTGAGGTCCGGTCCATGCTGGAGATCAACAGCCGGTCGGTTGCGATTGCAGAAGTCACGAGATCTAATACTTGTCCCTGCGTCGTCGTGTTTGGTGGATGGTCTAGCCGTTCAAGTCGGCCAGTTGGTTTGAAAGCGTCGATGCGTCGCTGGCCGGTACCCGGCAAGCGTAGTCGCGACAGACATACGCGCGGCCGTCGCGGTCCTCGTCGATGCGGCCCTTCCAAAGGGGCGAGTCGAAAGGCTCACCCCAAACGACGATCGCCGAAGGGAGATATAGGCCTTGTAGCGCAGCTAGTAAATCCGGACGCGACCCGGAGATCACTATCTCCGTAATGCCGCGTCCAGCCAGGGATGCGGCGCTCACCATCCCGGAAAAAGACATCGGGGATTTGTCGAGCGCCGGCCCCATCGAGTCGATCGCTGTCCTTGCCGTATCCGACAAGCGGGTCTCGCCGGTGATTGCGCCGAGGCGCAACAAAGCAACAGCCGCGACGGAGTTCGCCGACGGGAGAGCTCCGTCGTTGACGTCGAGGGGTGCCGCGATCAAGCGCTCCGCGTCGATGCCAGAGGTGGCAAACGCCCGGCGCTCGTCGTCCCAGAACAGCTCCACAAGGCTTTCGGCGGCGCGGCGCGCCTCGTCGAACCATCTGCTGTGCCCTGTCGCCTCCCCCAATCGTGTGAATGCCTCGACGAGCCACGCGTAATCGGATGCAAACGCAAGGTGTCGGGCTGTCCTTTTCTGCCAGCTGCGCATCCAACGACCGTCGTCGCGACGCGAGTTGTCGAGAAGGAAGGTCGCCGTAAGCTCCGCTTCAGCGAGCATCTGCGCGTCGTCGGTTGCCGCACCGCACTC
>JAKCEB010000274.1 GCA_021838305.1 Actinomycetes bacterium | reverse complement strand
GCCGCGCCGGAGTCCGTTCGTGGCAAGCGCCTGGCGTTCACCCGGCTGGTCGAGCCCTGGGACGAGCGTCACGAGGAGGCGCCCACCGCTGAGGCGGTCGAGCTGCGCCAGACGGTTCGCGACGACGAAGCGGGTCGAGCCGAAAGGGATCACGTTGAGCCCGAGGCGCATCCGCGACGTTCGCGCGGCCGCGAAGGCGATGCCGAGCACCGGATCGGTGTTCGCGAGCATCGGCACGTCCGACAGCCACACCGTGTCGAAACCTCGCAGCTCAGCCTCCGAAACGACGTCACCCAGCCGTCCGGGGTCGGGGGTCCCGGCGCCCACCGAGACCGCGAAGCGGACCTTCAAGCGACTACCGACTGATGTAGTACCCAGGGCACGGATCGCATCAGCGAAGCTCGCATCAGCGCAGCTCCCGAAGGCCAGCCATGATCTGCGAGGCGACACCTTTGTCGTCGTAGGGCATGTAGAGGCTGATCCGGTCGACGACGTCTCCGAAACGCTCGTGGAGGAGCGCAGGGATATCCCCCGGATCGCCGCGCACCGCGAACGCTTCGAGAATGTCGTCGCTGATCAGGCGGCCCATCTCCTCCCACTCCCCTCGCTTCGACAGCGCTGTCAGGTCAGGCTGGAGGTCCCCCCAGCCGTGCAGTTCGAGCACCGAGCGGTAGGCGGGGGTCGAGGCGTAGAACGCGATCTGCCTGCGTGTGCCCGCCTCCGCTGCTGCTACAGCCTCGGC
Source organism: Actinomycetes bacterium (assembly GCA_021838305.1). Lineage (GTDB taxonomy): Bacteria > Actinomycetota > Acidimicrobiia > Acidimicrobiales > Palsa-688 > JAJZAM01. The sequence goes on along the minus strand of JAKCEB010000274.1, from coordinate 1,782 downwards.
GTCGCTTCCCGTGACGACGAAAGCCGGATACGACAACTCGAAGTCGTCGAGGCTCTTCCCCGACGACTCGAGGACACCTTCAAGCGCGGGCAGAGTGACCTCCCGCAGGTAACGCTCGGTGGTGAAACCATGCACCAGAAGGCCGTCGGCGACTTCGGCGGCAACTTTGGTCATCTCGGTGCCGACCGCTGCGAGGAACACTTTCGGAGCCCCGAACTTAGACGGTCCCGGGTTGAAGAAAGGTGTCATGAGGGTGTGCGTGTAGAACTCACCCCGGAAATCGAGTTTCGTGTCGTTCTGCCAGCAGTCCCAGATGGCCCGCATCGCAAGGATGAACTCGCGCATGCGGCGCGCCGGGTGCGACCACGGCATCGAGTAGCGCCGCTCGATGTGAGGTTTGATCTGCGAGCCGAGGCCCAGTATGAGGCGACCACCGGAGTAATCGTTTAGATCCCAACCCTGGTTGGCCAAAGTCATCGGGCTACGACCGAAAGCGACGACGATGGCCGTGCCGAGAGTTATCCGCTCTGTGTGTTCGACGGCAAGGAGAAGGCTGTAGAGCGGATCGTGTCCGGTCTCGGCAGACCAGATGCCGTCGTAGCCGGCCTCCTCCGCTTTGCGGGCCGCCCGGCCCGCGCCTTTGAGGTCACTGCCGATTCCGCCGTCCACGAGCATGACACAACTCTAACGCCTCGATCGCTCATCATGCGCGGGGGCGCTCAGTCCACGAAGCGGATGCCGGGTGTTGCGACTTCGCTGCCGTCGGAGCGGATCATGTAGGCGTCGACCCCGTCGAGTCCCGAAATCTGCTCCCATGCGAGGTCGCCTCCTACCGCAAGGGCGGTGGCGAGCGCGTCGGCTATCGCAAGTCGGGGGCCGGTTACTGTCGCCGACGCAACGGCTTCGACAGGCGATCCGCTGCGGGGATCGACGAGGTGCGCCCCACGTTCGTAGCTCCCCGACGTTGCTACCGCCGAGTCCACTGCCAGCACGCACGCAAGCGCTTCGCGCTTCCATGGATGTTGGATCCCCACAGACCAAAACCCGCCCCCCTCGGGGAGGCCGGCTACTGCGATGTCGCCGCCTCCGTTGACTAGGGCCGCCTCGACGCCCGCCCCGCACAGCACGTCGAGCGCCAGCTCGATCGCCCATCCTTTGACCAGGCCGGTGGGGTCGACTCCTCCTGGCATTGCCCACGGATCGAACCAGCCGCCTGAGCGCTCCCGGGCGTGCTCGCATAGCTCGAGCACCGTCGACACCTGCGCCGGGGCTTCTGTCATCGATATCTCGCCGCGCCGGAGACGGCTGATCGGGCTTGCCGGTTTCCAGGTGCTGAACACGTCGTCGACACTGTGAAGCAGAGCGCAGGCGGTTGCTACGGCGTCGAGCAACGTTTCCTTGGGCATGGCGTACCTGAAAACTCGAAAGGATACGACTGTGCCCATCACCTCCTCGTCGTGTGAGAAGACGGCCGAGTCGCGCGCGGCCGGGCTCACCGCCGACTTGGGTCACACGACGGATAGGTCATGGAAAATGCAGCTTGGTCAGCGCCGACTGGACTGACTGCGCGTAAGCGTCACTGGTGTAAGTGGCGCCGGAAATGCCATATACCTTGAGGCTTTGAGCTTTGAGAATCTCGCCTCGCAACGTCGGTATCACCTGGTTCGCGATTTGCTGCGAATAGCTTTCAGCTGTCTGAAGGTTGGCGACGGATATGTCGGTGATCTTGGAACCGGTGATCGTGACTTTTACCGAGATGACGCCGTAGCCGTACTGCGCCGC
>JAKCEB010000052.1 GCA_021838305.1 Actinomycetes bacterium | reverse complement strand
CCTTCCCGCACTAGTTACCGTGACAGCGGGGGTCGTGGAGCCACGATACCCGTCGTTTAAAGGCATCATGGCGGCCAAGAGCAAGCCCGTAGAGGAGCTCAGCGTCGCCGACTTGGGGCTCGAAACTTCCGAGGTCGGCACGGCCGGGTCCCGCCAGCAGGTCGTCTCGGTCGTTCCCGCCGAGGCACGCTCTGCGGGGGAGATAGTCACCGACGACGGAGAAGGCTTCCAGCACATTCTTGCGTATCTCGAGCGCATCAAGGTCATCTGAGCAAAGGAATTCGGTAAATGACTCTTAACGTGATCTGGGTTGTCGTCGACAGGACCGCCGACAAAGTGGCAACCGTGTCGCTCGAGTTGCTCAGCAAAGCCCGGCAGTTGGCAACGACGGTCGAGGCTGTCACCTGGGGCGATCCGTCTCAGATTGCGCAAGCCGTGGGCGCCCACGGCGCCCCGGCTATGCACAGCGTGGGCGACCTTGGCGGTGGCCTCCCGGGGCCCGCTGTTGCCGCAGCGATCGCAGACCAGGTGCGCTCCGGCTCCTCCCCGGACGCGATCTTCATTCCCCAGACCTACAACGGGCGCGACATCGCAGGCCGGCTCTCGGCCCGTCTCGACCGACCGGTGCTGACGAACATCGTCGACGTCGAGGAATCCGGTGGCGGTCTCGTAACCGAGCACGCCATCTTCGGTGGCACCGAAGTCCTCCGTGCATCCTTCACAGCTGCGGGCCCAGGTCTGTTCGTGATACGTGCTAAGTCGTTCGCTGCCGAACCGGGAACTGACGGCGCCGCTACGACTGACAACTGGAACGTCCCCGATCTTGCTTCGACGGGAGCGGCCAAAGTCGTCTCCTCGCACGTCGAGGAGAGCGAAGGGCCGAAACTCGACGAGGCGCCGGTCGTTGTGTCAGGTGGAAGGGGTCTAGGCGACGCGGACAGCTATCAGCTGATCGAGAGCGTCGCGAAGCTCCTCAAAGGCGCCCCAGGAGCGTCGCGCGCCATTGTCGACGCCGGCTGGGTCCCGTACTCGCATCAAGTGGGCCAGACCGGCAAGACCGTGAAGCCGAACGTCTACATCGCTTGCGGTATCTCGGGCGCAACTCAGCACATGGTCGGGATGAAAAACTCCAAAAACATAATTGCTATCAACAAAGACCAAGAGGCACCGATCTTTTCTATTGCCGATCTAGGCATCGTCGGCGACGTGAAGAAGGTCCTCCCACAGTTGATCGAGGCACTCGAAAAGCGTAACTGAAATCGCGAAAGCCCGTCAGTCGTCTCACACCAGCGGCCACGGGTAGGGGTGATTCGTCTGCGGGTAAGGGTAGCGTCCCTCCGCCAGCAGCACTCCCAGCCGCTCGCAGATAGCTTCACGTTCTTCGGCGTCGAGCAGGTTCCGCATTCGCCGGTCGACCTCGCCGGTATCGACAGCACGGAGATCCTCCAAGTCCTGCTCGTCTAGCGGCTCCCCCGCGAAATCCCATATCACTGTCCTGAGCTTCGGCTCGGGGTGGAAGCACAGGCCGTGGTCGATACCCCATATGTGGCCGGAGCGGTCGAGCAGGCAATGACCGCTTTTTCGATCGGTGTTGTTGGCGATGACGTCGAATACGGCGATCCGGCGAAGGCTTCGCCGGTGAGCGTCGTCGGCTATGAGCGTGAGGTAGTGCTCCTCGAAGACCGCATCGACGAAGATCTGCATGGAACCAGCTCCGAGCGGTGCCGAATCGCCCACTTCGACTGTGAGAGGGACGATGTCCCATCCGAGGACGCCGGCAAGCTCGAAGGCTGCGACCTCACGCCGGTACAGGCCACCCGGGAAGTCCCACAGGGGCCGCTCGAAGCGGACCGGCTTGTAGATCGCCGCGGCAGAATTCGTGCTATCCGCGACCGTTACAAGGAACGTCCCGTTGCTGCTCCACGGCATCCGGCCCTCGATCTCGACGGTGCCGGTCGAGAGAAGCTTCGCCGCGTCTACGCCGAGTGGTGGCCGTTCGTGCGAGGGCACGAATGTCCTTCGAGGTTCATCGGGCGACCGCATAGCGGGCAGATAGCCCTTCCGGAGTTGACCAGCGCCGAGCCCACTTCCACAAACGACCGGGCCTGCGAGCGTGAGAGGCCTATCCGTGCAGTCCCCGCATCGTCGGACGGCGCTTCACCTTCGAGTTCAGCGACGACCTCCTCGGCGTGGACGATCACACGGTCGGCGACATTGTCGTATCGAAGCTGGATTGCCCCTACTGTCCACGCTGGCTCAACAGGTTCGCGGAGGTCTCCCCCGACCGACGCTCCAGCGTCCGTCCCGGCCTCCTCTGGCAGGTCGGCGAGCATGTCCGCGATGAAACCGGCGAGGGCGCCAACCTGCGCCTTCTCGACTTTGAGCGTCACGGCCGTGGAGCCCTGCCCAGCTTGAAGGTAGAAGGTTCGCCTCCCGGGCTCCCCGACCACGCCGATCAGCACCCAGTCCGCCTCGGGAAGGTCGAAGGACTCGCTCACGAGGCCACCAGCTCGGTCATATCGGCGGTGGAGTTGACGGACAGCACGTTCGGTCCCGACGACCCGTAGGAGATCGCTGTCACCGAGCAGGGCGAGATCACGATCCGCTGGAAGAGATCCAGATGGGTGCCGAGGGCGTCCGCGACGGCGGCCTTGATCGGATCTGCATGGGAGACAAGAACCACGGCTTGGCCCGGATGGTCGTTGCGCACGCGGCCGAGGGTCGACGTCATACGAGCCTGCATCTCAGCAAAAGATTCACCTTTCGGAAAACGAAAACCGCTCGGGTAGCGCTGCACGGTCGTCCACTCGGGAAGCTTCGTCAAAGCTTTGAGCTCAGCGCCCGTCCACTCTCCGAAGTCACACTCGATCAGGCCGCGTTCGACTGATACGCGAAGGCGCAACGCGCTGGCGATCGGAGCCGCTGTTTGACGGGTCCGCTCCAAAGGCGACGAGTACACCGCCGAAATGCCGTTGGCGCCCCGACTCTGCGACCAAGCAGCCAGTCTCTCGGCGACCTTCGTAGCTTGCGCGCGGCCGGCGTCGGACAGATTGAGGCCTTTCGCTCGCCCCGGAAGTATCTTTCCCGTACTGGAGGTGGCGCCGTGTCGGACGAGGATGAGGACACTCGAAGGCTGGTGTGTCTTCCTGTCTCGATCCTTGCGCAGCGGCGGTTGCGTCGACGCAGTGGCGGTCTCGGGGGCGAGCGTAGGCATGTCTCCGCCAACCTAGTGTCTCGGGAGTGGAACCGGACTCTGAGCTCAGATTTCGCACCGACTCGCTCCTCGGCCTGCGAGACGAGATCCACTCATGCCGGGCCTGCCCACGCCTGGTCGCGTGGCGTGAGGCGGTAGCAGTCGATCGCCGCGCCGCCTTTCGCGACGAGATCTACTGGGGCCGGCCCGTGTCGGGGTTCGGTGACCCGCTCGCCTCGATAGCCGTGGTTGGTCTCGCACCAGCCGCGCACGGGGCGAATCGAACCGGCCGGATGTTCACCGGGGACCGCTCCGGGGATTGGTTGTTCGCTTCGATGTTCCGCTGCGGTCTGGCGAACCAGCCGACCAGCAGGTCGAGCGACGACGGCCTCGAACTTAAAGGCGTTTGGGTGACCGCGGCGGTGCGCTGCGCCCCGCCCGACAACAGGCCCGAGCCGTCGGAGCGCGATAGCTGCTCCACATTCCTTCGCCGCGAACTGGCGCTCGTCGGACCGGTACGGGTTGTTGTGGCCCTTGGCGCGTTCGCCTACCAGGCTGTCGCCGGGCTCGTCGGGGTTCCCCGACCGAGACCCCGATTCGGTCACGGGGTCGAAGCGACCACCGCCAGCGGTATCACGCTGATCTGCTCGTATCATCCGAGCCAGCAGAACACCTTCACCGGCAGGCTCACCGAGTCGATGCTCGACTCTGTGCTTGCGCGCTCGTTGGAGATCTCGAAGGCCGGGGCCCGACAGGACGCTACGCCCTCGTCTCCCTATGGGGCAGACTTCGATTCGGGCGTGTCCGTCTCACCCGCCGGGTAGCTTGGGTGCCGTGAAAGGACGTCGCGGCGCTTCGCCTCCTGAGGTGATCGATGAAGTGGCTGACGCCACGGACCGCGCTCGAAGGTGGGCGTCGACCATGGGCGGTTTTCAGGATTCGGGCCTTTCAGTGCGCCAGGCGCATCAGGGTGCAAGTCGCGTGCGGGTCACTCCTCGCAGACGCTTCGACAGGGATTCCCGCGAGGAAAGCGAAATCTCGGAGCTCGCACCGGGGGCTACGCTGTCGATCGGAGAGGAGCGGCGTGCTCGAAGTGAGGAGCCCGACGCGTTGCGAACCCGCTTCGAGCGTGACAGGGACCGTATCCTCCACTCGCCTGCTTTTCGTCGCCTTGCGGGCAAGACCCAGGTGTTCATCTTCCCGGCCGACCATCAGCGCACCCGCCTCACGCACGCTTTGGAGGTAGCCCAGGTGGCGACCGCTATCGCCCGGGCTTGCCGGCTCAACGTGTCCTTGACCGAGGCGATCGCCCTCGGCCACGATTGCGGTCACGGTCCCGGCGGTCACGCCTCCGAGGACGCCTTCTCCGTGTTCGTCGAAGGATTCGACCATGCGGTTTGGGGCGCAGACGTCACGTCGGCACCGCTGAACCTTTGCTTCGAAACCCTCGACGGGATCCGGAACCATTCGTGGTCCCGTCCCGCGCCGTGCACTCCGGAGGGCCAAGTAGTCGGCCTCGCAGACCGGATCGCCTACTGCGCTCACGACCTGGAGGACGCCGCCAGTGCAGGGCTCGTCGCTTACGGCGACCTTCCCGAGGTCGTAGTCGAGCTTTGCGGGTCGACTCGTTCGAGCCAGCTGCACTCGTTTGTAACCGACGCTGTCGAGGTCCTGCAGCGGACCGGTCTGGTAGGTCTCTCGGAACCGATGGGCGAGGCGCTAGCGCAGCTGCGAGGGTTTAACCATGAGCGGATCTACCTCACCGACGGCTCCAAGCGCCAGGCTCGCACGGTTGTCACGATGCTGCGAGCGCTTGTCGAGCACTTTTGCGACAGGCCCGAGGAGTTGCCGGTCGACGCCCAGCTCGAACTCGACCCTCTTCTCGGCGCAGTCGGGTGGGTCGACGGGATGACCGACCGTTATGCGTGCCGTTGCGCGCTCGACGTGCTCGGCTGGGACCCCGACCAGCTCCCCAAGGGCTACGACGTCTTCTGAACCGGCTCCGAGGGGGCTACCTCCTCCAGCCAGCGTGGAGCGTTAGCGGCCGCCCACTGCCTGCTCACCGAGCCGGAGCGCATCGAGTCCAGCGACTCGGGGTGTCTGAGCGCCATACCTATGTGGCCGACCGCCACTACTACGATCGCCGCAGCCAGCCAGTCGTGGACGAAAGTCGCTCCCGTGCGCCACGATAAAGGCCAAGGCTGGTAGAAGCGCATGATTAGGCCCGTCCCGAGCATGACAAGCCCGCCGCCTGCGGTCCAGGCTGCGTTCAGCTTCTGTCCGGCGTTGAATTTGCCGAGCGCCACGGCGTCGCGCCTTGCGAGTCGAACCGGCCGCTTTTGGACGGTCGCCCGAAGCCACACCCGATCGGCGCCGGTCCATCGGTTGAATCGCTTTATATCCGCGCGGATCCCCCGCCCCCACGATCCGCTCAACGCCGCCAAGACAGGAAAGGGAAGGGCAATCCCGCAGTAGACATGGATCTGCTCCACGAGATACCTTCGCCCTACGATCGCCCCGACGGGCTGCAGGTACAGCGCAGCCCCAGTCAGGATCAGGACAGCGAACAAGAAAGCCGTCGTCCAGTGGGCGGCTCGCTCGACAGCGTCGAACCGTTCGATCCTCACCCCGGCAGTGCCTCCTTCAGGGGCGGCCTCGGGCGACTCAGGAACCGTAGCCATTGCTGTGGCCGATCCACCCATCGACGGCGTAGCCGTTGTCCTCCCAATAGCCCGGCTCCACCCGATCCACTACCGTTATGCGTGACAGCCACTTGATCGACTTGTACCCGTACATAGGGGCCACGTAGAGACGCACCGGGCCACCGTGTTCACGGCTCACCGGACCGCCGAGCATCGAGTAGGCGACGATTATGTCGGGTCGGGCAGCTTGGTCGAGGGTCAGGCTCTCGGTGTACAGCCCGTCGAAAGACTCGAAGCGCAGAGCCGTCGCGCCCTTGGCCACGCTTGCCTCGCCAAGCAGGTCCGACAGCTTGACTCCGGTCCAGTGCACGTTCTGAACCTGCCAACCCGTGACGCATTGAAAGGTTCGTACCATGCTGGTCGGCGGCATCGCCTGCAGATCGGAAAGCTGCAGGTTGAGGGGCTTGTCTACCATTCCGTCGACGCTGAGGCGGTAGTCGGCGTCGGATTCGTAAGGGTACCCCGACGTGACCGTGTAGATCCGGAAGTAGTCGCCCGGGATGAGCGACGCGAGGCCCGTCGGGTCAAGCTGCTGCAAAGGCGTCAGAGCAGTGTCGATCCCACCTTGGATCCCTTTACCTGCGACCACGCCGAGCGCCCCGAGCCCGAGCATGCCGAGCACGACCCGTCTACCGACCGGTGTCCCGCTATCTGACCCTCCACGTGCGGCGTCGACTGTCACCTTGACATTATTGGCAGCTTCAGAGCCTTAAGCGGAGCGCGGTATCGCCACATTTTTCACCGAACTGTCAGCTCTGGGTGAAAGACACGGGTGCGGCCTTTGCCAGCGACCGCCTTCGCGAGATTTGCGAACGCGTGTGAGGCTTCGGAGTCACTTGCGGTTACGGTAATCGGCGCGCCAGAGTCACCACCCTCGCGGACGGCCGTGTCCAGGGGGATCTGCCCCAAGAGGGTGACGCCGAGCTCTTCGGCAAGCTGGGTGCCCCCCCCTTGGCCGAAGATGTACTCACGCTCCCCGCCGGGTGAACGCCACCAGCTCATGTTCTCGATGACACCTCGCATCGGAAGCTTCAGTTTCTTCGCCATGTAGGCACTTCGCTGCGCGACCTTGCGCGCCGCCGGTTGGGGTGTCGTCACCACGTACATTTCCGAGGTCGGCAAGTACTGCGCCATGGACAGAGCCACGTCTCCCGTCCCGGGCGGCATGTCTACGAGGAGGAACTCCGGATCACCCCAGTCGACGTCCACCAGGAACTGCTCGAGCGCTTTGTGAAGCATCGGGCCTCGCCATACGACCGGCTGCTCGTCCTCCAAGAAGAAACCCATCGACATGCAGCGGACACCGTGCGCCTCGGGCGGGGTCATCTTCAGATCCGAGACGGTCGGTTCCTCGGTAATCCCGAGCATTCCCGGCACCGAGAAGCCGTATACGTCAGCGTCGAGGAGCGCCACGTCGTGGCCGGCCTGAGCAAGCGCGACCGCCAAGTTGACCGTCACCGTCGATTTCCCAACCCCGCCCTTACCGGAGCTGATTCCGATGACCCTCGTACGGCTGTTGGTGCCGAACGGATTCGCGCGACCCTGTTCATGGCCCAATGGGCTTCTCGGCGCTGTCGCCCCCGGTTGAGAATTACCGGCCGCCGGCGCTCCTGCACTGACGGGTATGGAAGCGGAACGTCTCGGGCCGCCTGGCGTAGCCGCCGTGCGGGTCAGCGCCTCCGCCTCTTGCGGGTTCATCACGACGAAGTTGACGGCCACGTCCTTGACTCCCCCGAGACCGGCGACAGCCGCCCTCACTCTGGTCGAGATCTCGACCCGCGAAGCGCTGTCGGCAGCGGGGAGAGCGACCGTGACCGATACCTTCCTCCTTCGTACTTCGACGTCGCGGATCATCCCCAGGTCGGTGAGACTCCGCCTGAGCTCGGGTTCCTCAACCTTTGTGAGTACGCCCATCACCTGCTCGCTGCTCGGCGACACGAATGGTCCTTTCCCGCGATCTCGAATGCCGGCAGACATCGCCCACCGTCGCGATAGGTAGGATACCGCCGTGGGCACTGGAGCCTCCGAGGTTAGCGAGCGCCACCCGGGTGAAGTTCGCGCCGAGGCGCGCACCGCCGAGCACGCCAACCCGCTGAGGGAGCGGGCGTTCGCGGCCGCTGTTGCCGCAGTCACCAGCGCCTTCGGCGATCCTACCCGGCGCGGGCGACGATGCCTGCGTCGTATCGTCTAGGTGACGCCTGCCTTGCGGGCCTACCTGGATCACGCGTCAAGCTCACCGTTGCGACAATGTGCCCTCGACGCCATGGTCGCATGGCTGGCCGCGGCCGACCCCGGGCGCCTCCACTTCGAAGGTAGGTCGTCTCGACAGCGCCTCGAGGACGCCCGCGACCAGGTAGCCGCCCTTCTCGGGGCACGTCCGAGGGAGGTGATCTTTACATCCGGTGCGACGGAATCGGTCAATGCGGCGGTCTACGGCACCCATGCGTCGAGTCGGGAACCCGTCGCCGTGCTCCCTCGGGTCGAGTCGGCAGCAGTCAGAGAATCCTCCGCACGCTGGGCCGCGGAAATCCGGTGGGTGAACGTCGACCCCGAAGGTTTCGTCCTGGTCGACGAGCTCGATCGACTCGTCCGAGAAGGCAACGTTGCGCTCGTCCACTGCCAGTTAGCCAACCAGGAGGTCGGCACACTTCAGCCGGTGCGCGAGGTCGCCGACATCTGCCGGGCTGCCGGGGTCTTGCTGCACGTCGACGCGACTGCAGCGACGGGGGTCGTGAGGATCGACTTCGACGCTCTCGGGGTCGACCTGATGTCGGTTTCGTGCCATCACATTGGCGGCCCGACGGGCGTCGGGGCGCTTCTGGTGCGAAGGGGCCTCCGGATCGAACCCCTCCTGCTCGGAGGAGCTCAAGAGCGAGCCCGCAGGGCGGGACTGGAGAACGTCGCCGGCGCCGTGGGTTTTGCTGCGGTGGCCGAAGCCCTAGTCGCAGGCGACTCGCTTGCTGGGGAAGCGGCTCGAGCGCAACTCCAAGCGGAAGCCTTGCGGGACGTCGCCGCCTCACTCGACGGGACGCGCCTCTACGGCCCCGTCGATCCGCTTCAGCGGCTGCCGAGTCTGGTCTGTCTCGGCTTCGATGACCTCGAGGCGGAACCGGTGCTAGTAGGCCTGGACCAGAAAGGGGTCGCCGCCCATTCCGGAAGCTCGTGTTCTTCGGAAATGCTGGAACCTTCCCCGGTGCTTGCGGCGATGGGATTCGACTCGGAGCGCAGCCTCCGGTTCTCAGTCGGCTGGAACACATCTGATGCCGAGATCGACCTCGCCGGCGAGAGGCTGGCGGAAGTCGTCGGCGAGCTCCGCCGTCTCCGGGCAAACTAGCGACGCCACGCAGCGTGGAAGTTCAGCCTTTCGCGGCTGCGGCCTGCTCCGCCTTCGCTTTAGCCAACGCTTGAGAAACCTCGGCCTTCAGGCTCGCCTCCGGCTGATGACCGAGGTACCATTCGAGCTCCGGGATGGCGTCGGTGTAATCGCCTTCGCCCAGGAGGGCTATCCCCCGATAGACGTGGGCAGGGCCGTATGCCGGGTCCACCTTCTCGGCACTGACGAGCATCGCCAGTCCCTTGTCGAGGAGGGCCGGTTGCCCTGTCTGCGCGAGCAGCCATCCCTCCCCGCAGAGCGCCTCGACGTTCGTCTGGTCGACGTTTAGTACTTTTTGATACTCGCCTACCGCGGCAACCACATTGCCCTTCGACTCGTCGGCGTTGGCTGCCAGCAGTTCCGCCGATACTTGGGGACCGGTGAGAGTCTTGCCGGTTACCTCTTCGCCCGGTAGGCGCGTCCCTGTGAATGCAGCGAGGGCCCACGAGGTGCCGCCGACGACGAGAACGACGCCCGTGCCTGCAAGCACCCATCGCTTCTTTTTGGATCGACGCAACAGGCTTAGGCGCGCAGCCCCTTTGCCCTCAGCCGGCGACACCTCTCCGACGGGGGCGACATCCACAAGCACCGCCGGAGGCTTGCCTTGGGGTGGCGGCGTCGCAGCGTCGGTTGCGGAATCGATTTCCAATACCGCTTGAGAAGCAAACGCCGGGTGCGCGCCTAGCGGGGGATCGTCGAGATCCTCCAGACGGCCGCGGTTCCGCCACTTTCTCAGCACGAAGCCGACCCCGACCAACGCCGCCATAGCAGCCCCGATCGGCAAGATCCATACGATCAATCCGGCCCCCGTCGCCGGAGGCTTCTCCAAGATACTGGGCCCGTACTCAGCTACGAGTCCGGACAGGATCCGGCTTTGACTCTCGCCATTCTGAAGGTCGACTTTGATTTGAGCTCGTATCTCAACGGCCGGGGTCGCCTGGCTTTGGGCGACGGTCTCACCGTTGCACACGGGGCAGCGCACAAGCCCGGCGATGTGAGCCGTTCGAGCGTCGAGACTGCTCCCGACCGAAGCCTGATGGATTCCAAGTCCAAGGACCACGCAGGCGACCGCGACAAGGCCCACCCACGGCAGCCACCTTCGAATGCGGTCGCGCCTGCCGGGCCTACCAGTCGCCTCGCGGTCGCTGACGGGGAGCCTCACGAAGAGGCCTGAGAAATCGACTTGTCCACCTGTGTCGAGGTGACACCGCCGAAGAACTTGGCGACCACTGTTCCAGCCGGGTCGATCAGGTACGACTCCGGTATTCCAGTGACACCGTATGAGACCTCGGCCGAGGGATCGTTGATGGCCGGCCACGGGGCGTGGTTCGAGGCTAGGAATGCTGCGAGGTTTGCCGAGTCGCTCGGATCGAACTCGACTGCGAAGACAGTTGCGTCACCCGAGAGCGCATGTTCTGATTGAAATGTCAGCAGCTGTGGCGTTTCATTCCTGCAGGGAATGCACCAGCTGGCGGAGAAATTGAGAAGGACCCACCGGCCGCGAAAGGAGGAGAGCGAGAAGGCTCCCTTGCCGTTGAGCGCCCTGCCCGAGACTTGCGGGGCCGACTTACCGAGCAGCGGGCTGGAAGCGACCGAATCGGCGACCGGCTTGCTCGATGCAAGCAGTGTGATCAGAACTGCCAGAAGGGCGGCTACGACCAAGGAGGCGTAAAGGACCGCCCTGGAGCGCCGCCTGCGTGCGGTACCGGTTCGTGAAACTCCGGGCTCTGAAACCGCCGGCTCTGAAACCGCCGGCTCTGACAACTCGGAGTGGGAGACGTCTGGCCTCGGCCTCATTGTCCTGCGCTCGCCGTGCCGAGACCCGCGGCTCGAATCGGAACCCCCACCAGAGCTTGCGTACGGTCGACGAGCGTCTCGGGGGCTACCGTATCTCCGGTTTCCGCTTCAGCCCCCGGCGCCTCGGGTTTCGGCTTGGCGTCTCTCTTGCGTCTCGGCCACGCGGACATCAAAGTCCCGAACGCCATGACGGCACCGCCAAGCCATATCCAACTGACGAGTGGTTCGACGATGACTCCTATCACCACGGCCGACGTCGGCTTTGCCGGCGTCGACGCGAGAGTGAGATAAACGTCCTGGCTGAGCGTGCTGCGAACCGACGGGGTGCCGATTGCCTCTTGAGCGAAGGGATAGTCGCTGATAGCCGGGTCGAGGCGCACGGAGTTGTCCATCACCACCTGGGCTTCCAATCCGGTGTGGGTTGGCGTGGCGATGTTTGCCGTTCCAAGGTACTTGAAGGTGTGGCCGTCGAATGTTGCGGTCTGACCCGGGTTCAGGGTGAGCTGCCGGCTCACCGCAAACGAATGGCTGGCGGCGAAGCCCACAGCTATCAGCACCACACCAATATGGACGATCATGCCCCCCCCTGCGGGGCCGGTTGCACCGGTGATGCCTCGCCCTTTGACCTCCACGAAGAGCTGGCGAAGCGCTGTTGCGAATGCAAAACCGCCGAGCCCGAACGCCAGAAGCGGGTTGAGGCCCCGAACCCCTGCGAGGACGGCCACCACTAGCACGGCAACGGCGAACGCTGCCGGCTTGAGCAGTCTCCGACGCAGAAGGTCAGGGGAAGCTTTTCGCCATGGCAGGACCGGAGCCACGGCCATCAAGAACAGGATGCAGACGACGATAGGCATCGTCAGGGTATTGAAATACGGGGCGCCTACGGTCAACTGCTGGCCGCTGACCGCTTGGACCACCAAGGGGTAGACGGTGCCGAGTAGGACCACCAGCGCAAACGCGCCGAATGCCAGGTTGTTGACCAAGAAAGCTGCCTCGCGGGAGGCGGCAGAACCTATCGAACCCGGCGATCGAAGGAGGTCCCCCCGCCAGGCCAACAACCCGACTGACAGTGCTACAACCGCCGCGAACAACACCAGCAGCGCAGGGCCGATGCCGGTGTTGTTGAACGAGTGAACCGAAGCGAGGATACCCGAGCGCGTGAGGAAGGTGGCAAGGATGGTCAGGCTGAACGTTGCCGTAAGAAGCGACAGGTTCCACACCCGGAGCATCCCCCGCTGCTCTTGAACCCGCACCGAGTGAAGGTACGCGGTAGCAGTGATCCAAGGCACGAACGCCGCATTCTCCACCGGATCCCACGCCCAGTAACCGCCCCAACCCAGCACCTTGTAACTCCACCAAGCGCCGAGGATCAAGCCGAAAGTGAGAAACCCCCAAGAGAACAGAGTCCACCGGCGCATCTCGACAAGCCAACCCTCGCCGACGCGCCCCGTGATCAGGCTTGCACACGCGAAAGCGAACGGGATGGTGAAACCGACAAGGCCGAGGTAGAGCAGGGGGGGATGGAACGCCACAAGCACGTTGTTCTGAAGCAGCGGGTCCGGTCCTGGTCCGTCTGACGGGATAGCGCCCTTCACGAGCGTAAAGGGATTGGACCCGGTAAGCATGAGCCCGAAGAAGAACGCAGCCACGGCGTAAGCAATCGCCATAGCCCAGCCGATCAGCGGGTCTGTGGCCCGCTTGCGAAATCGGATCGCCGTCGCCGCGATCCACCCCGCGAGTATCAGCCCCCACAGCAGGATCGAGCCGGCGAGATTCGACCACATGGCCGTGATCCGGTAGAGGATCGGAGTCTGCGTGCTGTCATTGTTAGCGACATAAGCGAGCCTGAAATCGTGGGTGATCAGGGCGTGTTGCATCGCCACAGTCGCAAGGACAGCGCCTGCGAGAATAACCCACGTGTAGACACGGCCGGCGCGGACGAGATTCGGTCTGTTTCGAAGCAGACCTAACATCAAAGTGAGGCAGCCGACGACGGCCGCCCCGAACGCCAGGAGGTCGGCGCTCTCGCCAAGGGCGGCGTTCACGATCCGGCCGTCTGGGCCGTCACCGACGCCGGCTCGCCCTTCGCTGGTACGTAGTTCGCGCTGTGCTTCACCATTATCAGATCGGAGTCGAACACGTCGCTGCCTTTCGCGAAATGCCCCTCGAGCACAACCGGTATGCCAGGTTTGAACAGTTGAGGCGGATCCGCGCTGTCGACGACCGACACGGTCTGACCCTGGTAGGAGATGTCGAAGACAGTTCGATTGTCAACCTGTTTCACGGACGGTCCGACGGTTCCCATGATCCGGAAAGGCTTCACCCCTAGAGCTTGTCGCGCCGCTAGGGCTTGGGGCACCGTCTGATAGTACGACAGCGCGTTTCCGAGACCTTCGAAGACCACGAATCCGATGGCAAGAGCGATTACCAGTCCCGCAATGACCTGGCGACGCCTCGACGCGAGCAGCGAGCGCCCGACTCGAACTCGTGGGGCTGGCCCGACCGCTTCTCGCCCGGTGACCGTGGGCGCAGAACTGTCAGTCGTCACCGCCACCTTTTTTCCCTCCTGGTAGCCCTCGCCGGGTCGAGCTTCCTCGCTAGAAGCCTGCCGCGATGCAGCATCCTCCACGAGTACAGGGCGAGCACGCCGGCCGTCGCGCCCCAGCCACCTGCGACGTAGCCGTTCACGTTGCGACCTCGCCCTGATGCGAAGCAGGTGCGGTGCCGACCCGCAGGCCTCCCTCGGCTCTGCGCTCCTTGATTGCAAGGCCATAGCCCTCCTCGCCGAATCGGTCTTGGAGGACCTCGAGGCGGTAGCGATGCATCACAAGCCAGGCGAAGCCGAGGCCGAACGCTACGAACGACAGGAGCATGGTGTAGAGCTGCTCGCCGTGTATGAGCGGGTTGGCACGAAACAGGGTGCTCGTCTGGTGCAA
>JAKCEB010000051.1 GCA_021838305.1 Actinomycetes bacterium | reverse complement strand
TTGATCACCCATTCGTCGCCGTCGCGCTCGGCCCGGGTGACGAACTGCGTCGGGTCGGTGCCTCCTTGCGGTTCCGTCATCGAATAGCACGACACGATATCCCCGGAGAGCAACGGCTCGAGGTAGCGATCCTTGAGAGCGTCCGAGCCGAAGTGGGCCAGGATTTCGGCGTTGCCGGAATCGGGTGCCTGGCATCCGAACACGACCGGAGCGGCGGTGGAACGGCCGAGGATCTCGTTCATGAGCGCCAGCTTCAGCTGCCCGAACCCGAGGCCACCCAAATTCGGCCCCAAGTGCGCTGCCCACAAACCACGCTCCTTGACCTCCTGCTGGAGCGGTTTGATCAGAGCATTGCGCAACGGGTCCGAAGTGTCGTAGGGGTGCGCGATCACGTGGTCGATCGGCTCGATCTCGTCGGTGACGAAGGAGTCCATCCAGTCGAGTTCCTTCTGGAACTCTGGGTCGGTGTCGAAATACCAGTTCATTTCTTGCATTCCTCCCCTGGGGGCTCCCGCCCGCCAGCGCGCCATGTCAGCCGCCTAAGAACGAACGCCGATCGTAGACGCCCGTCACTGCGAAATGATTATAAGCATCTTGGCGCTATGCGCAGCATGTCGGGTTACCCTCGTCCGTGTACATAGCGGGCCCACCAGGGTCCGATGTCGAGTCCGGACCAGGCTTTGAGGTGGGCTGCGAGTCCGTCGGTGGTCACCATTTTTCCTGCGTTGGCCCGGTACCAGTCGGCCAGAGCCGCCCGCATCCGGTCGGCCCCGCCCATAAGGTGCGCGATCCCGCCGATGAGCCGGACGCCATCGCTGTAGGCGCCGACGGCCGTGTTACGCGACCACGGGTGCGGGGGATAGAGCTCTACCGGTGGATCGTCCAAGCCGAGCTCTTCGGTCAGAAAACGAGGGTTCTCCGACCGCCGGCTCGACGTCGACCAGGAAGCGAGCGCCTCGTCGATCCACCCGTCCGCAGCCCGGGCTGGTTTGACCCCTCTGCCGAACCAGCTGTGGAACACTTCATGTTCGAGCGCCGACACGGCCGACGTGGTCGCAGCGTCGTACTCCATGCCGCGAGAAGCGCCCCATATGAGTGCCCAGAAGGTGTCACCGTGAGGCCACGGTTCGTATCGCGCAGAGAGATAGGACAGCCAGGCGGAGAGGTCTGCTTCGCAGGCTGCGAGGTCGGCGCCGGCGTCGGCCAGTTGGGCGACTACGAGTCCGAGGGATCGGCTCCGGCCGGGAATCCGAAGCGCGCTCCGTCTCGTTTCGATCCGCTCTGCCGGAGCGATCACGAGCATCGGTGACAGGGCGGTGTAGTGGGCGGGGTACATGAGCGACCAATGCCGCCCCCCGGGGGTTGCGTCGACGCCGCCCGTGTTCGCCACCAGCTTGTGGGGCCGGTCGACACCGTCGAGGGTGATGTCGAGGTGCAGAGCAAAGCGGTCATGAATCAGCGGGGCCGGCACCCACATCTCCAGGTAACGACCT
This sequence comes from Actinomycetes bacterium, assembly GCA_021838305.1. Taxonomy (GTDB): domain Bacteria; phylum Actinomycetota; class Acidimicrobiia; order Acidimicrobiales; family Palsa-688; genus JAJZAM01. Next base: position 12,553 of record JAKCEB010000051.1, on the reverse strand, counting down.
GGGTACAGGTCCGACATCCACATGTCGAAGTCGACGCCGCCTTTCGTCCAGCCGATCGGCTTGGCGGCTTCGCAGTCGGGCGTCGCGAGCTCGTAGCCGACCTCGAGGCGGTGATGGCTGTCGGCCGGTAAGTCGATGTCGAGCACCCGTGTCCGTGCCGCCCAACCGGCACCCATGTCGTGGTGGGCGAAGTCGTCTGTGGAGACCTGCTTGCCGTCCAGGCGTACCCAAAGGAGCTCTTGGCGAAGGTCGAGCGCAGGCTTTCCGTCGAACGCGCCCGTCGTGAAGTCGACGGTGGCGACCGCTCTCGCTTCGGCTGACGCGGCGTCGAAGCGCAGCTCTGCACGGATCTCGGAGACCCGGGGAGCGACAGCACTCGATGCCCCGTAAGGCGCCGGGGGAGGAGCGAAGGAGTGCGGCATCCTCTTAGTCTGACCGATCCCTTGGCGCCCGCGCGCCGAAACGCCCGCTGGCGCGCGATCGCCGCCTGGCGCGAGATCGCCTCGTGGACGCTATACTCGTGAGCCGTCGTACAAACCGTGTCTGCGGGTGTCCGATGTGCTCCTGTTCCCGTGTGGATCAGGCGTGCTGAGGAGACCCCGCGGCGATAGTCATTTTCGAGTGTTCCGCCCGGCTAGCTGAGCGGAGCATCCGCGTGTGAGGTTGGTGTTCTGTTGTGCGCCAAGCCTCCGCCACGAGCCCCAAGGGAAAGAGTCCAGCTGTGCCATCCAAAGCGATAGTCGGCGAGAAAGTCGGCATGAGCCAGGTATGGGACGACCAGAACCGTGTTATCGCGGTGACGATCGTCCGGGTAGACCCGGTTCGTGTCGTAGCGGTCAAGACCCCCGAGAGGGACGGCTACCGCGCCCTTCAGGTCACCTACGGACAAAAGAAGGTCCAGCGGCTGAACAAGCCGGAGGCCGGACACTTCGCTGCTGCCGGTGTTGACCCCGGCAAGCGTCTCGTCGAGCTGCGCCTCGACGATACGGACGGCATCGGGGTTGGCGACGAGATCTCTGTCGAGGTGCTTGCGGCGGGCGACAAGGTCGACGTCACCGCCGTGAGCAAAGGTAAGGGCTTCGCTGGAGGCATGAAGCGCCACAACTTCTCCGGCCAGGGTGCGAGCCACGGTAACCACAAGCATCACAGAGCTCCGGGTTCCGTCGGCGCATGCGCCACCCCGGCGAGGGTTTTCAAAGGTACCCGCATGGCCGGCCAGTACGGCTCAGGCCAGGTCACCACCCTCAACCTGGAAGTGGTCAAGGCCGACCCGGAACGTAACCTGCTGCTGCTCAAAGGGGCCGTCCCCGGTCCGCGTGGCGGGATGGTCGTGATCCGCGACGCCATCAAGGGAGGCAAATGATGTCCGTGAGCGTCGAACGCCGCTCCGCTGCGGGTGAAGCGGACGGGTCTGTCCAACTCGACGACGCTGTTTTCTCGGTTGCGCCGAACATCGCCCTCCTCCACCAAGTTGTCACAGCTCAGCTTGCAGCAGCTCGTGCGGGAACCCAGTCGACGAAGACCCGGGCAGAGGTGTCGGGGGGAGGCAAGAAGCCGTTCAAGCAGAAAGGCACTGGTCGCGCCCGTCAAGGCTCGGAGCGCGCTCCGCACTTCACCGGCGGTGGGGTGGCGCTTGGACCCAAGCCGCGCAGCTACCGCCAGAGGACTCCCCGCAAGATGGTGCGCCTCGCTTTGCGCTGCGCCTTGTCGGACAGAGCCGCTCAGGGGCGGATTGCGTTGGTCGACAGATGGCCGTGGGAGACACCGAGCACGAAGGAAGCTCGAGCTGCGCTCGGCGCGCTCGGCCTCGAGGGCAAGGTTCTGGTCGTGCTGGGTCGCAGCGACGAGACCGCTTACAGATCGTTCCGCAATCTGCCTCACGTCCAGGTGATCCTCGACGGCGAGCTGAACGCGTATGACGTGCTCTGCAACGACTGGATCGTGTTCACCGACGCGACTCTGCCGGCACCCCCCGACGGCTCCGTTCCGGTCGAGAGCCCGACGCTAACGAAGCCGGCTCGGACCACACCGGCAAAGGAAACGGCGCAGGAACCTGAGACCTCGAAAGGGCCTGCAGAGGCGGTAGCCGCAGAGAAGTCAGATGAGTCAGAGGAGTCAGACGAATCAGAGGAGTCTGCAGATGAGTGATCCCCGCGACGTGATCCTGCGCCCGGTTGTCTCTGAGAAGTCCTACGGGCTGCTCGATGCAGGGGTGTATACGTTCGTGGTCGCAAAGACCGCCGACAAACTGGCGATCCGCCGGGCTATCGAGTCCATTTTCGCTGTCAACGTGGTCAAGGTGAACACCTTGAACCGACCGGGCAAGCGCAAGCGCAACAGGGGCAAGCCGACTTTCGGCAAGCGACCCGACACCAAGCGAGCCATTGTGACTCTCGCTGCCGGCCAGACCATCCCGATATTCGAGGCGAACTGAACATGGCTCTCCGAAAGCGCAAACCAACCAGCGCGGGCCGCCGTTTCCAGACGGTCTCCGACTTCGCCGAGATCACCAAGACTCGACCGGAGAAATCGCTCCTCGCCCCAAAGACGGAGACCGGCGGTCGTAACTCCTACGGTCGCAAGACGGCCCGCCACAAGGGCGGAGGCCACAAGCAGCAGTACCGGATCGTCGACTTCAAGCGGACCAAGGACGGCGTACCTGCCACGGTCGCCGCAATCGAATACGATCCGAACCGCAACGCCCGCATCGCGCTTCTGCACTACCACGACGGGGAGAAGCGCTACATCTTGGCGCCGGCGAAGATCTCGGTCGGCGACAAGGTCCAAAGCGGTCCCGGGGCGGACATCCGCCCAGGCAACGCACTGCCGATGCGGTTCATCCCGGTCGGTTCGGTCGTGCACAACGTCGAGCTGAAGCCCGGCGGTGGTGGCAAACTGGCGAGAGGAGCGGGCATGAGCGTGCAGCTAGTCGCCAAAGAAGGCGACTTCGCTACGCTGCGGCTGCCCTCGACCGAAATGCGCCGGGTCCCTATCGACTGCAGGGCGACCCTGGGCGAGGTCGGCAACTCCGAGGCGGAGCTTGTGAGCATCGGCAAAGCCGGCCGCAACCGCTGGAAAGGTGTCCGGCCCCAGACCCGCGGTGTCGCTATGAACCCGGTGGACCATCCCCTCGGTGGTGGCGAAGGCAAGACGTCTGGTGGGCGCCATCCCGTGTCGCCGTGGGGCAAGCCCGAGGGACGCACAAGAGACAGAACGAAGCCGTCAGAGAAGCTAATCGTCCGCCGCCGGCGCACCCGCGGCGCCCGGAGGTAGATCGATAAATGCCGCGTAGCCTTAAAAAGGGTCCTTTCGTCGACGACCACCTGCTGAAGAAGGTGGACGACCTCAACTCGCGTTCGGAGAAGCGGGTTATCAAAACCTGGTCGCGACGCTCGACGATCATCCCAGACATGGTTGGCCATACGATCGCCGTCCACGACGGCCGCAAGCACATACCGGTGTACATCACCGAGTCGATGGTCGGCCACAAGCTGGGCGAGTTCGCCCCGACCCGTACCTTCCGCTACCACGCCGGCCAGGAGAGGCAGGGTAAGCGCTGATGACAGGACCGAAGACGAACGAGCGGGAAGGGACCAGGGCGGTCCTACGCAACGCTCACATGTCGGCGTTCAAGGTTCGTGAGGTGCTGGACTTGGTCCGTGGCCTGCCGGTACACGAGGCTGCGGACATTCTCCGCTTCTCCGAGCGAGATGCGGCGCGCACCGTGGGCAAGCTTCTTGCTTCCGCGGTCGCCAATGCCGAGAACAACGACGAGCTCGACCCCGAGTCTCTGTTCGTGTCCGCGTGCTATGCCGACGAAGGCACCACCGCAAAGCGCTGGAGGCCCCGGGCGCGCGGCCGCGCAACACGGATCCGCAAGCGGACCAGCCACATCACGGTCATCGTCAGCCTGCTGGCGGAGGACGAGCTGGAGAGACTCCGGTCGCGCAGGCGCGCGGAGCAGCTGGCACAGAGGGCGCGCCGCGTCGCGGGCGCTCGCCGGTCAGCCGACGACACCCGCAACCGCGCCGACCGGCGCCGTGGCGTTCCGATAGAAGAGCCGGTCATCGAGGAGCCGGCTGTCGAGGAGCCGGTGGCAGGTCACCCCGGCGACGTTGCGCTCGCGGACGGTGCGGAAGATGCGGCCGAAGACATGGTCAACGAAGGTGGCGCAGCGGACGAGTCCGAAACCGAAGTGCAAGCGGGGACGGTTGGCGAGGCGGCCGACGAAGAGGCCACACCTGGCGAAGCTGAGGCCGAGACCCTAGAGGGAGACGATAAGTAGATGGGCCAGAAGGTCAACCCCTACGGGTTCCGCCTAGGTGTAACCACCGACTGGAAGTCCCGGTGGTTCAACGACAGGAACTACCAGGACTATCTCGTCGAGGACTGGAAGATCCGCGACTACCTCGGTCGCCAGCTAGAGCGTGCAGCGGTAAGCCGGATCGAGATCGAGCGTACGAGGGACCGCCTTCGCATCGACCTCCACACCGCCCGTCCCGGGATCGTGATCGGCCGCAAGGGTGCCGAAGCGGACCGGCTGCGGACCAAGCTCGCCGAGATGACGAAGAACCCGAAGGTTCAGCTCAACATCCAGGAGATCAAGCAGCCCGAGCTCGACGCCGCGCTGATGGCGCAGGGCATCGCCGACCAGCTCGCCGGGCGCGTCAGTTTCCGCCGGGCGATGAAGCGGACCGTGCAGACGGTCCAAAAGGCGGGCGCTCTCGGTATCCGGGTGCAGTGCGCCGGCCGCCTCGGAGGCGCCGAGATGTCGCGACGCGAGTTCTACCGTGAGGGTCGGGTCCCGCTGCACACGCTTCGGGCGGACATCGACTACGGGTTCAGAGAGGCTCGTACCACCTACGGCCGCATCGGCGTGAAGGTCTGGATCTACAAGGGCGACATATTGCCCTACAAGGTTTCGAGCGAGGAGAAGATCAGCCGCGAAGCGGCCATGGCCGTGGGTGAGACCTCCGGTCAGGCCCGGCCCAGGCGTGTCGTGTCCGCTGGTGGGGGCCGCCGCCGGGCTGAGAACCTCGACGCGGGCGCTCCCGCCGGTGGCGCGCCGGCCAGTCCCGACACCCCCGAAGCGGTCGAGCCCGGCCCGATAGTCGCGGTCGACCCCGAACTCGAACGACTCCTCGCCGAGGAAGAGGACATCGAGCGCCGCACCCGGGGCGACCACCACGAGACACCCCACTTCCCTAAGGACCTGTAGCCATGTTGATGCCCCGAAAGGTAAAACACCGCAAAATGCAGCGGGGCCGGCTCTCCGGCCAGGCGAAGGGTGGAACGACCGTCAGCTTCGGCGAGTACGGAATTCAGGCGCTCGAGCCCGGCTGGATCACAGCCCGCCAGATCGAAGCAGCCCGTATCGCGATGACCCGCCACGTTCGCCGTGGCGGCAAGGTGTGGATCCGGGTGTTCCCGGACAAGCCTGTCACCGCCAAGCCGGCCGAGACCCGGATGGGTTCAGGCAAGGGGAACCCGGAGTTCTGGGTTGCAGTCGTAAAGCCCGGCCGGATCCTTTTCGAGTTGGGCGGTGTGAGCGAAGCGCTCAGCCGTTCGGCCCTCGAGCGTGCAGTCCAGAAACTGCCGATCAAGGCCCGTGTGGTCGCCCGAGCCGCCCAGGAGGAGGTCGAGGTAGGATGAGCAAAGCGTCTGATCTGCGAGAGTTGACCGCAGTCGAACTGGCTCAGAAGCTGGTCGAGTCCAAGCACGAGCATTTCAACCTGCGTTTCCAGCTCGCGACCGGCAAGCAGGACAACTCGGCCCGTATCGGCCAGGTGAAAAAGGAAGTAGCGCGCATAGCGACGATCATTCGCGAGCGCGAGATCCAAGCTGCCGAGGCGGCGGAGGAGAAGGACTGATGCCGGAATCCACTAGCCCGGAATCCACGACCACTGAGACCCCCGTGAGCGGGGACGAGTCTTCGCGGCCCAATCGACGCAAGGTCAGGGAAGGCCTTGTCATCTCGGTCAAGATGGAAAAGACCGCCGTCGTCGGTGTCATCGAGCGCGTCCGGCACCCTCGTTACGCGAAGACGGTGCAGCGCACGAAGCGCCTTTACGCTGAGCACGCCGACGAGGCCCTCAAGCCGGGTGACCGGGTGCGCGTCGCCGAGACGCGGCCGCTGTCGAAGCTCAAGCGTTGGCGCGTGGTCGAAGTCCTGGAGAGAGCGAAATGATCCAGCAGGAGAGCCGACTACGAGTTGCTGACAACTCGGGTGCCAAAGAGGTGCTGTGCATCAAGGTGCTCGGCGGTTCCCGGCGGCGGTATGCCTCGATCGGTGACGTATTCGTTGCGACGGTCAAGGACGCCCTCCCCGGTGCGAACGTCAAGAAGGGCGACGTCGTCAAGTGCGTCGTCGTGCGCACCAAGAAGGAGAAGCGACGCCCGGACGGCAGCTACATCCGTTTCGACGAGAACGCGGCCGTGCTCATAAACGACCAGCAGCAGCCGCGCGGCACACGCATTTTCGGGCCGGTCGGCCGGGAGCTGCGTGACAAGAAGTTCATGCGAATCATTTCCCTCGCGCCGGAGGTGCTCTAGACGTGGCGAGATTAAGAAAAGGCGACGAGGTTGAAGTCCTCTCGGGTAAGGAGCGCTCCAAGCGCGGGACCGTCATGCGGGTCCTTCCCAAGGAAGGCAGAGTCATCGTCGAAGGCGTCAACGTAGCCAAGAAGCATCAGCGCCAGACCAAGGCCCGCGTGCAGGGCGGAATCATCGACAAGGACATGCCCATCCGTGTGGATTCGGTAGCGCTCGTGTGTCCCAAGGACGGGGCGGTCCGGGTCGGTTTCACTTATAAGACCGAGGGAGAAAGACGCTCCAAGGTCAGGATCTGCAGGACCTGCGGAAGGGAACTGTGATGGCACCTGCCACAACTACCACGGCCAAGCCGGCGGGCCCGCGTTTGAAGACCCGCTACAACGAGTCGATCAAAGGCGAGCTGCAAGACCGGCTCGGCCTTCCGAACCCGATGATGGTTCCCCGGCTCGAGAAGATCGTGATCAACATGGGAGTCGGTCGCGCGACACAGCAGCAGTCGTTGCTGGAAGGCGCAGTCAGGGATCTGACGTTGATCGCAGGCCAGAAGCCGCTGATCACCAAGGCGAAGAAGTCGGTTGCCGGTTTCAAACTCCGTGAAGGAAACGCCATCGGCGCGAAAGTGACCCTTCGCGGCGACCGCATGTGGGAGTTCCTGGATCGCCTGATCAGCTTGGCGATACCGAGGATCAGGGACTTTCGAGGGCTTCCGACTAAGGGCTTCGACGGTCGCGGGAACTACACGTTCGGTGTAGCCGAGCAACTGATCTTTCCTGAGATCGACTACGACAAGATAGACGCCCCTCGCGGTATGGACATCACGATTGTCACGACCGCGAGAAGTAACGCCGAGGGTCGGGCGCTGCTCGACGCTTTTGGTTTCCCGTTCCGCCGAGATGGCAACGACTAGACAAGGCAAGTAAGAGATGGCCAAGAAGGCGCTAATCGTCAAAAGCCAGCGCAAGCCCAAGTTCAAGGTTCGCGGCTACACGCGCTGCCGTCGATGCGGACGGCCGCACTCGGTGTTTCGGAAATTCGGCATGTGCAGGATCTGCCTGCGCGAGCTGGTGCACGCCGGCGAGGTTCCCGGCGTGACAAAGGCGAGCTGGTGAAAGGAGCGCGCCGATGACGATGACAGATCCGATAGCGGACATGCTCACACGCATCCGTAACGCGAACGTCGCGATGCACGACACAGTACGCATGCCCTCGTCGAAGCTCAAGGAGTCCTTGGCCGCAGTCTTGGTCAAGGAGGGCTACGTCGAAGGGTTCCGCGTCTCCGACGCCGGCGACAGGCCCGGTCGCGTCCTGGAGATCGACCTCAAGTACACCAAGGATCGCCGCAGGACCATTTCTGGTGTCCGGCGCATCTCCAAGCCGGGACTTCGCGTCTACACGGCCGCCGACAAGCTTCCGAGGGTCCTCGGAGGGCTCGGGGTCGCCGTCCTGTCCACAAGCCAGGGTCTCATGACCGACCGTGAGGCGCGAAGGCGCCGGGTCGGTGGCGAGATCCTCTGCTACGTCTGGTAGCGAAAGGAAGGAAAGGATTCCATGTCGCGTATTGGACGCTCTCCCATATCTGTGCCCGCCGGGGTCGAAGTGGCTGTCGAGGAAAGAACCGTGACGGTCAAGGGACCGAACGGCACTCTGTCGCGCCAGCTTCCCGGCGAGATCATCGTGCGCCAGGACGGCTCGACGCTGCTAGTCGAACGTCCGAACGACGAACGCCAGAACCGTGCGCTGCACGGTCTGACCCGAAGCCTCGTGGCGAACATGGTTACCGGTGTGACATCGGGCTACGCCAAGAACCTCGACATCGTCGGCGTCGGCTACAGGGCGATCCCCAAGGGCCCCGAGCAGATCGAGCTCGCGCTCGGTTTCAGCCATCCGGTTGTCGTCGACGCGCCGGCCGGGATCACTTTCGAGGTACCCCAGCCCACCAGGATCTCGGTCAAAGGCATCGACAAGGAGCTTGTCGGCCAGGTTGCCGCGAACATTCGTAAGATCCGCAAGCCCGAGCCCTACAAAGGCAAAGGCGTTCGCTACGAAGGCGAGCGGGTAGTGAGGAAAGCCGGGAAGGCGGCGAAGTAGATGAGCTACTCAACAAAAGACAAGCAGGTAGCCCGGGCACGGCGACATTTCCGTGTGCGCAAGAAGGTCGCAGGGACCGAGCAGCGGCCCCGCCTGGCTGTCTTTCGGTCCAACAAGCACATCTCGGCTCAGGTCATCGACGACCGCGCCGGTCGCACCGTGGCTTCTGCTTCCACCGTCGAGGCGGCGCTACGGAGCGCCGCTGCCACGTCCAACCAGGCCGCAGCGGCCAGCGTCGGGCGCCTCGTCGCCGAAAGGGCGAAGGCTGCGGGCGTTACCAGCGTCGTCTTTGACCGGGGCGGCTTTCAATATCACGGCCGGGTGGCCGCCCTAGCAGACGCGGCCCGCGAGGCCGGACTGGAGTTCTGAGATCATGGCCGAGCAGCTTTACGAAGACCGGACCATCAAGGTGAACCGGGTAGCCAAGGTCGTCAAGGGCGGCCGCCGATTCTCTTTCGCTGCGCTGATGGTGATCGGCGACGGCCGGGGGAGTGTCGGTCTCGGCTACGGCAAGGCCAAAGAGGCGGGCCTGGCGGTGCAGAAGGGTATCGAGGAAGCGAAGAAGAACCTTTTCACTGTTCCCCTCGCCGGTTCGACAATCACCCACCCCATTCTCGGGGAGGCCGGAGCCGGCCGGGTCCTGCTTAAGCCTGCGGCCCCCGGTACCGGCGTGATCGCCGGAGGCGCGGCCCGCGCGATCCTCGAGATGGCCGGAATCCACGACATCCTCGCGAAGTCGCTCGGCTCGTCGAACAGCATCAACGTTGCGCAGGCGACGGTCGCCGGCCTCAAAGCGTTGAAGAGGCCCGACGAGGTCGCAGCCCTGCGAGGCCTGTCCCCGGAGGAAATGGTTCCGGGCGGCCTCTGGCGTGCCTACCAGGAAACCAAGCGTGGGCCGTTCGTACCCCAGGAGGTGGCCTGAGCGTGCCTAGTGTGCCTAGCCTCGTTGTCACCCAAGTCAAGTCCTCGATCGGAACCAAGCCGAAGCACCGCGGCACGCTGCGGGCTCTCGGCTTGCACGGGATCGGTACGTCCAACACGCTGGCCGACCGGCCGGAGATCCGGGGCATGATCGCAAGGGTCCCGCACCTCGTGTCGGTCGAAGAGGAGAAGAAGTCCTGATGCAGATCCATGATCTAAAGCCGGCAGCCGGCTCATCGCGCGAACGCCGCCGCGTCGGACGCGGCATCGCCGGCAAAGGCGGCAAGACCGCTGGTCGCGGCACTAAAGGCCAGGGCGCGAGAGGGCAGGTCAAGCCCGGTTTCGAGGGTGGCCAGCTCCCTCTCACGCAGCGGATCCCGAAGCTGAAGGGATTCAAGAACCCCTTCAGGGTGAGCTATAACGCCATCAATCTCGACACCCTCGAGTCATTCGAAGGCAACGAGGTCAGCCCCGAGACGCTGCGCGCCCGTGGGCTCGTGCACAAGCACGGTCTCGTCAAGGTGCTGGGCAGGGGAGAGCTCAGCCGCCCGCTTGCGGTTTCGGCGCACGCTTTCTCGCAGTCGGCACGCGCCGCGATCGAGGAGGCAGGTGGAACCGTTCAGGTGATCGCCCCGCCGTTCGGCCACGGCCGTCCTCCGGCGCGAGGCAACGCGCTCACAAATCGCTGAGCCCACCACCATGGTGATCGATGGCCGAAACGGGGCGGCGCGAGCTACCCTGGGTCGGTTCCCGGGGAAGTCCCGGGGAGGGAGGACTTGATGCGAGGCACGCTCAGCAACCTGGCGAACATGTTCAGGGTCCCCGACCTGCGCAACAAGGTGATCTTCACCGTGTTCATCATCGCCGTGTACGCGTTCGGGGCGAACATCCCCTGCCCCGGCATCCAGTGGAGCCAGGTGCAGTCACTCGAGTCGGCTTCGAGCCACGCGGGCGTGGTGGGCTTCTTAGCGTTGTTCTCCGGCGGGGCTTTGACCAAGATGGCCGTCTTCGGGCTCGGCATCATGCCATACATCACCGCGTCGATCATCATCCAGCTGATGGTCGTCGTGATACCCAAGTTCGAGCAGTGGCGCGACGAGGGAGCCGTAGGCCAGAAGAAACTCACCCAGGTGACCCGCTACCTGACGATCGCTTTGGCGGTCATGCAGTCGACGGGACTCGCCTACGTGTTCCACAACGGCGGCGGCGGCCTTCTCGGCAACGGGTCGGGCCTCAACGTCGACCTGATCCCCAACTTCACGATTCCGAGGGTTCTGCTCCTAGTGCTCACCATGACCGCCGGAACGGTCGTCGTCATGTGGCTCGCCGAGCTGATCACCCAGCGCGGGGTAGGCCAGGGAATGTCGGTACTGATATTCGCCAACGTCGTTGCCACCATGCCCGCCGGCGGCGCCGCCATCCAGGCAGAGGCGGGATGGTTCAAGTTCGGCGTGGTGGTGGCACTGTCCCTGGTGCTGCTCGTAGGGATCGTCTTCGTGGAGCAGGGCCAGCGGCGGATCCCGGTAACTTTTGCCAAAAGGGTTGTCGGGCGACGCATGTACGGCGGGCAGAACACCTATATCCCGATGAAGGTCAACACGGGCGGTGTCGTGCCGATCATCTTCGCGAGCTCGGTGCTTTATTTCCCGATCCTCATCTCGAACGTCCTTCCGACCCACGGCTTTTGGAAGAGCGTCCAGGACTGGATCTCGACCAACCTCGCGCAGCCGAACAACATGGTCTACATCGTCCTCTACGGCGTGATGATCCTGCTGTTCGCCTATTTCTACGCGGCCGTCACGTTCGACCCTGCGCAGCAGGCCGACGTGATCCGCAAGCAGGGCGGCTACATCCCCGGTATCCGGCCCGGGCCTCACACCGAGCGCCATCTCCAGCAGATCCTGAGCAGGATCACCCTTCCGGGAGCCCTCTGGCTGGCGGCGATCGCCCTGATCCCGTCGATCATGCTCGCCGTCTGGAACATCCAGAACTATCCCTTCGCAGGCACGAGCCTGCTAATAGCCGTTGGCGTCGCCCTCGAGACGATGAAGCAGGTCGACAGCCAACTGATGTTGCGTAACTACGAGGGCTTTCTCAGCTAGTGCCGTGCCCTCCGACCTGATCGGTGCGCGTCCCGTCCACCCAGGGGCGCGGCTCGTCGTCCTCGGCAAGCAGGGTGCGGGAAAAGGAACCCAGGCGGTCCGCTTGTCACGTCACTACGTGGTACCTCACGTCGCTACGGGAGACACTTTTCGGGCAGCGATCCGCTCGGGATCGGAGTTCGGAGTGATTGCGAAAAGGTACCTCGACGCTGGGGATCTCGTCCCCGACGAGGTGGTCATCGGCGTGGTGAAAGAGCGGCTCACGCACCCCGACGCCTCCCATCGCGGTTTCGTCCTCGACGGCTTCCCGCGTACGGTCGGCCAGGCGGAGGCATTGGAGAAGATCCTCGCCCCTTTCTCGCTCGATGTCGTCCTCAACTTGGATGTGCCCACCGAGGCCGTGTTGACCCGCCTGGCGTCACGGCGGGTGTGCTCGTCGTGCGGGGCGAACTACAGCGTCCCCGACAAACTCCCGAAGGTCCCGAGGATCTGCGACGTGTGCGGCGGCGACGTCGTGCAGCGCGACGACGACACCGAGGCGGCCATCGAGCGACGCCTGGAGCTATACGAACGAGAGACAGCTCCTCTCGTGTCGTGGTACGCGCAGCGCAAGCTGCTGGCCACGGTCAACGGAACCGGAGAGCTCGACGACGTCACGGACAGGATCGTCGACGAGATCGACCGCCGCAAGCGAGAAGCCGTCTAGACCACGGTGCCAGCACGTAGTAGACTATTTGTCCGGCCATGCGCGCCCACGCGCGGCCCTGCCCCTATCGATGGAGCCACGGTGAAAGTACGTCCAAGTGTGAAAGCCATATGTGAGCACTGCAAAGTCATCCGCCGGCACGGCCGGGTGATGGTGATCTGCACGAACCCGCGCCACAAGCAGC
>JAKCEB010000273.1 GCA_021838305.1 Actinomycetes bacterium | reverse complement strand
CGTCGTCGCGAACCGTCTGGCGCAGCTCGACCGCCTCAGCGGTGGGCGCCTCCTCGTGACGCTCGTCCCAGGGCTCGACCAGCCGGGTGAACGCCAGGCGCTTGCCACGAACGGACTCCGGCGCGGCAAAGCGATCGAGGACATGATCCCCGAGCTTCGATCGTGGTGGGCGGGTGACGGTGTCGACGTGGGCGACGGTGTTATCACCCGCCTGGCGGTCAGGCCGGTTCAGGATCCGTTGGAGATCTGGCTGGGAGGTTCCGGTCCGGGGGCTATACGCCGAGCGGGCCGGGTGGCCGACGGATGGCTGGGCGCGAGGGTGTCCCCGCAGCAAGCCGGCGTGATAAGAAAGGCGATCCTCGACGAGGCGACGTCGGTCGGAAGGGTCATCGACGCCGAGCACTTCGGTCTTTCGATCGCATACGCACGACGCGACTCCGACCTGGACCGGGCGCGCCGGACCGCTCCCGTGCTTGTGAGACGGCCGGCTGGGGCGGCGCCGACCCGGGAAGTCGTGCCTGTAGGTTCGTCCGCCCTCCGCGAGCTTGTCGGCGGCCTAGTCGAGCAAGGGTTGTCGAAGTTCGTGGTGCGGCCCGCTGCGTCCCCCGAGCGATTAGACGGGGGAGCGGGATGGCCCGACGAGCTGGAATGGCTTGCTGGTTCGCTGCTCGACCTGCAGACCTGACCGTCAGCCTCGGGCGATCCCGGCCGCGTCTGCGATACGGGCCGCTTCAGCCGCGGCGTCGACGTCGTCTGGGACCCCGACCAGGAACCGGCGGAATCGACCGGCGTTGACCTCTACGAGCACGGCCGCACGCTGGCGGCGCAGCACGCAGAAGTCGTACTGGTGGTCCCCGTGGGTCCAAGTACCGATCGCCGCCACGCCGCGCAGCGCGGTTCCGGCCATCCGCCGGCCGCGCAAGGTCATCCAAGGGTCGTCGACCGGCCTGACCTGACGGACAGCGCTCAACGGCACGGTGATGTCGCGGTGGAATCCGAGGAACTTCTGCTGGAACGGCATGTGCAGCACCAGGTCGCTGCCTCTGACTTCTAGTTCGGCCACAACCGGCGAGCTTAGGCATCCAGGCGTCCCGGCGCGGATTCCCGCGACGACGTGGTCGGCGTTCAGCGCCGACTTGGTAGCTTCGAGGGAATGAACGAGCCTTCGACAAGCGCCCGCCTCCCGTCTGCGACGGGCTCGGAGGACGGCGCGCTTCGCAAGGCGGTGGTCCTCGTGAGCGGCGGTCTCGACTCGACGACGGTTCTCGCGGTAGCGAGGGCTGACGGCTACGAGTGTTACGCGCTCAGCTTCGACTACGGCCAACGCCACCTTGTGGAGCTCGACGCGGCCCATAAAGTCGCCTTCGCGATGGGGGTCGCCGACCACGTCGTGAGCCGGATCGATCTGCGCCGCTTCGGTGGGTCCGCTCTCACGGCCGACGTGGAGGTCCCCAAAGGACGCGAGGTCGACCGGATGGACAAGGCGATCCCCGTCACCTATGTACCGGCGCGCAACACGGTCTTCCTCGCTTTCGCGCTTGCGTGGGCTGAAACACTCGGCGCTTCGGACATCTTCATCGGGGTCAACGCCGTCGACTACAGCGGCTACCCCGACTGCCGCCCCGAATATCTGGAGGCCTTCGAGAAGATGGCGAATCTCGCAACCAAGCTCGGCGTCGAAGGCAAAGCGACGATCAAGGTCCACGCGCCCCTCCTGTCGATGACCAAGTCGGAGATCATCGCCCTCGGAGGCGAGCTTGGTGTGGATTACGCACTGACGAGCTCCTGCTACGACCCTCACCCCACCGGCCGGCCCTGCCAGGCGTGCGACGCGTGCCTTCTACGCGCGAAGGGCTTCGAAGACGCCGGCGTGGCAGATCCTCTTCTCTCCTGACATGTACCGGGTGAAGGAGATCTTCTACACCCTCCAAGGTGAGGGCGCCCGCACCGGCAGACCGGCGGTGTTCTGCCGTTTCTCGGGATGCAACCTTTGGAGCGGGCGGGAACGCCACAGGCAGAACGCCGCCTGCAGTTTCTGCGACACCGACTTCGTCGGCGTTGACGGGCCGGGTGGAGGCCGCTTCGCCGACGCGGCGTCCCTGGCAGGCGCGGTAGCCGCCATGTGGCCTGCGGATCGCAGCGCAGTCCTGACCTCGGATGCCCCCCGTCCGCGTCTGGGCGTGCCGTATGTCGTCTGCACCGGCGGCGAGCCGCTGCTTCAGCTCGACGAGCCGCTCATCGATGCTTTCCACGATCGAGGATTCGAGATTGCGATCGAAACGAACGGCACCAAAGTCGTTCCGTCAGGCGTCGACTGGGTTTGCGTCAGCCCGAAGGCCGGGGCACCGACGGTCGCAGACGCAGGCGACGAGCTGAAAGTCGTCTACCCCCAGGACGGCCTCGACCCTGAAAGCCTGCTGGCATTTGATTTTCCACACCGTTACCTGCAGCCGATGGACGGTCCCGACCTCGAAGACAACACTGCCGCGGCCGTTCGCTACTGTCTTGACCACCCTGCGTGGCGGCTCAGCTTGCAGACCCACAAGCTTCTGGGGATCCCGTGAGCGAACACGCAGAGATCTTCAAAGAGTTCACTTTCGAGGC
>JAKCEB010000272.1 GCA_021838305.1 Actinomycetes bacterium | reverse complement strand
GCCGGGTGTAGGGATCGCAGCAACAATCGGACGGGCAAGATGAGTGTTTGCGAGCGACCCGTAAAAAGTGGCGTCACCGAACGCGAAAACTCCGCCATCAGCACCAACAAGCCAGTACCCGCCGCCGTCAGGTGTTCGAACGATCGCGACGATCGGAGCCGCCATGAGGCTGCTCGGCTGCCCGTATTCCTTCCCCGACGCAGTCCCGAACCCGGTAACAGGTCCTAGCACGCCCTGGCTGGTGCCAACTGCACTGGTCTGCGCAGTGCTGGACGTGACTGTGGCACTGAGCGGTGCCTTGTTGGAGTCGGGGGCATGGACTCTTGGCAGTAATCCACGCATCGGGGTGCTTTGGTGTACGGATGGTGCGAATGGTGCGGTCGGTACGATTCCCGACGCCACTAGTCCGATAGGGATGACAGCGAGACTGCCGAGAGCCCTTCCCAAGCCCTGCCGTACTAGCCGCTGCGCAGCCGCTGGGGGGTTTGAAGTGCTTTGAGTCACTTGCGGGACATCGCACCTTTCAACCAATGTTTCTTCACATATGTTCAAGTCGTTCGTTGCCACGCGGTGTAGCTCCTTAGCTCAGCGCGCCGGTGGTCGCGTCGGTACAGGGCCGACGCACAAACAACTAGAGATACGAACCAGCGCTACCCTCGACCGCGCTTCGCGCAGGAGAAGGGTGCCAATGCGGCCCTGTCGGCGGTCTCTAGGACAGTCACCCGGATGCCTTGTCTTTTCTCGGTGGCATAAGCTAGCCAGTCGATCCGATACTGTCAATCGGAATGTCTGTGACATGTGTCACAGACATTCTCAAAGTGGGAAGAGAACGCGCCAAAACCCCGTTTGGTGGTCAGTTAATGGCAATTGCTGACATTTGGTTGGCAAATGATTGCACTATCTGATTCGTCGTCTGCGCGAACGACCCAATCCAGGCGTTTGTCTGATTCCGAAACCCTAGGTACGAGCAGAAAAAGATCCTGACATTGCCGGCGACAGGACAAAACCTTCGGCTTGGCATACCCAGTTTTCTCGCTGTTCAAACACCGTGCGCGTGGCTGGAGGAGTCTTTCATTTGCAGGAGAATAGGACCGCCGGGTTGAGTGTCCCAGTCGGGTCGAGCGCTGCCTTTATCGCCTGCATCGAGCGGATCTCCGAATCTGAGCGCGAAAGATGCAGCCAGCGGGCCTTCGCCCGTCCTATACCGTGCTCGGCGCTGATCGATCCCCCCATGCTCGCCACGAGCTCGAGGACCTGCTCGTCCAGCGTCTCGTCCGTCGGGCTTGGGCCGACGATATTGACGTGGAGGTTTCCGTCGCCGGCGTGGCCGAAGAGCACCAGTCGTGCGTCGGGAGCAGTGTCGGCTACAAGCTTGCGTACTGCAAGCTCGAATTCGCCGAGCAGCGCTATAGGCAGTGTCACGTCGAGTTTGTGCGGGATCCCGAGCGCCGACACCGCTTCGGTATGGCGTTCCCGGTACTCCCACAACGCCGCCATAGATCCCGCGTCGAGTCCGACGGCAGTCGCCTCTTCGTCGATGTCGAGCGAGGCGAGCGCTTCGAACATCGCCTCCGAGCGGTCGGAGCGCCCCGCCGCCTCCACGAGAAGGTAGGCCGGGAAATTGCCTTTGAGCGGGCGCGAGAGATGGGAATGGGCACAGACGAGCTCGAGGCCGTCCTCGAAGAAGACCTCGGCCGCCTTTATCCCTTCGACCTCACGGCGGAGCACTTCGATCATGCGTACCGCCTCGGATGTGGAGGCAACGCCTAGGAGAACAACGACGCGCTCCGCATGTGACGCCACCAGAGTCAGCCGTGCTGCGGTCACAACCGCGAGCGTTCCCTCGGAGCCGACGAGAAGCTGCGAAAGGTCGTATCCGGTGTTGTCCTTGAGGAGACCCGCGAGATGCGAGATCACCGTGCCGTCGGAGAGGACAGCCTCCAGGCCCACGACCCGCGAGCGCATCGGCCCGTAAGCGATCACGTGCAGACCGCCGGCGTTCGTTGCGATCATCCCGCCGACCGTCGCAGACTCCCTGGCCGCAAGGTCGACGGGGAATGTCAAGCCTTCAGCCGCAGCTGCAGCCTGCAGTGACGCAAGGGTCACCCCCGCGCCGACCGTCACCTGGCCGGAGAGACGGTCGATCTGCGACACGGTGTTCAGGCGACGGGTGCTCAGGACTACGCAGCCCGCCGAGGCGTCGGAAGGGACTCCTCCGCCGACGAGTCCCGTATTACCCCCTTGGGGAACCACTGCGACTCCGCGGCCGCTGCAGGCCGCCAGGACGGCGGAGACCTCGTCGGTGGATCCCGGCCGGACCACGAATGCTGAGCGGCCCTCGAAACGCCGGGTCCAGTCGACCTCGTACGCGAGTTTCACATCCGGGTCCGCGAGCACGTTCGACCGCCCGACGATACCGACGAGGCAGTCCTCGAGATCGAGCCCGGTTGTGCTCGCGGGCGTGGCGGATTCTCGCCCACCATGGAGGTCATCGCTAGAGTTCATCTGCCAATGTTCTAGCCGCGCAGCAAGCAGTGTGCGGCGATCCGATATCGGAGGTTCGAATGGAGTCTCAGCATCGCGTGCTCGTCGAGGTTTCCGCTGGA
>JAKCEB010000050.1 GCA_021838305.1 Actinomycetes bacterium | reverse complement strand
GCCCGGCACCTTCGTCGCCGTTGATCCCGGCACAGTGAGAAGGTAACCGCTTTCGTCCATGTCGAGATGGCTGTTGAAAACCGCCGTGTTCGGCACGTGGCCGATTGCGACGAACACACCGCTGACCGCGAGCAGCTGCTCCTCCCCGCTCACGATGTTTCGCAAGTGGAGTCCCTCTACCTTCGATTCGCCCGCTATGTCGGTCACGACGCTGTCCCAAACGAATCGGATTTTCGGGTTCTTGTAGGCGCGATCTTGCATAATTTTACTTGCGCGCAACTCCTTGCGGCGGTGTACCACGGTCACCGTTTCTGCGAACTTGGTTAGAAATATGGCTTCTTCGAGAGCCGAATCGCCGCCCCCGATCACTGCGATGTGGTGGCCTCGAAAGAAAAACCCGTCACAGGTGGCGCACGTGGACAGCCCACGGCTGATCAGGCGATCCTCCGCCGGCAGTCCGAGCATAAGGCTGCGTGCGCCGGTCGCCACGATGACAGACCGGGCCAAGTGCTCTACTTCATCGCCGGAGTTGGGGTCCTGCGCCCAGACCCGAAGGGGTTGCGCGGAGAAGTCCACGCGCTCAACCTTGGTGGTGAGGAACTCCGCACCGAAGCGGGCCGCTTGAGCCCGCATGTTCGCCATCAGGTCCGGACCAGCCAGGCCATCTACGAAACCGGGAAAGTTCTCTATGTCGGTCGTCAGCATAAGCTGCCCACCAGGTTGGTCACTGGTCGAGGAGGGCTGGCCCTCGAGGACAAGCGGAGAGAGATTGGCCCGCGCTGCATAGATTGCAGCCGTAAGCCCTGACGGGCCTGAGCCGATGACTAGAACTTCTCTCACCTGTGAAGCATTGGTCTGGGTCAACTTCGGGCTCCTAAAGGGCTATCCGGGTGAGCCACCCGAGGGGCGTCTCTTCGACCAAGCCAACGCGCCTGCACCGAGAAATATTGCCGAAACCGCCGCATCCACGGTCCACACGCGGCGCGCCAGAGGATGGTAGGGGAGGTATACGTCCGCTAAGCGGACGCCGAGCACGACCAGAAGGAGGAGGCTGACGACGCCCAGGGTGCCGACGATGACGCCGAACACCAAGCCGCGAGCGATGAGGGTGACAGGAACCGTAGTCTTGCCCTTGACTGTCGCCACCACCGACTCGATCCGGCCGGCAACCTGGTCGGGCCAATCCGATGCGGGTTGCACCGGACGCGGAGAATCTGGCGGGGTCATGACCACTAAGCCTAACCACGGGGGGCGAGTTCCTCTAATAGAACTTGAGCCTGGCCACCTCTGTACGGTCGGACGGACCGAGGTTGGTGATCAAGAACAACACGTAGCGGCCTGAATGACCGCCCAGGGAGAATGTGTGGCTACCGCTTACGCCGGTCGCCGTGCTCAAAGGCTGACCCCATGCTGACGCTGGTTGGCCGCTCGGGATGGCCTTGTCGGAGACGTAAACCGCCCCCGACCAGCCGACGCTCGGCGAGGTGACTTGGAGGTACCCGAGCTTGTGGGACGAGCCCAGATCGGCGGAAAGTCCTATTCCGCTGTAGAGGCCCCCAAATGTAGGGGTGGCGTAGATGTCGGTCGACCAGGGTGTCGCCGAGCTGCCTGCGATGGTGTTCGCGGCGTCTTGGGGGTTGTCGGCCGGATGGCCGGGCACCACCATGTACACCGACACGGAACGTATTCCGATTACTTTGACGGTGGACGTGGGCGAAACCGAGCCCGTAGGCTGGGACGCCGACGTGGGCGGCGAAGTTGACAGAGGGCTGCGACCGGCCGACAGGAGGCGAGCGGCTACGAAAGCTCCCACCGCCAAAAGCGCGAGCACCAATAACCCGATCCGCCGCTCCCGTCGTCTCGACCTCGAATGAACCGACCCCGGCGGCGCAACCGGGATCTCTTGCGTCGTCGGGGAGGCGACAAGCGGGACAGCGAATGAGGTCGAGTCGGCTGAAGTCGACTCGAAGCCACCGCCGAGTCCGTTGCTCGCCGGAAGGACTCTCGTGCGATCCCCCTCGTCGTGCTCAAGAGGCGCTAGCGGACTGTGGGCCAAAGTTGAGTGCCCTACCCGAGCGATGCCAGGCTTTTCAGGTAGGACGGGAGGTGGGGGAGGGGGACCGACTCGTCCTGTCGCTGCGACGTTAGGTGCTGTTGGCGGGCTTGGCACCGGCGTACTAGCCACAATCGGGGCGATGGATGGGGCGACCGTCGGGGCGGTGGACCTGGCCGCAGAGCCAGGGGTGGCGGAGCCAGGGGTGGCAGAGCCAGCGGCGGCTGACCGGGCGGGGGCGCCGAGTGCGGCCGGCCGGCCGCTAGAGCCGAAACCAGGACCGAAACCAGAGCCGGAGCCGAAGCCTCCCGGCTTACGGCCTCTCGGAAGTTCGCTAGCGATGTCGGCGAGACGACGTTCGACGACGTCCGCTGACGCAACCCGCCGCTCAGGCCGTTTGGCCAACAAGTCAACCACGAGCCGGTCGAGGGCACCCGGTATCGAACGAACAGTCGACGACGGCTTCGGGATCTTTTCCTTCAGATGGGCCATCGCCGTCGCCATGTCGTTCGGACCCGAGAACGGGGGCGCCCCGACCAGCATCTCGTAGAGCACGACACCGAGTGAATACAGGTCGGTGCGACCGTCGGGCTGCTCTCCTCGGATCTGTTCCGGACTGACGTACTTCGGCGTTCCTAGGACGATTCCGGTTCGCGTGAGGTCAACCCCCGAGGCGTAACCCGCCTTCGCAATGCCGAAGTCCGTGACCTTGACCTCGATGCCGTCATGATCGTCGACGACGAGAAGGATGTTTGCGGGCTTGATGTCGCGATGCACCAGCCCAGCGCCATGCGCGTAACCGAGTGCCGCGGCGACTTGGCGAGTTACCGTCACCGACTCAGGAACCGTCAGCCGCCCACGCTCGTCGAGTACCTCGCGAAGATTCTTGCCTGCGACATACTCCATAACGATGTACGCGCAGCCCTGCTCGCTTCCCGTGTCAAACGTAGCGACAATGCCGGGGTGCATGAGTCGCGCTGCGGCCACCGCCTCCCGACGGAACCTCTCGAGAAGGACATCGTCTCGCGCTAGGTGTCGAAGCAGGATCTTGACTGCTACGCGGCGCCCGAGTATCTCGTCTTCCGCCTCCCAAACCTCGGCCATGCCACCGTGGGCTATCGGCGCCACCAGCCGGTACCTGCGAGACAACACGTCTCCGGGCGTCGAGGTGAGGAGTTCATCCATTCTGGCCACTCGCAGTCGATAGTAGCCTTCTGAGGCATCCCCGAAGCGTCAGCGCTGCCCTAGAGGACCCTCCGCCCCCTGCGAATCAAGCGCGTTCGTCGCAAACTAGTTCTGCGCAGGCAGCCAAGCTACGCCGATCGCGCCCTTCCCGGCGTGGCTCCCAACGACCGGGCCGACGTCGCCGTAGAGGATCTCGCCTTTTGCGACATTGACCCCATCGAGCATCGAAACAAACTCGTCACGGTCCGGGGCGTCCGCCGAAAACACGGCCAAGCGGCGTATCTCTCCGGCAGAGCGAACCTTGTCGGCGAGGTAACGCAGAGACCGGGCGCGGGTCCTCTGCTTCGACTCCTCCTCGACAACCCCGTCACGGACCTCGATGACGGGTTTGATGGCGAGCATCGAGCCGAGAGCGGCGCGAGCTCCGCCGATACGACCACCCTTTTTCAGATTCTCGAGTGTGTCGATTGCGCCGAACAGCTTGAGCACTTTCGTTGAGTCGACTGCACACTTCTCCACCTCGTCGAGGGTCGCGCCCGTCGTTGCAAGGCGTGCGGCTTCGGTCGCTACCAAACCGATTCCCAGGGTTGCAGTGAGTGAATCGACGACTCGCACCGGTATCCGTTCGGAAAGCTCGGATGCTGCCCGGCGAGCCGATTCGATAGTCGCTGACATGCGCGAGGACAAGTTGATACACACGATCCCCGATGCGCCAGTGTCGGCTATCTCCTCGAACGCGGCCTGGAACTGTCCTGGGGAGGGCGCCGCGGTGCTCGGCAATTCAGCGGAATTCGTGCATCGGTACCAGAAGTCCTTGGTGGAAAGCTCCCTGCGATCCACGAACTCGTCAGTCCCGAAGCGGATCCGCAACGGGACCATCGTTATCCGCAGCTCGTCGAGTGTCTCGTCGAGAAGGTCACACGCGCTGTCAGTAACAATCCGGATCCCTGTCAAACTTCGTGTCGTCTCCTCGTGTGAACACTGATGTTGTAGTTGCCGCCTGTTGGACCCGTCACTCGACTCATTGGTGACATCGGCTCGTCCGCGTCGGGGCTCGCGTCGTCAAATGGAGACGGTATGAGGCCCCGGCGACGCCTGCCCCGGCGAAGGTCTCTTCCCCACCACACCGCAAGGGAGACGGCGGCCAGGATTGCCAGGATGATTGCGACCCCTGACACCGCTGTGCTCCTTACCGTGTCACGATCACTTGCAAGCAGGAGAGAGCCGTCAGGGGTGTAGAGGTTGACCTCGAGGGGGAACACACCCGACGAGCGCGCTTCTACAGGAACGTTCAGCGTCGTGTTCTGTTTTGATAGGGAAAAAACGCAGATTTCCTCAGTCGGAGTTGGCACGACGCAAGAGCCGTCTGCCGGTCGAAAGGTCGGGAACAGCAGCCGTTGGCTCGTGAGGCGAACCTGAACCCGAGCGTGGATAGAGCCGGACACCAGGATTGTTATCGGAATCTGGCCGTGGCTGGCGGTTAGCGTGATCGCTGTCGCAGGAGGCAAACCTAACGCGCCGGCGATCCTGTCCAGTTGAGCGGTGATCGACCCGAGGATCGCTGTCCGAGACGACGGCGAGATGGAAAGGGACTCGCAGAGAAGCAGTTGCGTGGCAAGAGAATTCAGCTTCGTAGAAGGGCCCCCCAGCAAGGCGGTAACTCCCGTGAGCCTGTGGCGTGCGGCGAGGATGCTGGGTGCGGAATCGCCGAGCGTGCGCTCTTGCACCCCGAGTGCCGGATTAGCGGGACCGAAGGTGCGCGTCAGTGGTGCCACAGGTACCTTCGCGAACAGGCCCGTCGGTGACACGGCGTCGAGGAGGGGGTTTCCTGCGATTCCGGCGATCAACGTGGCGAGCAGCTGCGGCGACACGGCAGATCCCGCTTGAGGCAGGAGAGCTACGCCTCTTTGCAGGCCGGGCGATTCGGTCTCGATCATTGCGAGCTCCGCAATGATCCGATTCGCCGTAACCGTCGGCGGCCCGCCGGAGCGGAAATCGACCGCCAAGCCTGGGTCCGCCCCGATCGCATTTAGGCTCTGGCCGCCTCCAGAGACCAGGGTGGGCCTCGCAAACGTCGTCTCGGTGTCGACGGCAGGAAGAGGGCTCAACGAGGAATCCGGGACAATGATGTTCCTAGAACCCTCGGCTGCGAGCACGCCGAGGACCGACGCGCCGACAGGCCCCTGGAAGACCCACGTCGCGCTGGAAGGGGCTACTCCGAGAGTCGAGTTGATCACCTGCTTCGCCGCCGCGCTCTGCGCTGCCAGCTCACCGGCGAGCCCGGCCGTCTGGAGGCTTCCGATCGCCGACGGATCAAAGGTGGACGGCATAACACGCAGGGTCCCCGCCTTGGCTGCAGACGCGAGATGTGACAGCGTGCTTGCGTCGACAGTCGAACCAGACGCTGCGCCGGTCGCAAGGCCACTCAGCGTCCTCGGGTCCGCCAGGAGGCCGATCGGCACCGACGACGCTGCGTCCACGCCGATTGAAAGTTGGTTGAGTCGGCTCGCCTGCGACGGGGTAGGCGGAGCGTCGGGCGCGGCGGCTCCGGCGGCAGCGGCGAAAGGAACCACCAGGGCGACCGACAGCGGTACGTAACCCGCTGATCCAGAACCAGGACCGCTCGCGTACTCCAAGAAGATGCTCTGCGGCGTTCCGACCGGCGTCCCCGCCGAATCGAACAGCTCCGCTTGCACCGGGAATACCCCGGTCTGGCCTATATAGACTGTCGGCAGGGCCGGGCTCGGTGCAGTGGTGTTGACCGGCAGTTCGATGTCGACACCTCCAGAGGGGTCGACAGCCAGCCCCGAGAGCGGCACGGCTTGGCGGTAGAAGAAACCGCCCACTCGTCCTTGCGCCGCCTGGTCGAAGGCCGTTCGGGTGATCAGCCGGTCGAAGACTGTCACCTGAAGCCGGTAAGCGCCGCTGGACGGAACGCCGAGACGCAGATCGAAAATGCCGTGCGTCTCAACCCAAGGGCTCTGCGAAAGCACGTTCAGCCCGGCGGTGGGCGTCGCCGCCGCCGCTTTCGGGGCGACGGCCGCAAATCCGAGCGAGACGAGCATTGACAGTAAAGCCGCGGCGATCATCAACGTCCGCGGGCGGACTCCTGAACCTGACACGGGTGCGGGCGTCGCGACGTCCGATCTCATCGAAGTGATAGTGAGAGTGTCGACAGAGACGAACCTTGTTCCTCGAATCCCGCGCTTCGGTACAACGCGAGAGCGGCTTCGTTTCCGCGCTCGGTGTTGACGAATGCACGCCCCACCCGGTCCCGTCTCATCCAGTCGAGCCCATCGCAAAGCAACCCGAAACCAGCGCCTCGGCGTTGGGCGGACGGGCGGACCGCGAGGCGCTGCACATAGCCGTGAAGCGTCGAGCGGCCGAACACCGCGTACGCTTCGGTGGCACCCTGAGCGGATACGGCGACGCGAATGCTCGTGGTCGGTGTCGCAGCGATCGACTCACGCAAAGCGGGTAGCCCGAAGCCGGAGTTGACCCCGAACGCAGCCCGATCTATGTCGATCAGCTCGTCAAGGCAGTTGTCTTCATAGTCCTTGAAGCGCCAAACGCCGCCAGGGCCATCCTCACGGAGAGACGTGGGCACCCCGGCGTCGAGGCTCATGGCGAGCAGGCAGAGCTCGCTTCGCACCTCGAAGCCCACCCGCAGGAAGGTGGCCTGCTCCAGAGGGCTCAGCGCGCCGGTCCGCAACTCCTTAAAACCCCTAGTCGACGCGGCATCGACGCAACGTGCCAGGAACCGCTCCGAAAGCAGCGTCATTGCCGGCATGGTCGTGATGAGGGCTGTCTCGTGGCCCTCGTCCCACGAGACGACACGGGCGCGCTCCGGACCCATTTTTATGCTCAAGGCATCGCGCCGATCCGCCACGGCCCGACGCTTGTGGGTCTGGCGTATCACCGGTCACAAAGCTATCGTGCGAGCGCGATCGGCGCGTTGGCAGGGCACCCTGAATCATTGTTCTCAACTTCGCGACTTTCCGGCCGATACCAAGGACGTGCTTGATCTCAAGGCCATCCTCGTCCACATGACGGAGGTAGGTGGATCCGACCTTCACATAAAGGGCAAGTCTGCGCCGAGGGTCCGGGTCAACGGTGATCTCCGCCCGACGCCGTTTCCTCAGGTCGACCGCAACGAAGTCGAGGAATGCCTCAGGGTGATAATGCCCGTGGACAGGATCGACGAGTTCCACCGCACCGGCGAAGCCGACTTCTCGCTGTCCATCGACGGGCTCGGTCGTTTCAGGGCGAATGCCTTCCGTCAGCGGGGCAGCGCCGCGATGGTGTTGAGGCGCGTCCTTCCCGCCGCAATGTCGGTCCTCGATCTCGGCCTGCCTCCGATCGTGTCGCGCCTGGCGGAGGAAAGCCGCGGGATGGTGCTCGTCACCGGACCCACCGGATCGGGAAAGACGACCACCCTTGCGGCGATGATCGATCACATCAACCAGACGAGGTCCGGGAACATCATCACGATCGAGGACCCGATCGAGATCCTCCATCCCGACAAGCGCTCGGTGGTCTGCCAACGCGAGATCGGGACGGACACCAAAAATTACGAGCAGGCGATGCGCAGGGTCCTTCGCC
The DNA here is from genome assembly GCA_021838305.1 of Actinomycetes bacterium. Lineage (GTDB taxonomy): Bacteria > Actinomycetota > Acidimicrobiia > Acidimicrobiales > Palsa-688 > JAJZAM01. The sequence continues at coordinate 6,331 of JAKCEB010000050.1, read as the reverse complement.
AGGACCCCGACGTGATTCTCATCGGCGAGATGAGGGACGTCGAGACGGTTAGCGCCGCGATGATGGCCGCCGAGACGGGACACCTCGTGCTTTCGACGCTCCACACGTCGAACGCGACCGAGACTATTAACCGGATCGTCGACTTTTTCCCGCCGTTCCAGCAGCAGCAGGTCCGGCTGACTCTCGGCGGGGTACTGAAGGGTGTCATCAGCCAACGCCTGGTGCCTCACTCGTCGGGCGAGGGTCGGGTCCCCGCCATCGAGGTCATGGTCGTGACCGGGAGGATCGCCGACCGGATCATGGATCCGACGTCGAGCGGCAAGGAGAGCCTGGAAGAGTTGATAGCCGACGGCGAGTATCACGGGATGCAGACGTTCGACCAGAGCCTCTTCTCCTTGTTCAAGAGCGGCGAGATCACTCTGCGGTCGGCCCTTGCTGCCGCCACGAACCCCCACGACTTCCGCGTCGCCTTGCAGTCCGCCGGTCTTCTCACCCCTCCCTAAGCAGCGCGCGTCGCCAGTCGCCGCACAGGCGCCCCGGTCCTGACCGGTATCCTTGGACGACGTGGTCCCCGAACGCTTCCGTCCGCTCATCGAAGAGACAGCGGAGCTCTCCGCCCTGTTCTCGTCCAGCGGCTACCGGCTCTATCTGGTGGGAGGCGTCGTCCGTGACGCGATGCTCGGCCGTCTTTCGCAGGATTCGGATCTCGATTTCACGACCGACGCAGCTCCCGACGACACGGAGAAGATCCTTGCCGGCTGGGCGGACGCCGTGTGGACGCAAGGTAAACGCTTCGGGACGATCGGGGCCCGCAAAGGAGAGAAGTCCTTCGAGATAACCACCCACCGCGGCGACAGCTACGAGCCCGACAGCCGCCATCCCCGAGTGGTCTTCGCCGAGGCGATCGAAGCTGACCTTGCGCGCCGGGACTTCACCGTCAACTCGATGGCCCTTTCACTTCCGGAGCTGCGCCTGATCGACCCGTTCGACGGTGCGGTGGACCTTGCGGGCAACCGCCTCCGCACACCGCTAGCTCCAGAGACTTCCTTCAGTGATGACCCGCTTCGGATGTTGAGAGCCGCCCGGTTCATCGCCGGCTACGGGCTTGTGCCCGACGTCGCTCTCACCGACGCTGTGAAGTCGGTAGGTCCGCGCCTTTCGATCGTCTCGGAGGAACGAATCCGCGACGAGCTGGACAAGCTCATGGTTGTCCAAAGTCCGGCGGCGGGGCTCTGGTTCCTCGTCGAGACGGCTCTGGCGGAGGAGTTTCTTCCCGAGCTGCCTGCGCTGTCGCTGGAGGTCGATCCCATCCACCGTCACAAGGATGTCCTAGCCCACACCATCGCAGTGGTCGAGAAGACGTCACCCGACCGCCTCCTTCGCCTCGCCGCCCTGTTCCACGACGTCGGAAAACCGAAGACCCGCTCTTTCAGCCCGGGCGGGGCGGTGTCGTTCCACCATCACGAGATGGTCGGGGCTCGAATGACCCGCGATCGGATGAGGGCGCTGCACTACTCGTCAAACGACATTGACGACGTGAGCCGGCTGGTTGAGCTTCATCTCCGCTTCCACACCTACCAGATGGGCTGGACGGACAGCGCCGTGCGCCGCTACGTGCGCGACGCAGGTCCGCTCCTGTCGCGCCTCAACGAGCTCACCCGAAGCGACTGCACGACTCGCAACGTCGCGAAGGCGAAGGCCCTGTCGCGACGCATGGACGAACTCGAAGCTCGGATATCCGACCTGGAGGCCAAGGAGCAGCTCGACTCCATCCGCGCGGACCTCGACGGTGTCGAAATCATGGCGAGACTGGGCATTCCGCCCGGGCGCAACGTCGGGGCGGCGCTGGAATACCTCCTGGAGCTGCGCCTCGAAGAGGGACCGCTAGGTCCCGAGGAGGCCGGCCGGCGCCTCGACTCCTGGTGGGCTTCGCGAAGCGGCTCTCGTTAGTTTGGGGGCTAGTTGCCCTCTTTTCTGGCGCGAACTATGAGCGTGCGCGGTACGAACTCCATAGCGTCGTTCCACATCCAGCTTCGAGGCGACGAGCTGACAGGCGCGGGCTCGAGAATGACATCCACCCGATAGCTCGCCCTCGTCAACGCCCCGTATAGATCAGAGAAGCTGTGCCGGTAGACCGTGAAGTCGACGCCTTCCCATACGACGCTGCTTGGCTGGCGCTCGAAGTACGAGTGGCCGATCGTCGGGTCTGGCTGGTCCTCGGCGATCATCCACCACGAGGGGTGGGGGAGGCTGAACACGAGCGGCGAGCCGATCTTGAGAACACGGTGCACCTGGCGAAACACCCGGCTCAGATCCTCCACGTACTGGAAGGCGTACGCCGAGAACGCAACGTCGACCGAGTCCGCGCGAAGGAAAGCAAGCTCCGCCATGTCCGCGTGACGGAGCTCGACTTTTACCTCGGAGGCGGAGCACAGTTGCTGAGCGAAGGCCAGCTGCGCCGGCGACGTGTCGACGCCGATAGCAGCGGCCCCCGCCTTGGCGAAAGCGATGGAGCACTGAGCGCCGCCACACCCGAGCTCGAGCACGCGCTTGCCCTTGAGGTCGCCCAGGAGCCTGAAGGTCGACTCGGTCGGGATGTCCGGCCCGTAGTGGGCCGAATCTGTCGGCAGCGCTGAGCGGCGCTGGTACTCCTCCGAGAACCGATCCCAAGCAGACGCCGTGTCGTTCGTCACTCAGCCCCGGATGCGAACGCTTCGACCATGCGGTGAGCCTCGTCGTCGTGGTACTGGACAGGCGGCGACTTCATGAAGTAGGCGGAAGGGCCGAGGAGCGGTCCGCCGATACCACGGTCTTTGGCTAACTTGGCGCATCGAACCGCGTCGATGATTACACCGGCCGAGTTCGGCGAGTCCCAAACCTCGAGTTTCATCTCCACGTTGAGCGGCACGTCGCCGAAGTTGCGGCCTTCGAGGCGGATGTACGCCCATTTGCGGTCCTCGAGCCAAGGGACGTGATCGGATGGTCCGATGTGTACGTCGTCCGCGGCGATGCCATTGTCTATCTGGCTCGTAACCGACTGCGTCTTGGAGATCTTCTTCGATTCGAGCCTCTCGCGCTCGAGCATGTTCTTGAAGTCCATGTTGCCACCCACGTTGAGCTGATATGTGCGGTCCAACACGAGGCCCCTGTCCTCGAAGAGCCTCGCAAGGATACGGTGAACGATCGTCGCTCCGACCTGGCTCTTGATGTCGTCGCCCACGATTGCGACGCCAGCGTCGGTGAACTTCTGGGCCCACTCCGGGTCACTGGCGATGAAGACGGGAATGGCGTTGACGAAAGCTACCTTCGCGTCGAGGCAAGCCTGCGCGTAGAACTTCTGCGCCTGCTCGCTTCCGACCGGGAGGTAAGACACGAGGACGTCCGCCTTGGCCTGCTTCAACGCGGCGACGACGTCGACGGCTTCGGCGGGGGATTCCTCCACTGTCTGGCGGTAATACTTGCCGAGGCCGTCGAGGGTCGGGCCCCGCTGGACGGTAACCCCGAGCTCGCCTACCGACGCGAATCGGATCGTGTTGTTCTGCCCGGCGAAGACGGCTTTGCCGAGGTCCAAGCCAACTTTGTCGGCGTCCACGTCGAAGGCCGCTACAACTTCGACGTCGGAGACGTGGTAACCACCCAACGTCACGTGCATCAAACCGGGCACACTGTCGGCCGGGTCGGCGTCGCGATAGTACTCGATGCCCTGTACCAGCGAGCTGGCGCAGTTGCCGACACCGGCGATCGCGAGACGAATCTTGTTGCTCATTGCTCGTGTTCCTTCTGCTCGGGGGATGTGGTGAATGCGTTGGTCGGACTACGGAGAATCGCTATCGCCGGAGCATCCGACGAGACGAACTCCACAGCGGACTCCGACGCGACGCCCGGAGGTCCTCCGGCCCGCTCGGAGATGATCATGCGGTCTATCCAATCGAGATCGCTCTGCGCCGACTCCCGGTCGTGCTCGATGAGGCTGAAGGCATAACGGTCTCTGACGGAATCGAGCCGGGACCGCAACCTCGCTACTTTCTCCGCGAGGTGCTGCCGCCGTCTCTCGAGGAGACCGATGCGTGCATCGGCGGGTAGGTAACGGGCGAGGGCGAGCTTGAGGTTGAACAGGCGCCCGTCCTCACTCGAACCGTTACCAGCGATCAGCAGCTCAGCGAAAAGCTCCTCGCCGAGGGGAGTTATCCCATACACCTTCCGGCGGCGGCTCCCTTCGGCTCCCGACGATTTGCGGGCACGAAAGGCCGCTATCTCCCCTCCGAGGGATCCGGTGTGGGGGACCGTTCCCGAAGTACCCGGCCGTGACTCTACGGATTTGACCGCTTTCGCCGCCTCCAGACGGGCCAGCGCCGGGTACAAGGAGCCGAACGACGTTCCGCTAACGAGGCCCAACTGGTCGACAAGGCGCCGTTTCAGCTCGTAGCCGTGCAGGTCTTGCTCCTTCAGCAGACCAAGTATCGCTAGTTCGAGCACGACGTCAATATAGCACACCGATGTATCGAACAGATATATCGAGGTCTAGTATTTGGTACTCCTCTCATCAACGGCACCCCCTGGCCGCTCCCGGGACAGCTTTATGTTGGTATCCTGCCGCCGTGGTCAGCTTGCCGCCGGGGGCCCTACGCGGACGTGAATCAGGGAGCCACGTCTCTGGCCAGGTCGATTACCGGCTCGCCCGAAACGCCGTCGTCAGGGAGTTCCGACGGGGAAGGCTGTCTCGCTTGGACGTCTGCGACGCCCATCCAGAACTGATGCGCGCCGCAACAAACGTGGGACTTGAGTCACGCGAGGACTGCCCGATATGCGAGCAAGCGAAGATCAGGCTGGTCTCTTACGTATTCGGTACGAGGTTGGCGCCGTCGGGGGTGTGCGTCACGTCGGACCAGGAGATGAACAAACTCGCCCGCAACAGCCGAGACATGGTCTGTTACGTCGTCGAGGTTTGCCCGAATTGTTCTTGGAACCACCTGGCACGCAGCTTCACCGTGCAACCCGCATCGCAAGGCCAGCGTTCGCGTTTGCCCTAGCCACTCGCAGTCGGTGACACGTTGCGCGTAGACTAGAGGTACAAACTCTGCCGGCAGCCCGTCTAGGCGCTGGACAGACAAAGCTAGAGGAGGGTCTGCTTGAGCAGCCAAGGTTCTCACGAAGCCGAAGCTCAAATGTCGCGTCTCTACCCGGTGGCTGCCAGGTCGCCGGAACCGAGGGTCGAGGCCGCCTCGACTCCTTACCCTGACGATCCGAGTGCACCGAGGATCCGAGGACGCAAGGGGAGCGGCCGGCCTATCGTGATGGTCACCGCATACGACGCCCCGGGTGGGCGCGTCGCTGACGAAGCAGGCGTGGACCTCATATTGGTGGGGGATTCTCTGGCGATGGTCGTGCTCGGCTACGACGACACCCTCCAGGTGACAGTTGACGACATGGTCCATCACACAGCGGCGGTGGCGAGAGCCAAGCCGAGGCCGATGGTCGTCGCCGACCTACCGTGGATGAGTTACCACACCGGAACGCCAGACGCCGTCCGCAACGCGGCCCGCTTGGTAAGGGCGGGCGCCCAGGCTGTCAAAGTCGAGGGCGGTCGCAAACGCGTCCCGGTGATCGAAGCCATCCTCGACGCCGAGATACCCGTCATGGGACATTTGGGGCTCACGCCTCAATCGGTCAACGCCCTCGGTGGGTTTCGGGTGCAAGGCAAGGACCTGGACGGCGTGCGGCGCCTTTTGGAGGACGCAAGGTCCCTGGAGGCTGCCGGTTGCTTCGCGATCGTTCTCGAAGCGGTTCCCGACGTCGTCGGCCAGATGCTCACCGACTCCGTGGGTATCCCGACGATCGGCATCGGCGCGGGTCCACATTGCGACGGCCAGGTGCTCGTCTACCACGACCTGCTCGGAATGCACGACGCTCGACCTGCGAAGTTCGTGCGGCGCTACGCGTCGCTTCAGCGTGACGCGGTAGAGGCGTTGCGCTCGTGGGCGCAAGATGTCCGGTCAGGTTCGTTCCCCTCCGACTCGGAGAGCTACCACCTCGCTTCGACGACCGACATCCGCGAGGCGCTCGGGAGCCATTCGTTCGACAGCCGGCCGGTCTCATTGTCACACCCCTGATCCATACTGGTTTCAAACCCGCAGGGGCTCGTTTTAAGCCCTCCAGGGGTTTGTGATTGTCAGTTTCGAGTATGATCATGTGTCTTTGAAAAATGAGACCCTGCCCCGGACCTTCCGGGGCCCCGCGCCCGAGACGGCCGGGTCCATAGGGAGAGGTGGTGAGCCGTTGACTCGGCACTACGAAATTATGATCATTCTCGAAGCTGGCCTCGACGAGGACG
>JAKCEB010000049.1 GCA_021838305.1 Actinomycetes bacterium | reverse complement strand
CGAGGTGCCCGAGATTGTCAGCGAACCCCAGACCTTGCTCGTCCGCCCGACCGCAGTCGTGTTCTGGCCGAGAAGTACCTCGCCGACCCGGTAGCCGGCAACTGAGCCCGACCCCACGTTCCACTTACCGGTGACCACGGCGTCGCTCGTCACAGCCCCCGTCGGAGACGAGGTTGAAGCGCTTCCGGCGGTTGTCGACGATGTCCCTGAGGCCGCTGGCAGCGAAAGCCTCGCTGGCGATGACCCTTCGATGAAGTGGATGAAGACGAAAGGACCGCCTACAGCGAGTGCGATCAAGGCCGTGGCGGCTCCTATGATCCAACGCAGCCGCCCACGAACGAATTTCACAGCCCGGTCTCCTTTTTTTCGAACGTCGCCGCCGGCAGGCGCAGCGCCTGCACGAAGCGGAAGGCGTCAGGCTAGGTAGCCGAGGATGAACGTTCGCTTAAGAGACCATCAGAGCTATCTCAGAGCTCTCCTGCTTCTAAGGGAGCGAGACGGTGATGAAGTCCCGCGATTCCTTGGTCGGGCCGAGGTAGCGCGTCGCGGGACGCTGCATCTGGGGGTAGAGCTTCTGCGGTTGAACCTGGGACGGGTTGGCCGGGTTCGGGTGATTGAAGAAGTTGAAGGTCACCCACTCCGGGTTGATGTCGAGCGTCATCGCCCGGACAGCCCCAGCGCGCTGGAGGGACTCTGCGAGGGTTCGGGCGGTGAGGGCAGGACCGGCTACGTAGACGAGCGCCCCGTTGGCGGTAACGCCGACTCCGGAACGTGCGACCACGACCGATGCCCCCAATGTGGCGCCCCAAACGGTGGTGTCGTTGTAGGTCGCCGACGCGGCTACCTGGCCGTTGTCGACCATCGGAACTAGATTTTGCAGGACCGAAACGACGTTCGGGGTCATGGTGACTTCAGTGCCCCAGGCGCCAACATTGACCGACCCGTTCTTGTAGAAGACCAGCGACGCAGCGCCGGTGCGAAGGGGGACCGCCGTCTTTCCGTCGAGGTAGAAGCCTCCGTTCGCGTCCTGGAAGCGGAACCCGCCGTTGAAAGCCGCGATCGTGCTCGGCAGCTCGGCCGGCGTGACGTAGGGAGGATGTGACCACGTGCCGCCCGGCTCGGTGAGGCCCGGGATGAGCGAGAGGTGGAGGAGCTTGGGATCCATCCATACGGCTGTCGTGATCTCGCTGGTGTACACGGTGTCAGCCCGGAACTGTGCCTCGTACATCGCGGCCTGCCCGCTCACCGAGGGGCCTACTGGCTGCCACTGGCCTTCACCTGGCAATGCTGGGCTGACTACTAACGGCACGTTCGCGGGTTTCGGCAGAGCCACGGTCTTCGGAGCGGCGTTGCTTGCAGTGATCGGAACCGTCTTCGGGATGGCGTTCAGGGCTTTCGGCGCGCCGCCCTTCGCTGGTGCAGTATGACTGTAATAGGCCGCTTCGAGGGGGTTTATGACAAACGCCATGTGGTGAGCACGGAACCAGTCCGCCCATTTCGCGGTGAGGCTCTGGTTTCCGGGTGCGCTCAGAGCGCCGAGGAACGACCAAACAAACAGAAAGAACCCGAGAAGGGGGATCACAATCAGGTAGCGCAACCTGCGAAAGCGCCGCGTCGATGTGTGAGCCCGGGGCTTCTGCCCGCGGGGGCGCCGAGAGCCGAATTCGGGTGAATCCAGGTCGTCGTCGTGCAACGCAAGGTAGCGTTCAGGGATTAGCGACCCTGACCGGCGCGCCATCAGCGACGGTCCCGTGTCGATCGGAGCGAAAGCCGGCAAGACGTCCTCAAGATACTGACATCTTGCGAAGTTCTCGACGGTCCGCCAGAGGAGTCACCTCGCTGCATTTCCTCATTCTCGTCACAGGCTAGCTTAGAGCGCGCTTAAGGGTCGGGACACCCCAGCGTTTCGGCTGCTACGTCGCTTGCGCCTTCAAAGCCCGTCGACGCTGGCAGAATGGCTACCGCACGTCGCCGAAGGCGATGTTGTAGGGAAGGCCCGGAGTGCGCGTACTCGTAGTCGAAGACCAGACAAAGCTCGCGGATGCGATTAGGCGCGGTCTCGTCGCTGAGGGATTCGCGGTCGACCTAGCAGCGGACGGCGAGCAGGGACTGGCTCTGGGTCGCAGCGTTCCTTATGACGCAATCGTCCTTGACATTCTCCTCCCGGGACTGAACGGATTCGAAGTTTGCCGGAGCTTGCGTCAATCCAAGATCTGGACGCCGATCCTAATGCTCACGGCGAAGTCGGCCGAATCCGACGAAGTGGAGGCACTCGACATCGGAGCCGACGACTTCCTGGCGAAACCCTTCTCGTACTCGGTGCTCGTCGCCCGCCTCAGGGCGTTGCTCCGCCGCGGAATACGAGAACGCCCGAGCGTGCTACTCGCCGGCGACTTGTCCCTCGACCCGGCCGCCCACGTCTGCCGGCGCGGGGAGTGCACGATCGATCTCACGCCGAGAGAAATGGCGATGCTCGACTTGCTCATGCGACACGCCGGGCGGGTCCTTTCCAAGGCGGACATCCTCGATCACGTGTGGGACATCGACTACGACGGCGACGACAACATCGTCGAGGTCTACATACGGTACCTGCGGCGCAAAATTGATCTGCCTTTCGATCGCCAGTCGATCGAGACCGTTCGAGGCGCAGGTTACCGGTTGGCGCCGAACGGAGGATGAGGTCGGTGCTGCGCCGCACGTCGTCGCTCCGGGCGCAGGCAACCGTGGTGGGTGTCCTTGCCGTAGGGGCTGCGCTGTCGCTCGGAGCGGTCGGCTTGGTAGCCGAGCTTCGAACCTCCATGACCGAGGGGATCGAGGTCACCGCCAGGACGCAGCTTGACGACGTGGCATCGCTTTTGAAAGTCGGCTCCCTCCCAGCCCAGCTTCCTGCCGGAAAGGGCGACACACTGACACAGGTCGTCAGCGCGACAGGCAATGTGATCGCCTGGAGCGCACCGTCGCTATCCGGGGTGCCTATCAGCACGATCCGCCCCGGCGAGGAGGGTGCGCAACTCTCTACGGTGAGCGGCGCTCTCGGCTCGGACTCGACGTCGCCGGGCCAGAGCGACGGCCCTTACCTCGTGCTCTCCCAGACCATCCCTGCGTCTGCGATCGTTTCGCCGGGCACATCCGCGTCGCTGTCACAGGCCGGGCAGTCACCGCCGCCGTCGGCGCCCGCCGGAGGAGCGGCCACCGTGTACGTGGCTGCAACCTTGCGCCCAGTAGACGCAGCGACCGCCACGGTCGCATGGTCGCTAGTGGCTGGGCTTCCCGTCGTGCTGGTGCTTGTTGGCGTGTTGATGTGGATCCTCGCAGGCCGGACCCTGCTTCCGGTCGAAGCGATACGCGAAGAGGTTGCGGACATCTCTGGTGACGACCTGCACAGGCGGGTCTCGGTGCCCGAAACCCACGACGAAGTCGCCCGTCTGGCCGCAACAATGAACGAGATGCTCGACAGGCTCCAGCTGTCCTCCGAAGCACAAAAGCGCTTCGTGTCGGACGCGTCGCACGAGCTTCGAAGTCCCCTCGCGGTCCTCAAGGCGACATTGGAGGTAGCTCTCGCTCATCCAGATGAATCAGGATGGCCGGCCGTCGCTGTCGACGCACTCTCCGAAGCCGGACGACTTCAAGCGCTCCTCGAAGATCTCCTGCTTCTCGCCAGCATCGAGAACCGCGAAGGTCTGAGACGCCTGGAGGAAGTCGACTTGGACGAGCTGGTGATGGAGGAAATCCACCGGCGCCGTCCGATAAGCCGGGTTTCTTTCGACCCAAGCAGGGTTTCCGCCGGTCGGGTAACCGGAGACAGGCGTCAGCTAGGCCGCGTAGTGCAGAACTTGATCGACAATGCGGAGCGGCATGCAGCCCGGCGGGTCGGCGTCGAACTGTCCGAGGCGGGCGGTTCTGTGCTGTTCGTCGTAGCCGACGACGGACCGGGGATCCCGGCGGACCGGCGGGAGTGGGTCTTCGACAGGTTCGCGCGGACCGACGAAGCCCGTAGCCTCGAACAGGGAGGGTTCGGTCTGGGCCTTGCCATAACCAAGGAGATCGTGACCGCCCACGGGGGCACAATAGAGATAGTGGACGTCGGACGAGGAGCGCGTTTCGAAGTGACCCTTCCGGGTTCGGCTACGGACCTCGACGACCCACCAGCCGCATTCGTGGCGCACGAGGTTCGCCAGTGAACGCCGCGGCTGCCGTCGGAGCGGCCCTCGGCGCAGCAGCCCTATTTGCCGTCGGCACGGCGCTTCAATACCGGGCTGCCACCTTCGCGGGGCCTTCGTCAGCGCGATCGTCCACAGTGTTACGACGGGTCGTTGGCTCGCCGGCTTGGCTTGTCGGAACCGCCCTGCTTGGCGTCGGACTTGGCTTCCACGCTTACGCCCTTCATCAAGGGTCTCTGTCGTTGGTGCAGCCGCTTCTAATCACAGGCGTCCTTTTTACCCTTCCGGCAAGCCGGTTCGCGGGAGGGCCACGGATTCGCCTCACGGACATGTTGTGGGCGGGGCTCCTAGTCGCCGGCTTGGCCGTTTTTCTCGTCACGTCGACGCCGACGTCTCAAGGCTCAGCGGCCGTCGACTGGTTCCCGGCGACGGCAATCGCTGTCGTGGCTGTCCTTTGCGTAAGCGTGTGCCTGCTCGTCGCGCGCAAGAGTCGGGGAGCCGTCACCGCGACGGTGCTCGGAGTGGCAGCCGGGATTGGTTTGGCGGGCAGCGCTGCTTTGATCAAAGTGTGCACCGACCTCGCCACGAAGGGCCTCGGCGTGCTCGTTTCGAGCTGGCAGCTCTATGTGATGGCTGTCGTAGGCCTGTCGAGTGTCGGGATAAGCCAGCTTGCGTACCGAGCGGGACCAATGACGGCCAGTATCCCGGCCATAAACACAGTAAACCCTGTGGCGAGCGTGTTTCTGGGATGGGCGGCATTCGACGATACCTTCCGGGTGTCGCCGGGTGCGCTCGCCTTGGAGGCGGTTTCGCTCACGGCTGTCCTTGCGTCGACCCTTGTCCTTAGTAGACGCTCCGCTGTTCGCCACGGCGGAGTCGCGCGTGACGAGGCGATGGCGGACGGCGAATCTACGACAGTCGCCGGCCAACCGCCTAACACGAAGGCCGGCTAGCGTCCGGGTGGGATGCCGATGGTATGCGCCGACCCTCGAAGTAGGCGGCGCCTGCCACACTGCCAATTACTGCGACTGTGCCGACTAGTTGGAGAGCGGACGGGTAGTCGCCGAGCGCGATCGCAGCGAACGCCAGCGCGGCAACGGGCTGCAGGAGAAGCCCTATCGAAAGGTGCACGGTCGACAGGTGCGCCATCGCCCGGCTCAATACCGACCATCCGAACACCTGTACGAGAACGGCTGCCAACGCCAGCCATCCAGCGGACGGCCATTCCGGCGTTAACGCCAGAGTGCCGGTTAGCGCCCCGACGGCTCCCGACAGAGCCGTCGCGGCAAGGGTCACCACGAACAGCTGGCGGGCCCCTGGAAGAGCTTGGTCCCGGCCAGACCGAAACGAGAGGATGAACCCCGCGTAGGCAACGGCGCTGACTATCCCGAGGGCAGTGCCGAGCGTCGGGTTCGAACCACTGGAGCCGCCTACACCAGCTATCAGTGCGACACCACCCAGAATCACGGGTACCAGGGCTAACGTGGCAGCGCTGATCGATTCACGGAACAGCAACCATCCGGCGGCAGCAACGAAGAGCACCTGGGTGTCTTGGACGACAGTGGACAATCCGGCACCAAGAAGCTTGATCGACCGGTCCCAAACCATGAGGTCGACTGCGAGGGCGACGCCGCCGCCGGCGGCTCGGGCAATCACCGGCCACCCCACGCCCGCTGCCGCCCGGCGCCTCTCGAAAAGGGCGAGCGGCCCAAGAAGGGCGAGCGCGTACCCGCAACGAAAAAAGGCTGCTGTCGGACCTGACACTTTTGCTAGCCCGAGGAGCGAGGCGCTCGAACCGGTTACGAGAGCTCCCAAGACGACGAGCAGCACGCCGCCGACGGCTGGTCGAGATACGGAGGGTTCGAAGCGAACAGCCGAAGTCTGGCCTTCCGCATCCCGCATCTTGGCGCCAACTGTAGTCGGCCGCCCCGGTGTCCCGGTTGTGAACTATGCGGCAGCGGCGAGGTACTCGAGCGTGCGGCCCAACAGCTCCGAAACGTGAAGTGCATCCATCCTCGCGGCGGGCACTGTCCGCTCAGCGAGGATGTCGTCGAGGCCGCGGACGTCGGGTTGATGTCGAGCGGCTATCGACCAAGCGACACGGCTCGCTTGCCTGACGACCGACGGGTCAACTGACCAGATCGTCTCGAACACCCGGGTCTGATCCGGCCGGCCCTCTTGGCCCGGTCGCTCCCACCCGACTACACAGGCAGGTCGCTCGACGCCGTCGCATACGAGCGCCCACTCTCGGCTGAGTGGCGAGCCTGCGGAGATGGAGATGTTGACGATCGGTTCGCCCGTCTCGTCGCTCGTGCTTTGCGATGTCGGTCCGGGCGAAGCAGCGAACGTGATTGCGCAAAGGGAGCTACGGGCCATGTCCCGCCAGCGAGACTGCGAGGACCGGTAGAAGCGGTAATCCTGGAATGCGCCGAGAAGGATCGGTTGCTGAGCAGCAGCGAAGCAACAGTCCTCTATCGCCCGCGTGAGTGCCAGAAGCGTCCGCTTGTCGAGGACGTGGACTGAGAGATCGGGATTGTTGCGCCTCAGCGTCGCGAACAGAGAGACGTCACCGGAGTCGCCGCCTCCACCAAGCGTGCCGGCTTTGAGAGCCTGGTTGATCGCCCCTGTCAGCGAAAGCCCGGCGTCGCGAAGCGCCAGCACGCGAAGCACGGTTTCCTTGTCGCTCGAACTGTAGAGGCGCCTGCCGCTCTGCGACCTCTTCGGACTCGGGATGCCGTAGCGGGCTTCCCAGTTGCGCAGGTCGCTCACGCTGACACCGCTCTCGCGTGCCATCTCGGTGATTCCCATTAGCGCGGTGGTGCGCTCCGATACCCGATGTGCTCTATCTGGTGTGCCACTGGTCACACCCTGACGATCACTTCTAGTCATAGTGAGTAAGATAGCCTAATCACGTTGACGAGGTTGATTAGGGTACGCCGCGACTCGGGAAGCCTGGTCGTGTCCGAGAGGAATTCGCGATGGCAGTGTCAAAGGTCGGTGGACGAGGCGACGAGCATCTGGTCCAGGCGATATCAATGCTTCGCGTCGCTGCGCAACGTGGGAACGAGGAGTGGCGACGGCAGGCGGCGTGCTTGGAGATGAGCACCGACCTCTTTTTCCCGATCGGCCAGACGGGAACCGCTTGGACCGAGGCCAACCGGGCCAAATCGATCTGCAGCGGGTGCAGCGTGAGGGCGCACTGCCTCGCCTTCGCCCTTGCGACAAATCAACAATTCGGGGTCTGGGGCGGATACGACGAGGAGGAGCGACGACAGGTCAGAAGGCTCCTGCGGCGTAGGATGGCCGGTCGGGGAGTGTCAGGCTGAACTCGGCTCAGAGTTTCGCGGTGGTGGCTTTGCTATTGTCGTGGGCTGCCACGAAGAGGTGGTATTTCGGCCCGGGTAGCTCAGACGGCAGAGCAACGCACTCGTAATGCGTAGGTCAGGAGTTCGATTCTCCTCTCGGGCTCTACATTTCCGCAGGTCAGAGGGGTTGTGAGGTCGATGTCTCACCCTCCCAGTAACCTTGTCCTAACAGTTGTCCCAACAAAGGGACTGCTGAGGAGGAGGAAGTGGTATGGCGGGGAGCCTGCGGCCGCGGCCGGATCGGGGAGCCGATGCCTGGGAGCTGCGGGTGTACCTCGGCCGGGATGCAGCAGGGAAGGTCCGGCAGCGCAGCAGGTTGTTCCGCGGGACCAAGCGCGCCGCGCAGCGGGAGCTGACCCGGCTCTCGGCGGAGCAGGACCGGGCGCCGGGCGTCGTTCCTGACAGCAGGGTCCCCGACGACGCCGCCAGGGCGTGGGGTCCGGCCACCACCGTCAACGACGCCATCGAGGCCTGGCAGGCTAACGGCTGGGACGATCTCTCCCCGAGCACGGCACGGCGCTACGAGGGTGTGTGGAGGGTCAACATCCGTGACGCGATCGGCCGGCGCCGGATCGCCAGCCTCGGCCCCTACGACGTGGAGCGTTACTTCCGGGATCTGAAGGTGGCTGGCCTGTCCCAGGCGTCGGTCCGCTACGTCCGAGCCGTGCTGCACCGAGCTTGTCGGCTGGCCCGCAAGTGGAGCAACAACACGCTCCCGAACCCGATCACCGACACCGAGCTGCCCGAGTGGTCCCTGGCGGAGAAGGCCCCGGCGGTGCGCTCGCCGAGCACAGATGAAGTCCGCCGCCTGCTCTCTGCGGCGGGTGACGACCGTAACCCGAGGGTGCCGGCGTTCGTCCGGCTGTTGGCCGCTACCGGGATGCGCCGCGGGGAGGCGTGCGCGCTGCGTTGGGACGACGTCGACTGGGATGGCTCGGCCATCCGGATCGACGAGGCTCTGGTGACCTACACCGGCGGGGTGGCGGTGCGGGGACCCAAGACCCGCGCCAGCGCGCGCGGGATCGCCGTGGACGGTCCCACGATCGACCAGCTCCGCCGCCTTCGTGACCACCAAGTTGAGCTGGCCGTCGCGGCGGGGGCGGAGGTGGGGGGCGACTCGTTCGTGTTCGCCTACGAGCCCGGCGGCCAGGTTCCTCCCTACCCCGACACCCTCAGCCACGCCTTCTCGGCCCTGCGGGACCGCGCCGGGGTCGCCGCCGACGTGCACCTGCACTCGCTCCGCCACTTCCAGTCGACCGAGCTGGACCGGGTGATCAGCGAGTCCCAGAAGCAGGCCCGGCTGGGCTGGTCGACGGTGCACATGGCCCGCCACTACACCGGTGCGGTATCGGCCGAGGACCGGCGAGCGGCGGAGCACATGGGATCCCTCCTCGGCTGACGAGGAACGTCGACGGAAGTGCGGTCCGGGGTGGTTCTCCTCTGCCCACGCCCGGCCGCCTCCGCGGCGTCACCGGCTGAGCGCTTGCGGGCAGGGAGGCTCCCTGACCTCTCCGTCGAGGAGCCGCTCGACGGCCCGACGGGGGTCCTCGGCCGGCCGTTGATCGTGAACACGGGAAGCGGCAGGTCGCCCCGTTCGATGGCCCGATAGATCGACGAACGGCTCTGGCCCAGGAGCACGGCGGCGTCCTCGATGCCGAGGAGCGGCTTGAGGCTCCGGCCCGGTCACGCGATCCCATCGTCGCCCACCGCCCGGTCGACTCCGGTGCGGCCGCTCCGACCGTCGTCCCCTCGAGCGGGTTGGATTCGGGGGTAGGTGCCTGGGTCGATCTGGTCAACCATGGTGGTCTCCTCCACGAGGTCGCGACCTTCAGCCTCTGTATGGTCACCGCTTAGCGGTCCACGCTGTGGGGGGCCCTCACCGCTGGGCGCTGGGCGAGACGGCGCCGCTTCGGGGGAGCAGCTCGAACGCATCGAGATGGCGTGGACGGACTACGGAGAAGTCTCGCTGGTTGAGCGTGGCGACGGTGCTGACCCCGAGCCGTTCGGCCAACGCGGCGATCGACGAGATGCCACGCTCCCTTGCCCGAGAATCACCAACCCCGTTCCCCTCCTGCAGCCGCCGCCGCTCCCCTCCCTGCCCGCCCCCGTCCAATCCACGATTTCTGGCTTTACACAGTTGAGCGGCGCTCCTCGGAACCTCAGGAGGGCCAACCGCCTCTGTCCACGCCAACAGTTCCGACTACCCTGTTCGTATTGCATCCGCCAGGAGGGCGTATCAGACTGACGGCCGGTACAACCGGTGAATGGGAGCGATGGCCAGCGAACTACCGGTGTACGAGCCGCTCGTGGCCGAGGCGGTCGGCGCGTACTGGTCTGCTCGCCAGGGCCAGGCGGAGCGGTCTCGGGCGCTGGGAGTGCTAAACATCGGGACGCGAGCGGAGGTAACCGGTGGTCGTCACCTAGGGCAGCGTGGTCGGCATCACCATCGTAGGAGTTCGTAGAGAGCTCGAGGCTGGTCGCAGGGTCGCGGTGACGGTGCCCGAGCGCGTCGAAATCGATGCCGGCCAGCTCCAAGATGTGCTCAGCGCCGCGTGAGGACGACCACCTCCTCGGTTTTCGCTGAGCCTCGCCGGAGGGCCTCCGCGTAGACCAAGGTGGCGAAGTGCCCTACGGGCTCCAAGGTGGAGGAGAGCCGGTCTCTGAATCTGATCGGGTAGCCGTTGTCGTCGACGGCGGTCTGGGTGAAGACCGGGTTGAGCCGAGATACGTGCAAGAGTAGGTATTAGGAACTGGGCCGTCCGCTCATCGCCCGGATTTGGTGTCGGGCGGGGGAAGGACGAGTTCCCCGTCGAAGGGCCCGGGCGGGTCTCCCGCAGGCAGGGCGTAGTCCTCGAAGCGTTTGATCGTCCTGGTGACGTACAGGCTGAGGCTGGCTACGTCGCCGGCGTTGACGGGGTAGCCCTCGGCGATGAGCTGGCTTAAGACCCCCGTCCTGCGATTTCCCGTTGACTTGAGTCCGCTCTTGGGCGGAGCCGACGAAGAGCGGAGAGTATGTTCGACGGGCGTCTCATGTACAGCTGGCAGCTACGTCCTACTTCTACACGTATCTCGGCTCAACCCGCACCTGGGGCGTGCTCGCGCTCCTGCTCGTTTGTTGTCCGGCGTGGGTCTACCTTTCACTGTTGAGGCCTCTGTCGGGGAACGCTTGGTCCGCTTGTCCTTCGAGGACTGAGATGAGACTGCGTCCCCGGCGGGTGGTCTTGGGGGCCTGACGCCAACAAGGGTGTCATCGGATGAGGACTAGTCCATCAGTACGGTGCTGTGCCTTCGCAGTTGGTGCCCGACGAACGAAGGAGATCATGTGCTTGGAGTAGGAATCGAGGGGGCCGAGGAGTTCCATTTGGTGGCTTTGGGCCGGCCGGGTGAGGGGGTGTTCGACATCGCCCGGGTGGAACACGATGCGAGATCGATCGACGCGTTGATCGCCCGTATCCCCGCCCTCGAGCCTGACCCCGCCGAGGTACGGGTTGTCCTCGAGACGAGCTACGGGATGCTCGTCGAACGACTTATCGACGCCGGCTACACAGTGGTGCCGGTCAACCCTGATCTCGTCGCCCGCCGGCGGGGGCCGGCGAAGAAGAACCAGGACGCCATCGACGCCCGCATCGCGTGTGTGATCGCCCTGGACCGCTTCGAGCGGCTCCGGGTGCTGGTCCCCCACGGCGACGACGCAGCCGAGCTGCGGTCGATCACCCGAGATGACGAGCGTGCGTCGCGTGACGAGCGTCGGCTGCTCAACCGGCTGCGCGCCGATCTGATCGCCACGTTCCCAGCCGCGCTGGTCATCGCCGGCGATGACATGGGCGCCCCCACCTTCCTGCGCCTGTTGGAACGCTGGCCGACCGCGAATGCCCTGGCAGCAGCGTCGCGTCCGGACCTGGAGGCCTTCGCCCGCAGTTGCAGGCACGGCTGGCCCGACCGCTTCGCCGACCGGGACTGGCTCGTGCGAGCTATCTACGACGAGGCCATCCACGTCGCCAACCGAAACCGGGCATCGAGACCGGCCCGCAAGGTCGCCTGACATCGAACTGACGTTCGGGGATGACAAAAAGAGCCGGGTGGTCGCATCAACGCCCATCGTCGTCTACCCGATGAACGCCTTGGCGAACAGCCAGGAGCTGTTCGCGTACGGCGGGGAACCCTTTGGCACTTCCCGTGGGGAGCGTCGTCGGCGGGGTACGCGTGGGGTGCTTCCGTCCCGGATGTGGGCTCCTCGGGACGCCGCGTCGGGCAGGCTGTGCGGGTGCGATTGCGCGGCCCGTCGCCTTCCCCCCCGGCCTCGCAGAATCGACTGCCGAGCCGGCTCCCGGCCTGCTGGTGACCGCTGATCGCCGGCCGCTGGCCGGCCCACCCGCGGGTGCTGTGGCCGTCCCCGACCCGGTGGTGGTGGCCGCTGCCGGTGGGCGTCTGGAGGCCGTGTGGGTCAAAGAGCTGGGCGGGGTGACCTGGCGGGCGTCGGGGGCCGGCCGCTACGTCAAGTGGGCCCGGTGGGCAGCGGCCTGGACTTGCTCGTCGAGGCCGAGCGGATGTTCTGGGCCGGCCGGTTCACACCTGTCCCTGCCGTGCTCGACGCAGGTGCCGACGGTGACGGCAGTTGGCTGGTGACCTCGGCGGTCGCCGCTGTCGGTGCCGGCCTTCGTTCCCTCCACGACGCCCTGCCCGTCGGTGACTGCCCGTGGTCGTGGTCGATCGAGTCCCGGGTTGCCGCAGCGACGCAGCGGGCTGCCGAGCGGGGCGCCCCCCGGCCGCCGAAGACGCCGGAGGCCGAACGCGGCGCTTGCCGTACTCGGCGCTCCGCCGGATGTCGACCGGCTCGTCGTCTGCCACGGCGACGCGTGCTGCCCGAACACCCTCCTCGACAGCAGCGGTCGGTACACCGCGCACGTCGACCTCGCTGCGCTCGGCGTCGCTGACCGCTGGGCCGACCTGGCGGTGGCGACCTACAGCACCGTATGGAACTACGGCCCCGGCTGGGAGGGCCCACTCCTCGACGCCTACGGCATCGACCCCGACCCGGAGCGCACCCGCTACTACCGCCAGCTCTGGGATCTCGCCTGACTGCGTCCGCGCCTGCATCAACCCGCTGGCCACCGGCGGCCAGACAACTCTACTTTTGTCGATGTATATCGACTATGATCGGGGTTCGAGGAGGATGATCGAAGGAGGACGTGGTGGACCTCGGACGGCCGCTGGCAACGATGACGCCGACGTTGGATGGTGACGTGCTTGCGGTGCTCGCCCAAGCCGAGACGACCTTCACCACCGGACAGATGCACCGGGTGCTCGGACGGTACTCCGAGGATGGGATCCGCAAGGTGCTGATCAGGCTGACCTCCCAGGGCATCGTGCTCGCCGAGCGCGTCGGTAACGCCTACGCATACCGGCTCAACCGTGAACACCTGGCCGCCGGCCCCCTCGTGGATCTCGTCGGCGCCCGCGCCGGGCTGCTGAACCGCCTGGAGGAGGCGTTCGCTACCTGGCGACCCGGGCCCGTCTACGCCGCCGTGTTCGGGTCCGCCGCCCGCGGGAACATGACCACAAGCAGCGACATCGACATCCTCATCATCCGACCCGACGATGTCGACGAGGACCCATGGGAGGAGCAGGTGACTGCTCTCGCCGACCAGGTGACCCGCTGGACGGGTAACGACGCCCGACCGCTTCAGTTTGCCGCCGGCGAGGTCGGCGACCACGAGCCGGTCCTCCGTGACGTCGTCCGCGACGGGCTCACCGTTGCCGGCACTCGCGACTGGCTGGTCTCAGCCCTGCGCTCCGGTACCCGCACATGAGCCCGGTGGCCGACTGCGACAAGACGATCCGGCAGGGAAGGATGGCCAAAGCCGAGGAGTTCGCTGACGCAGCAAGGGTGGTCCAGGACCTTGCTGAGGGGCCAGGTGACGTGGCCGACGCCTACGTCACCTTGTGCGTGCACGCCGGGATCGCCGCGTCCGACGTCATCTGTTGCGCCAGGCTCGGCCGCTACGCACAGGGGAACGACCACCACGAGGCGGTCGATCTGCTGAAGACGGCGGGGCCCGGGTTCGAGCAGCACCTGGCAACCCTGCTCGGCCTGAAGACAAAATCCGGCTACAGCCACCTGCCCGCCACCGCCGGCGAGGTCAAGCGTGCCGGCCGGGCAGTCGAGGCACTCCTCGGTGAGGCCCGCCGTGCCCACGGCACCCTAGCCTGACGGGCGAAGGCCACGGCCGGCCGAGGCCCGGTAGCCGCGGAGATCGAGCCACGCGGAACGCCGGTTGTTCCGACCTCATGATTGTTCCGATGTGAGCGTTCGTCCGCCTACCTGCTGGGGCGATCGCCGCCAGCAGGTCTGAACAACCCTGTTGGGTGGCGGGATGCTCGCCCCCTCGGTCCCGGGGAGGGGACGCCCGTCCCCGATCAAGCAGTGGTCCATGTCCAGGCAGATGGGCGTCGGCCGGCGAGACAGGGTGGCGCTTGCTACCCCGAGGAGACACAGTTCTCCCCGGCGAGGTGATCGATGCTGACTCCCGCCAGGACGACCGAATCGCGGCGCAGCGCCTCCCAAAAGGCCTTCCCCGTCCTGGCTCGGGGGCTGGCGCGGCGGCGCACTTCGTCGAGGTCATAGTCGAGGATCTGGACGGGGTTGCCGGTCAGCCGGCGGGCACTGGTGGCGAAGGCGAAAATGGCGTCGGTCCACGCCTCGGGGTC
>JAKCEB010000271.1 GCA_021838305.1 Actinomycetes bacterium | reverse complement strand
TAGCCCACGGCAACAGCCTGCGCGCCATGGTCAAACACCTCGAAGACATCACCGACTCCGACATCGCAGCCCTCGAAATACCGACCGGGGTACCGCGTGTCTACGAGCTCGACGAGAGGCTCGCCGTTACCGCTAAGCGCGAGCTAGGCGACCCCGAAGCAATAGCTGCCGCAGCCGAAGCGGTACGCCGCCAAGGCGACCGGACGTAAAAGTCTTGCAGCACGCAGACCCAACCGCCGACCCCGCCGGCTTGGGCCCCCTACGAGCGAGACGCTCCGAGCTTTGCGGCGACGAGGAGCTCACCGGCGGCGCTTGGTGCTCAGCCTGGGCGGCCGCAGTCGACGAATGGCTGGCAGTTCTCTACACCGACTCCAAACCGCAGGGGCTGAAGGCTTCCACCGCGCTAGTGGCCGTCGGCGGCTACGGCCGCGGCTCGCTGTCGCCCGGTAGCGACCTTGACCTGCTGTTGATCCACGACGGGCGCGCCAAGGACGTCGCAAAGCTCGCCGACGCCCTGTGGTACCCGATCTGGGACAGCGGGATCAGCCTCGATCACAGCGTCCGGACGATCAAAGAGCTGGGGGCGGCGATGGACTCCGACGTCAAAGTGGCGCTCGGCCTGCTCGACGTGCGCCTCATAGCCGGCGACGCTACCCTCGCCGAGACCGCCCGGCGCAAAGTTGTCGAAGCATGGCACGAACGGTCCACCCGGTGGCTAGGCGACCTTCACGTCGTCGTCAAAGACCGCCACGACCGCTTCGGAGACCTCGCCTTCCTCCTCGAACCGGACCTGAAAGAGGCCCGCGGCGGGCTTCGCGACGTCCAGCTGCTCCGCAGCCTCGCCTCGGTGGAACCCAACCTCGCCTCGACGGTCGCCGACGCCGCAATGGCACGCGCCGAGGAGACCCTGAGCGCGGCGCGCGTCGAGCTTCAACGCAACGCATCCACCAAATCCAACGTGCTCCTCCTACAAGACCAGGACCGCGTCGCGAAAGCACGGAGGACCCTAGACACGGACGGACGGCCCGACGCCGACGCACTTATGGCGCGCGTCGCCGGGTCGGCCCGGACGATCGCCTGGGCCTCCGACGACGCCTGGCGGCGTATGACTTCGCCGTACGTGGCATCGAGGAAGCGGGGACAAGCCGTCGGCCTGGAGCCGGGGATCGTCGTGCGCGACGGGGAGATCGGACTCCTACGCGCCGCGGACCCGGCGATCGACCCGTCCCTAGCGCTGCGCCTCGCGGCGGCGTCCGCCGAGCAGGACCTGCCGATGGCACGCGCTGCCCTCGACCGACTCGCGAAACGGGCGCTGCCCCCCGATGGAACCTGGACGCCGGCAACGCTTCAAGCGCTGCTACGCCTTCTCGGCGCCGGGCGCCCGGCGATTGCGGCCGTCGAGGCCCTCGACCAGCGAGGCGTGTGGCTGCGGTACCTGCCGGAATGGGCGGCGGTACGCCATCGGCCTCAACGCAACGCATACCACCGTTTCACGGTCGACCGCCACCTCTTGGAGACCGTCGCGAACGCAGCGTCGCGCCAAAGCGCCGTACACCGGCCGGACCTGCTGCTCCTCGGTGCCCTGCTACACGACATAGGCAAAGGGCGCGGCGGTGACCACACCGCCCTCGGAATCGGGATCGTCGAGTCGCTTTCGGCCCGGATGGGCCTGACCGACGACGACCGTTCGCTGCTCCAAGCGCTCGTCCGACACCACCTTCTGCTCCCCGACGTCGCTACCAGGCGCGACCTCGACGACCCCGCCACAGCCGCCTCAGTGGCGACAGCGGTCGGCGATCAGGACACGCTGGAGCTGCTGAGCGTTCTCACCGAGTCCGACAGCCTCGCGACCGGGCCGGCTGCGTGGGGGACATGGAAGGCCGGTCTTGTCAGCCGGCTAGCGACCCAGGCGGCGGCGGTCCTCGAGGGCCGCCCACCCCCAGAGGCCGGTCGCGCCGCTCTCGCACCCGACGAGGCTGCCCTCCTCGCGAACCGGGACCTGCGGGTCATGGTCGATGGAAGCTCCCTCAGGGTGGCGGCACCAGACCAGCGGGGCCTGCTCGCTGTCGTGGCGGGCGTGCTAACGCTGTCGGGTGTCAACGTCCGATCTGCGACGACGATCTCGGACGAGACGATCGGCATGGCGCTGCTTCGCTTCGAGGTGGCGCCGGCGTTTGATCATCTGCCCGACTGGCAACGCTTCGCGAAGGAGTTGAGCGGCGCCCTCGCCGGTGACGCCGACCTGGAGCGCCGCCTCGAAGAGCGCGAGGCCCGTTACCGCAAGTTCCAGGTGAGCGTCGCCGCCCGTATGCCCGACGTGGCAGTCATATTCGACAACGAGTCGTCGACGTCGACGATCGTCGAGGTTCGAGCCCCCGACCGGGGCCCGGTGCTCTACAAGGTCGCGAGAGCCATCGCCTCGTCGGGTGTGACGATCACGTGCGCGCTTGTGAGCACCCTCGGCGCCGAGGCGATCGACGTGTTCTACGTCCACGACGCGAAGCAGGGCCGGGTCGAAGACCCGGCCCTCATCGAGCAAATCGAGGTTGCGATACTCGATGCGCTTCAGCCGCCGCGCATGTAGCGGGCGTGCATCCTCCACATCCATATGGACACACCGAACCACCCTAAGGCGATGACGACCCACAGGAGGCCGAGCGT
>JAKCEB010000048.1 GCA_021838305.1 Actinomycetes bacterium | reverse complement strand
GGGTGGTTGTCGGTGGTGACGACGTCGGCGAGGACGGGATGGGGACTGGGTGCGGCGGAGGCGCCGGCGGGGGGAAGCTGCCAGGGATCGTTACTGTGAAGCCCCCTCCGCAGTCGACCGATCCGCCCAACGAGCCGGCGACACAACCCCCATTTCCTTCGGCCTGAGCCGTTGGGATGTCCGCTCTAAAGAGCAGCACACAGGATACCCACGCGCAGAACATCTTCCCGAGCAGCTTCATGGACAAAGACTCTTTATGTTGGTTGGTACGAGATAATCAACGTTGTAAGCAGCTACCCAAGGTGTTGGATTTATTTTTCCAGGATCTTGAGCATTGCGCTTCAAGGTTAGTTCCCAGTACTCGCTAGATGCCTGCGCGGTGGGATGCAGTTCCACGGCACTTAAATCTGTAACGCTCTCTACAAAAATGCAGGAGGCAGAACTGGTGAGGAGTCGTCTTACAAGTGTTACCCGATCGCCCATCGGATGGCGTAAGTTCGACGTATCCTGCTTCAGCCCAGCGCTGAATACTCGGAGTTCAACTGGCAAGAGCAAAGGTCCGTAAATAGACTTAAGGTCTGCTTCCACCGTTGAGCTTAAGGTCCCTGAGTCAATTAGTAATCGAGCAGCATTGCCATTGATGTGATTTAGCACTCGAAATACAGCATTCACATACGGAACTGTGATAACGCTGGGTATCACATCAGGGTTGATACCGGTACCCGACGTCGTCGTTACCGCTGGCAGCGTGGTGGCCGCAACGGTGGTGGCGGCGGATGTGGGGGAATCGGCGCTAACGCGGCCCGCGCTGGAGCAGCCGGCACACAGCAGCATCGCCGCCCCTAATACGAGAGCTTCCCTTCTCATAGCCTCTCTCGTACTTTCGCGCCTCAGCGGTCAGAGCACAAGGGGAAATCTCGTAACGCAGCGTTCCTCAGGAGTCGGGCGCCGCGAATTCTTCCCATCGCCTAGGTACGAGCCGGATGTCGGACTCGATGCTAAGAGCGGACGCAGCGGTCCGTACCACGGGAAGATCGTCGCCTTCCGGCAAGACAAGCCAGAGCGCGGCGCCCGGCGTCGAGTAGTGCGCGTAGCAGTCGGCTGCGGTCGGAACGAGGTCGGGGTCGACGCCGACGGAGAAAACGACGACCACCTTTTTCCCCAACGAGTCCCTTCCGACAGCAGGAGAGGATGTCACTTCGCTCAGATCGAACCACGGGAGCGGCGGCGCAACAGGTGATGCCGTGTCAAGACCGATCATCAGGGGGTTCGCGCAAACTACTGAACGCAGCCACCGACTCCGAGCGAGGGTGTTTGCGGGATGGGGCGGGGCGTCTGGGCGTCGAAGGCTGCGCACGGTCGCTGCTACCTCGTCGAGTGCAGAGTCGACGTCTTCGCCAGGGCGCATTTCTGTCCGGGCGCTTCGGTCGTGGCGACCGACGCCCACTTCCAGGCGGTCTCCTACGGTGCGTGCTACTTCGAGCCCGAGGATCTCGCCACGCAGGACGCCATGCTCGTACACCGCTTCAAGGCCGTGGGATTCGAGAAGTGCGACAGTCCAGGGGGAAGCAATGTCGCGATCGTGCACTACCGCCGCGGGCGATGCCCACTCGACCAGCCGTCCGTGAACTTGCCAGACGGATACTCCGGCTAGGTACCGGGCTCGCCGAGCGACTATTCCGGCAGCCGTCGGGGAACCGTCGACCAAGACATCCAGAGAACGGACGTTCCGACTTGCAGCCACGAGCAGCCCAGGACCGAACCTTGCTGGCTCCCCGTCGTCGATCAGAATCCAAGCGTGAGAGGCGCGGTCTTCGATCAGTACAGCCCCGCCCGGGATCGCCCGTGCCGACGTAGTCTCTGAGCGACCCCGACCCCAACGTTCGCTGACCAGGGTTTGCAACTTCAGCTGTCGGAGATGATCCAGGCGCTCCGGTCCGCCTGGATTGCTCAGCGGACCTGCTCGGTCCGGCGAGCGGCCGCTCGTGATACGGCTACTTTTGTCCCCGTCGTCCGTACCGGCGCTCGAAGCGTTCGACTCGCCCGCCTGTGTCGACGAGCTTCTGCTTGCCCGTGTAGAACGGATGGCACTCGTTGCACAGTTCAGTGTGCAGTTCCGCCTTAGTGGAACGCGTGAGGAACGTGTTTCCGCAGGAACAGGTCACGCTGGCGGTGACGTAGTTGGGATGGACTTCAGTTTTCATTTTTTTCCTAAACCTCTCTCAGATCGCTGGAGTAGCGCTCTTGGCCACTTCGGCGAGGAACTCGCTGTTCGTCTTGGTCGACTTGAGCCGGTCGAGGAGTAGTTCCATGCCGGCCCCGGGGTTGCCTTCGCCGGACAGGGCGTTCAGCACCCGGCGCAACTTCCACACCTGCTGGAGCTGTCCCCGCTCGAACAGCAACTCCTCGTGGCGTGTCGATGAGGCGTTGACGTCGATTGCTGGGTAGATCCGCCGCTCGGCAAGCCGGCGGTCGAGGCGCAGCTCCATGTTTCCTGTGCCCTTGAACTCTTCGAAGATGACCTCGTCCATTCTGCTCCCGGTCTCGACAAGAGCGGTAGCGAGGATAGTCAACGATCCTCCCTCTTCGATATTCCGCGCCGCCCCAAAGAACTTCTTCGGCGGGTAGAGGGCAGCCGTGTCGATACCGCCCGACATGATGCGCCCCGACGGCGGAGCGCCCAAGTTGTAGGCCCGGGCGAGTCGGGTGATCCCGTCGAGGATGACGACGACGTCTTTGCCCATCTCCACCATGCGCTTCGCACGCTCGAGAGCGAGCTCGGCCACTGCGATATGTTCCTCCGCCGGGCGGTCGAACGTCGAGGATATGACCTCGCCCTTGACTGATCGGACCATGTCGGTGACCTCTTCGGGCCGCTCGTCGACGAGGAGGACCATGAGGTGCACTTCGGGGTTATTGACCTCGATGCAGTGCGCGATCTGCTTGAGAACTGTGGTCTTACCCGCCTTGGGCGGCGAGACGATCATGCCTCGCTGACCCTTGCCGATGGGCGAGATCAGGTCGACGATCCTGGCCGTGTCGTTGTCCGGATGGGTCGGTAGTTCGAGCTTGAGACGGGCGTCAGGAAAAAGGGGAGTCAGCGCCTCGAAGCGAGGTCGTTCCCTCGCCTGATCCGGCGTCAGTCCCGAGATGGTGTCGATTCGTAGAAGCGCGGGAAATTTCTCGCTGCCTCCGGCTGGACGGGCGGCTCCTTCAACGTGATCGCCTCGGCGCAAGGAGAACCGGCGAACCTGGCTGATCGACACGTATATGTCGCCTGGGCCGGAGAGGAAACCGCTGGTTCGAAGGAACCCGTAGCCTTCGTCGCGTAGGTCCAGGTACCCCGAGACCTCGATCGGCTCACCGTTGTAAGGAGCGTCCGAGGCCTGGCCGACCAGGTCACGTTCCGGCCTGTCGAAGCGGTCACGGCCACGTCGGCGTCGGCCTCTGCGGTTCGCCTGGTCCGCGTCGAGCCCCTGGCCGTCGTCGCCTTGGCTGTCGCCTGTGTCGTTGGTTCCGTTGCGCGACGGCTGGCGGGCGAAGTCGCCCCTCGGTTGCGCCATGGCAGGAGGCCGGCCACCGAACGAGGAAGCACCTTGGCTCGCAGAGCCCGCGCCGCTCGCAGAGCCCGCGCCGCTCGCAGAGCCCGCGCCACTCCCAGGGCCCGAGGAAGCCGGGGCGCCCACACCGCCCGAGTTCGACGAGCCCCCGGGCGCAGCGGGAATACCGGGCGTCCCCGACGAACCAGGCGCGCCGGGTCTCCCTGCACCACTGACCCCGTTTGGAACTGACGAAGGCCTGCTCTGAAACCCTCGTGACGTCGGGTCGGGCCGCAACGGAGCGGTTCCGCTCCGGGCCTCGACGGGGGCTGCGGGGACTGCCCGACCGGCTGCGATAGGCGATCTGGCACCCATCCCGTCTCTTTGCCCTGCGGACTCCCTCGAAGTCAAAGGTGGCCTCGCAGCAGCGGATCCCCTCACCGTGGCGATCGATCGGCCGACCCCCCGAGCCGCTGTGCGCTCCGCGCCATCGCGACCAGGTGCCTCTCGCGAGGTTTCGTCAGCGTCGAAGCCGAGCTGTAGCGGAGCCTGGGCCACCTTCTGCTCGATTGAAGCAGCGCTGGCTGTCCCTGTGGACACATCCGAATCTGCGGCGTCCCTCGATTCGGGAGCCGCCTGACGGGTCCGTCCCCTCCTCCTCGAAGCCGCTGGAGCCGGCTCGGCGGCGGTTACGGGCTCGGCAGCAGAAGAGGCGGCATTTGCATCGGAGCCTCCAGCGGCCGCCTTGGCGCCGCCGCCTGCGGACGTACCACCCCCTGACGTCCCGCTACCGTCGGCGGAAGGATCGGCCTCGATGCCGGTCGCCCGCAGGATCTGGGTAATTATGTCCGCCTTCTTCGCTCGGCTCGTCGGAGCCACACCGAGGGCTCCTGCGATGGCGACGAGCTCGTCGCGGTCCTTGGCTTGCAATACCGAGCGTTCGAGCTGCGGTTCGCTCATCGACAACCTCGCAGGTGCTGTCCTCTTTTTTTTGGAAAAAAGGGAGGGAAAGATGGGTCGGGACGGTCAGCCGCAGCTTCGATCGCTCTTGCGAGCGGGAAAAGCAGGGCGGGTGCACAAACCGCCTCGAACCGGGGTCCCGGCGCTGCATCGAGTTCGATGGGCGCATCTCGGCGGTGCACCGTCGGTGGTTTCGCCATCGACGACTTCCCACCACTCTAGCAGGTGTGCGGGCAGTCCGAACCTATAGGCGGCCGCTCCCATCAGTCCGCCCGTCAATCCATCCTCGACTACCCCACGGCGACGCTCCTTACAGCTCTAGCTCCGCACGTACAGCGTCGACATCGGCTTCCACCGCCCTCGGAACCGCTATCTGACCGATAGCCACGTCGGGGTCCTTGAGGCCATGGCCGGTCAGCACACACACCACGGTCGAACCCGCGGGCACCCCCACCTTGATGAGCCCGGCGACCGATGCCGCGGACGCCGGCTCGCAGAAAACCGACTCCTCCTGGGCCAGGTACCGGTACGCCGCAAGTATCTCGTCGTCGGTGACCGAATCAATCCCGCCGCCTGACTCGCTTGCTGCCGACGTCGCCCCGTACCACGATGCTGGTTTGCCGATGCGGATCGCCGTGGCGATCGTCTCGGGTGCCTCTACCGGCCTTCCCAACACGAGCGGCGCCGCTCCGGCCGCTTGGAAGCCCATCATTCGGGGAAGCCGGGTCAGCATCCCGGCGTCCTGGTATTCCCGGTAGCCCTTCCAGTAGGCGGTGATGTTCCCGGCGTTGCCGACGGGGATGAAGTGATAGTCGGGCGCGTCGCCCAGCACGTCGACTATTTCGAAGGCGCCGGTCTTCTGTCCCTCGATGCGATACGGGTTGATCGAGTTGACGATCGTGACCGGCGCGGCGTCACCGAGCTCGCGCACGATGTCGAGGGCGGCGTCGAAGTTTCCCCTGATCTGAAGCACCCGCGCCCCGTGGATCAGCGCCTGCGCCAACTTGCCTAGAGCGATGTAGCCCTCGGGGATCAAGACGGCACACGTCAGCCCGGCCCGAGCGGCGTATGCAGCGGCCGAAGCGGACGTGTTGCCTGTCGAACCGCACACGACGGCCTTTGCACCCTCTTCGACCGCTTTGGAAATCGCCACGGTCATTCCTCGATCCTTGAAGGATCCAGTCGGGTTGGCGCCTTCGAATTTCAAGAAGACACTCGCCCCCGAGCGCGCCGAAAGCCGAGGTGCCGGCAGAAGCGGCGTCGCCCCCTCGTAGAGGGTCACTACCGGGGTGGCGTCGCTTACAGGCAAAAACGGCCTGTACTCCTCGATCAGCCCTTTCCACCCCGGCGCTTTGCGTCCGCCAGGCGACCTCCCAGAATTGTTCGACAACGAAGCGTCCGTCACGAGCCGACGACCCTCAGTATTCCTCCTACATGGTGCACAACGTCGAGGTGGCGTAGTTCACCGAGACAAGCCTGCACGTCTCGCTCGAACGCCGGGTGAGTCACGAACACCAGCCGGGCGCTTCGGTTCGACACCGGTCCGTCGTCGAGGGACTCCTGTTCCATCAGGCGGATCGACACCTGATGCTCGCCGAGCACGCCGGAGACCGCATGAAGGACGCCCGGTCTGTCCGCCACCTCCAGTTCCAAGTAGTAAGCCGATCGAAGGTCGTCCACCGGCCTTATCGCAGTGCGCCGTAGCGTCACAGTCCTACCGGCGCCCCCGGCGCGCAGGTTGTGAGCGGCGTCGAGGAGGTCGCCTAGGACAGCGCTCGCCGTTGGCATTCCCCCTGCGCCGCGACCCAAGAACATGAGGTCACCGACAGCGGCACCTTCGACGAATACGGCATTGAAACTGTCACGAACCGAGGCGAGTGGATGGTTGACTGGGAGCATGGCGGGGTGCACCCGCACAGCAACCGTCTCGGGCAAATCGTCCTTAGCCTCGTTGTGTTCGACGATCGCCAAGAGTTTGATCGCGTAACCAAGCTTGTGGGCCATGGCAATGTCAGCTTTACTGACACTGGCAATTCCTTCGCGGTACACGTCCCCGGCGACAACCCGTGCACCGAAAGCTACGTTTGCGAGAATAGCCGCCTTAGCCGCTGCGTCGTAGCCTTCCACGTCGGCGGTGGGATCACGCTCGGCGAAACCCAGACTCTGCGCCTCGGCGAGTGCGTCGTGATAGCTCGCCCCGTCTTCGGACATCTTCGTCAGTATGAAGTTCGTCGTGCCATTGACAATCCCCATGACACGAGATATCCGCTCCCCCGCCAACGACTCACGAAGCGGTCGTATGAGCGGGATCCCACCTGCCACGGCGGCCTCGAAGAGAAGGTCGACCCCGGCCGACTCGGCTGCCTCGAAAAGCTCGGCGCCGCAGTTCGCCAACAGCTCCTTGTTGGCAGTCACGACCGGCTTACCGGACTTGAGCGCTGCGAGGATCAAAGAGCGGGCGGGCTCTATGCCCCCGATGACCTCAACGACCACGTCGACGGTCGGATCGGTGACAACTGTCGCAGCGTCGGTCGTGAGCGCTCCAGGAGGAATCGGCACGTCGCGCTCGCGCGACTGGCTTCGCACGGCCACCGACGCCAGCTCCAGAGGTATCCCGGTGCGTATGGCGATCCGCTCTGCGTCGTCGACGAGCAGGCTGACCAGCGCCCCGCCCACGTTCCCGCAGCCGAGGAGGCCCACACGAAGCACATTTGACATGGCCCCCAGGGTAGTTCCTGGCGGGATTCCCGCCGTGCCTTACCGAATCGGGATCGGTGCTTCGTCGGGCTGCTCGAGCGCCAGGAGGTCGTCCACCGTCTCGCGTCGCACGACCTCGCGGGCGACGCCGTCCCGGACGAAGATCACAGGCGGGCGCGGCACCTTGTTGTAGTTGGACGCCATCGAATGGCCGTAAGCCCCCGTGACAGGTGTAACCAACACATCCCCGACGGCCAGGTCCGCGGGCAGCTGGGCGTCCCTGACGATCACATCGCCGGACTCACAGTGCTTGCCGACCACCGTCACCCTCCGCGGGCGCTCCGCGGTGACGCAGCGGGCGAGGAACGCCTCGTAGCCGCTGCCGTAGAGCACCGGGCGGGGGTTGTCGCTCATCCCGCCGTCCACGCTCACGTAGGTGCGCACGCCGGGGATCTCCTTGATCGTGCCGACTGTATAAGCGGTGAGCGCGGCGGCGGCGGCGATCGCCCGCCCCGGCTCGGCTGTCAAACGGACGAAGTCCGGGATCCCGGCCTCCGCCCCGGCGCTTCGGACGGCCTGGGCCCACTGCGTGATCGAGGGGCTGTCCTCGCCTTCCACGTACGCGACTCCAAGGCCACCCCCCATGCAGATCTCCCCTATGGAACCCGGGCCACCGAGGCGCGGGTCGAGCATCGCCGTGAGATCCGCGAGGAATTCGGCCATCACAGACGTTGCTTTGTCGAACGAGCTCAGGGAAAAAATTTGCGATCCGATGTGAGCGTGCAACCCGACGAGGTCGAGCGGTGCGCCTGAACGGCCCAATCTCGATGCCGCCTCCCGGGCGGCGCCCGATGCGAGACCGAAGCCGAACTTGGAGTCGTCCTGGCCTGTCATCACGTACTCGTGGGTGTGCGCCTCTATACCTGGGGTGACCCGGATGAGGACCTGCGGCCGCCGACTCGACGTCGAAGCCGAAGCGATCGCTTCGAGACGGTCGATCTCGTCGAAGGAGTCGACGATGATCCTGGCGACACCTACTTGCACGGCTCGGGCGAGTTCTGCGTCGGACTTGTTGTTGCCGTGGACGACCAGCGCGCCGGCTGGGACTCCGGCGGAGAGCGCCACATGGAGTTCCCCTGCCGTGGAGACGTCGATCATCATGCCTTCCTCGTAGGCCAGTCTCGCCATCGCCTGGCAGAGGAAGGCCTTCGACGCGTAGGCGACACCTTGTCCCCAAGCTTGGACAGCCTCGCGGCAGCGACTCCGAAGTTGCTCTTCGTCGTAGACGAATGCCGGAGTTCCGACGGCTGCGATCAGCTCTTGCAGATCGACGCCGCCCACGACGAGGCCACCCTCGGGGCTTACGACCGCCGTGTCGGGAAGGAGGCGTAGAGGAACGGGGCCGTTCCCCAGAACTGCCGCCTTCTCAGGGTGTGGGTCTGCGAGAAGCCCGGTGGTTTCGACAGAGTCGCCTTCCACTGATGCTCCCCGAGGAGTTGAGACGTCAGGCACCCGGCGATGCTAACCGCCGGCATCCGGGCCTCGTGGGTGAGGTCCGATGGCGGGTAGTCATCACGTCATCACTTCGGAGCTATGCTCTGTGCTCCCCGGTGAACGCCTTCGCAAGGCGCACACCAGTTAGCGCCCTCGTAGCTCAGGGGATAGAGCACCGGCCTCCGGAGCCGGGTGCGCAGGTTCGAATCCTGCCGGGGGCACCGGGTTCCTCGCTGGAGTATCGGCTCAGGGTGGGCATCGGCTGAGCGTCGGCGTCCAAGGCAGCAGCGAAGCGCTCGAAGGTCTCTTCGCTCACGGCAATCCGCCCGGCGCGCTCAAGCACCTCCGCTGCTCGCTCAGCGCCAGCCGTGAGGAGGAAGCCGGTCAGGGTTTCTCCGTTGGCCTCGGCGGCGGCACGCAACCGGGCTTCCTGGGCGGCATCGACTCCAAGTCGAGGAGCCGGTTATGGGCTTGGCGGACGGCGCTCTGCTGACCCCGCGCTCTAAGCCCGAAAGACTGTGCGTGAAATTGCACAGTTTCCGTGCAATTCCACGCACAGTCTTTTGGAGGCAAGGGCCAGAGACACACGACAGCAACCTAATTGCCCGTTATGGCCCTATATGTGACTACCTGCAGGCGCTCGCTACGCGATAAACGAAGGGTCAGGGCCTCACGGGATACTGAACAGCGGTATGAACACGTGCGCCAGCGGGCCTATCGCAGCCGCATATGCAACGGTGCCGACACCGACGGTGCCTCCCAGCAGCCACCCGAGCGCAAGCACGCTCAGCTCGATCCCGCTGCGCACGACTCGGATGGAATGCCCACGGGCGGCAAGCCCGGTCATCAGTCCGTCACGCGGACCGGGGCCGAGACCGGCACCGATGTAGGCACCGGTGGCGACGCCGTTCAAGGCGACACCAGCGAGCATCGTCACCACTCTCAAGACGATCCCGTGCGGCCTTGGCGATAGCCACATCACAACGTCGATGGTCGAACCTATGAGCACCACGTTGGCGAGCGTGCCGAATCCGGGGCGCTGTCGTAGCGGAAACCAAAGCAGCAGGACTAAGCCGCCGACGAGGATCGACCATGTCCCGACACCGAGACCTAGACGCCGCGAGAGCCCCTGGTGAAAGACATCCCACGGGTCGACACCGAGGCCCGCCAGGAGAAGCAACGAGTCGCTGATACCGTAAAGCAGTAGTCCACCGACGAGCTGCGACACACGCCGACGGCGCGGTGCGGGGACGAGCTTGGAGCCGTTCAGTGCATCCCAGCTCTCTCCAAGAGTCGTCGTGCGATCACCTTTAAGGCCAGCGTCTCGTCGGCACCCTCGAAGATGGACAGGACACGGGCATCCACGAAGTATCGCGACACCGGGTACTCCTCTGCGTATCCCATACCCCCATGGAGCTGCATCGCTTCACGGGTCACCCACTCGGCCGAGCGGCAGACGTACGCCTTGACCATCGACGCTTCGAGAGCGCCTTCGCCTTTTGCCATCAGACGTGCTACTTGGTACATGTATTGGCGGCCGACGGCTATGTGCACTGCCATACGGGCGAGTTTGACCTGGCTCAGCTGGTAACGGCCGATCGGATGTCCGAACACGACCCGGTCGGCGGCATACTTCGATGCCGCCTCGAACGCCGCCTGCATCACACCCACGGCGCGCGCGGCCGTTTGGAGGCGTCCGTTCTCGAATCCCTCCATCTGCAGGTAGAAGCCTCGTCCAAGTCCTTTGTCTCCCCCGACGAGTGAGTCGGCGGGGATCTTCCACCCGTCGAAGGAGAGCTCGTAGGAATGCATGCCCCGGTAGCCGATCGTGTCGATTGGCCGGCCTTCGAGGCGGCCACCCCCGGGCTGGGCGAAGGAGAACCCGTGGCCGTCGGCGCGTTCTTTTTCCACAACGAAGAGAGACAGGCCACGATGACCGAGCGAACGGTCGGGGTCGGTTCGTGCTAGCAGCATCAGAACGTCCGCCCGGGCGGCGAAAGTCGACCAAGTCTTGGTCCCGTTGATCACCCAACCGCCGTCGCCAAGAGAAGAGGCGCTGACCGTCACGCCCGCCACGTCAGAACCGAAGTCCGGTTCTGTGACCGCAACCGCAGCCATGACCTCGCCGCTCGCAAGGCGCGGTAACCAGTGCCGCTTCTGCGCCTCGGTGCCGCCGCGAACGAGGGCCCGTGCAAGAATCTCGGGTCGTGTGATCAAGGATCCGCCGGCTCCGAGAGACGCCCGGGACAACTCCTCGGTGGCAACGACCATGCCGAGGTAGTCGCTTTCGCCGCCGCTTGCGAAACCGCCGTATTCCTCGGGGATCGACAGACCGAACGCGCCGAGCTCCGCCAGGCCTGAGATGATCGACTCGGGGATATCGGTGTTCTCGCGGTGTATGGCTTCGGCGACGGGGGCGATACGCTCTTCGGCGAAGCGGCGAAAGGTCTCCTGGACGAGCTCGAAGTCATTGTCGAGGTGGCGCGGGCCGGACATGCCGGCGAGTTCTGCGAGCCACGCAGGGTCCCGGTACTGCGCGACCTCAGAAAGCGCACCGCCGAGTGCCCCGGCCGGAAGTCCCCATGCTTCGTCGCGTCCGGCTATCCGGGCCGCCAGGTCGGCGATCGAGTCAGCTACGAAGGCACATGCGATCCTGGCCTCGGCCTCGCCGTGTGTCCCGTAGTCGACAGCAACCCGGGCACCTTCCATTGCGGCCGCTGCGTGAGCCAGGTCGTAAGCGACCACCTGATGAACTTCCAGAGCGTCGGGTCCGCCGGCAGCCAAGTGGCCTATTGTCGTGTCGAGTGCGGCTCGGGCCACCCCGACAGAGCGTGACGCTGCGGTCAGGTCGGGCATGGATGAACTCGGGATCACGCACCGCTCCTCGGTCTAGGCAAGCGGCCGATACGCTAGCCGCCGTCGTCGCAAATCACGCAGTCCCGTGCCGCCGGTTCGCGTACCTGCTAGAACGACCGACCATGGAACGAGCCGATCCGCGAACTGAGAGGGACGTCCGCTCGGGGTTCGATCGCCGGGCACGCTAGACGATGGCTGATCCAGCTTGGCTGATGCGAACCTACTCCGGGCACTCTACTGCCCGCGCTTCGAATGCCCTCTACAGGAGCAATCTCGCAAAAGGCCAGACCGGCTTGTCGGTCGCGTTCGACCTGCCGACGCAGACCGGGTACGACCCTGACGCTCTCGAGGCGGCAGGCGAGGTAGGCAAAGTCGGGGTGCCCGTCGCGCACCTCGGCGACATGAGTGAGCTCATGGACGCCATACCGCTAGAGCGGATGAACACGTCGATGACAATCAACGCGACCGCTGCGTGGATTCTCGGCCTATACGTCGCTCTCGCCAAGCAACGCGGGCTGGACCTGAGGTTGCTCAGCGGCACCACCCAGAATGACATCGTCAAGGAATACCTGGCGAGGGGGACTTACATCTTCGCTCCGCCGGCCTCACGGCGCCTGACCGTCGACATCATCGCCTGGACCTTGCGCAACACCCCGAAGTGGAATCCGATCAACGTGTGCAGCTACCACCTCCAAGAAGCTGGGGCGACGCCGAGGCAGGAGGTGGCGTTCGCGCTGGCGACCGCCGTCGGGGTCCTCGACGCCGTCGCCGAGTCAGGGAAAGTCTCAGCCGACGAAATGCCTGACGTCGTGGGCAGGATCTCGTTCTTCTGCAACTCCGGCATCCGCTTCGTGGAGGAAGTTTGCAAGATGCGAGCGTTCGCGGAGATGTGGGACCGCATCTGCTCGCAGCGCTACGGCGTACGCGACCCGAAGCTGCGCCGCTTCCGCTACGGAGTGCAGGTCAACTCTCTGGGGCTCACCGAGCAACAACCCGAGAACAACGTGACGAGAATCGTTCTCGAAACCCTGGGCGTCACCTTGTCCAAGGACGCCCGCGCCAGGGCGATCCAGCTGCCTGCGTGGAACGAAGCACTCGGCCTTCCACGCCCCTGGGACCAGCAGTGGTCCTTGCGCATCCAGCAGGTGCTCGCTTATGAAAGCGACCTCCTCGACTACGACGACATCTTTGCGGGATCCCACGTCATCGAGGCCCGCACCGCCGAGCTCGTCGACGCGGCAAACGCAGAACTCGAAGAGATAGAGGCCATGGGGGGCGCCTTCGCCTCGATCGACGAGCTCAAAGCGCGGTTGGTGCGCAGCCAGTCGGAGCGCACCCAGAGAATCGAGTCGGGTGAGATGACCGTGGTGGGAGTCAACCGCTTCGAAACAAGCGAGCCCTCACCCCTCGGCGGTGAAAGCGCCATCCTGAGGGTCGATCCAGCCGTCGAGGCCGAGCTGGTAGCCGGCATCAAACGTTGGCGTTCAGCGCGCGACCAGACGGCTGTGCTGCGTTGCCTAGACGACTTGCGCCGCGGAGCGGAGACCGACGAGGTCAACCTGATGGGTCCGACGATCGCCTTGGCGCTTGCAGGAGGGACTACCGGGGAGTGGGCCGGCGCTCTGCGTGACGTGTGGGGCGAGTACCGCGCTCCGACCGGCGTGGCGGGAGGATCAGGCGTTCGCAGTTTTGCGCTCGCGGAAGTCCGCGAGCGGGTGCGTGTTCTGAGCGAGCTCAGCGGGGGCCGTCCCCGCCTGCTCGTGGCGAAGCCCGGTCTCGACGGTCACTCCAACGGCGCCGAGCAGATTGCCGTAGCAGCACGCGACGCCGGGTTCGAGGTGATCTATCAAGGTATCCGCCAATCGCCGCCGCTGATAGCCGCCACTGCGCGAGACGAGGACGTCGACGTGGTAGGGCTGTCGATCCTCTCCGGGGGACACCTTCAGCTGGTCGCCTCGGTTATGGAGCATTTATCGGCCGTGGACGTCGACGCCCCGGTGGTCGTCGGTGGGATCATCCCACCCGTCGACGAGCAGCGCCTACTCGATCTCGGGGTTGCCGCCGTGTACACGCCAAAGGATTTTCAGATCGCCCGAATCATCGCCGAGCTTGCGGAGCTGGTGGCGTCCCGGCCTTCGACTTGACCAGCCGGGCCAGGAAGGGTCGACGCCGAGCGGATCTGTCGTGTACCTAATGCGGGCGACTGGCGGCGCTGATCTGGTAGGAACAAGGCCGTGAAGGTTGCGGTAGCCGTTGAAACCCATCCCGGGGAGCGTCGCGTCGCCCTCGTCCCCGACGGAGTTAAGTCGCTGACCGGCCAAGGATGGACCGTCGTGGTCGAAGCGGGGGCAGGGCTGCCAGCGTCGTTCTCGGACTCTGACTATTCGGCTGCAGGCGCGGAGATCGTTGCGGACATTCGCCCATGCCTTGCAGACGTGTCGTTGCTGGCTACGGTCCAGGCCCCGTCGCCGCTACTGGCGGGCGCTCTTGCTCCCGGTACCGCCACGGTCGGTTTCTTCGATCCGAGCGACCCCGGGCAAGTGCTTCAAGTGTTGTCCGAGCGTGAAGCGACCGTATTCAGCTTCGACCTTCTTCCCCGAATTAGCCGCGCCCAGTCAATGGACGCTTTGTCGTCCCAAGCTACCGTCGGTGGGTACCGGGCGGCCCTGTGCGCAGCGAACCACCTCGGCCGCTTCTTTCCAATGCTCATGACCGCAGCCGGCACCGTGCCCCCTGCGAAAGTCTTGGTGATGGGCGCCGGCGTCGCCGGGCTACAGGCAATAGCCACTGCGAGGCGTCTCGGTGCCGTGGTTCGCGCCTACGACGTACGGGCCGCAGCGAGAGAAGAGACCGAGAGCCTCGGAGCAAAGTTCGTTGATCTCGGTATAACGGCGGAAGGAGCCGGTGGGTACGCGAGGGAGCTGACCCCTGAACAGCTTGCGGCCAGTCAGGCGGCCCTCGCTGGTGAGGTCGCGCGCTCCGACATCGTGATCACGACCGCTGCGGTGCCCGGCCGGCGGGCGCCGATCCTTCTAACCACCCCGATGGTCGAAGCGATGGCGTCAGGGTCGATTGTCGTGGACATGGCCGCCGACTCCGGGGGAAATTGCGAAGCGACAAAGCCGGGGGAGGAGATTGTCGTTGGGGGGGCGACTGTCGTCGGCATGACCAACCCGGCGTCCACGATGCCGACCCACGCGAGCGTCCTCTACTCCCGCAACGTCGTCA
>JAKCEB010000270.1 GCA_021838305.1 Actinomycetes bacterium | reverse complement strand
AAGCGCTTGGTCGAAGTGCACAGCGAACGATAGGCTTGCTTCAATGAGAAAGGCGGTAGCCGCATGAAGCCGATTCCCGTGGTGTTCCACATCGGCCCGCTGCAGCTTCACACCTACGGCCTCGGCCTAGCGATCACTTTCTGGTTCGCCTACCGCTACCTGAGCCGGCGCCTGCGTGCTCACGGATGGGCCGACGAGTGGCTTGCCTCCGTCACAATTTGGGTCGTGATCGCAGCGCTCGTCGGGGCGAGAATCGTCCATGTCGTCGCCAACTGGACAAGCCAGTACGAGCACAACCCCGGCCAGATCGTGCAGGTATGGAACGGCGGCCTTTCCTCCTTCGGGGGCCTGATGCTCGGCATCCCCGTCGGGTTCATTCTCGCCCGCCGTCGAGGACCGCGAATCCCCGGGCTTCAGATGGCGGACCTCGTGACGCCGGTCCTCTTGGCATCGTGGACGATCGGACGCCTCCTCGGCCCCCAGCTCATGGTTCGTGGCGGCGGCCACCCGACGACCGCTTGGTACGGCATGTACTACGCCGGCGAAGTCGGCAAGCGCCTACCAGTCCCCTTGTTCCAGTCGGCGATGACGTTCGTCATGCTCCTCGTGGCGTGGAGGGTCGAACGCTACGTCGAGCACCGCGGCGGCCCCCGGGGACTTGTCATGTCGGTCGGGATAATGATCTGGGGTGTCGGCCGTTTCATCGAAGAGCACTTCTGGCTGGCACGCCCTGGTAACGGCGGCGATCTCGCCGTCCAGGTCACCGGCGTCGTCCTTGCGGTGCTCGGAGCCACGATCTCGCTTATTCTCCTAGCCCGCCAACGCGCTACGACGTCAACCCCACCAAGCCCGGCGACTCCGGACCCGAGCGCCGGCGAGGGCATAGCCGCAACGGCCTGACGTGCTGCTTCTCCGACATTTCTCGGCCTTCGCGTGAAATTTGGGAAAAAGACACCATACGCGGCTTTTCGTTAATCTTTCGGGCGCCCGCGTACCGAGGATCAGGTTGTGTCGGTGTCGCAATCCTCGAAAGCCGAGAGTTCAAAGGATCGCTCCGTATGGCAGGGTCGCCCCAATGCGGCGTTTGCCGTCTCGGCGCTCGCGGTCCTGACACCAATCGCCCTCGGCTTCGCAGCAGGTTTCGCTGCAGGCTTTGCGATCCCAACCACCTCTGGTGCGCTCGGGCGGATCGGTCGATTCGTTGCTATAGGCCTGGTGTCGTGCGCTGTAGCGCTGCTCGTCGAACGCCAGACGCGTCGCCTGGCGCCGATCACGGCCATGCTCAAGATGTCCCTCGTCTTCCCGGACAATGCTCCTTCGAGGTTCAGCATCGCGTTGCGGGCCGGCGTCCTCTCGAAGATGGAGTCACGTCTTATCGACGGGCACACCTCGCCAAGTCCTGACGGGGCGACGATGACCGCGGTGGCAGCTGAAATGGTGGCATTGGTCTCCGCTCTTCGGACCCACGACGCCCGGACACGTGGCCACAGCGAGAGGGTCAGAGCCTACGCCGACCTTCTCGGCGAGGAGATGGGTCTGAGCGCCGACGAGCGCCAGAAACTCCAGTGGGGCGCGCTACTCCATGACGTCGGCAAGATGTCTGTCCCGGCCGCCATTCTGAACAAGCCCGGCAAGCCCGACGCCGCAGAGTGGGCGGTGCTCCAGAACCACCCGGCTGCCAGCAAGGCACTACTGGACCCGCTGTCCGGTTGGCTCGGGCCGTGGGCAGCCGCCGCGTGGGAGCACCACGAGCGCTGGGACGGGACCGGATATCCGAACGGCCTGTCCGGCAAGGACATCACCCTCTCCGGTCGCATCGTCGCCGTAGCCGACGCGTTCGAGGTGATGACCGCCGTCCGCTCCTACAAGAAGGCGATGCCCGCCGCGCAAGCTCGCGCAGAGCTTGCGCGCTGCGCCGGAAGCCACTTCGACCCGACCGTCGTCCGCGCGATGATGGCTGTCTCGGTGAAGCGCTTGAGCGCCGTCAACGGGGGCCTCGCGTGGATAAGCCAGCTCCCCTTCTTCGGCTGGACTGCGTCACCTGGCGGCCTTTCAGCGGTGGCGCTCTCGGCGGGCCGGTCCGCCATCTTCGCTGGCGCTGTCGGCGTCGGAGCTGTCGGAACCGTCTCTGCGGCGACAAGCGCCGCGAAGACCGCATCCTCACCGTCGCCGACCGTGAGGGTGGTCATCGCTTCGAGTGGCATCGGATCTTCGGCGCCGACTGCTACCCACAGCACGACACCGCCGTCCCCGAGCACCCCCCAAACCCCTCAACAGTCCACTCCAGCAGGTGCCGCATCACCGACGCAGGCCGTGTCGGGCGCTCCCACGTCGACGCCGACTTCTAACGGCTCGTACTCGCCGACGTCGCCTGCGTCCAGTGGCCAGTCGCTCAACCCTGTGCCCTCCGGAAACTCGTCGCCGGCGACCCTTCCACAAACCGCGACTGCTCCGCCGACGACTTCGCTTCCGCCAAGTTCCCCGACGACGACTGCTCAGGCACCCGCAACGACAGTCGCACCGGCCACAACGGTTGCACCCTCCACGACAGTCGCCACCACGGTCCCGGCGTCCCCCACGACGACCACGCCGTCCTCCTCTGGTGGCGGCGGTGGCAGCGTGGTGTCTGGCGTGGTCCAGTCGACACTGCAGGCTACGAAAGGTACCGTTTCGGGGGTGGGATCGACGCTTTCCAGTGTGATCGGCGGGCTTGTCAAGAAGTAGCCGTCAGCGACTCGCCGGTCCCCGCTGACAC
>JAKCEB010000269.1 GCA_021838305.1 Actinomycetes bacterium | reverse complement strand
CGTGGAAACTAGCGCGGGCGTTCTCGGAGAGGCACGCGAGAATGAGACGATCCAGGTCGTCCAGATTGTCCATCGAGCGCCTCCGTTGTCGCCGGTGATGTTACTGCGATTCAGGGAAGCGGTCACCTGGCCATCCGTGCCTCAGTGGGATCCTGTCGTCTCCCGGTCGTCCAGCTCGGGCATTCTGGGAGTGATGCCCACAGCTCCGGACCTCGCTTCCCTGCTCGCGGCTGCCCGCCAGCGGGCCGTCGACCTTGGGCTCGAACTCCGCGACCTAAAGACCGCCACCGCCGAAGGACCCGACGACGAGCACGACCCGGAGGGGGCCACGATTGGCTTTGAGCGAGCGCGGGTTGCCGGAATCTTCGAGCGCGCCTGCGCCGAAGTCAGCGCTTTTGAGGAAGCGACCCGCCGGGTCCGGAACGGAACCTACGGGCGCTGCGCAGGGTGCGGGCAACCCGTACCCGCTGAGCGACTGGAGGCGCTTCCGGCCACGGACCGCTGCGTCGCCTGCGCATCGCGCCGACTGAGAGACGAGGCTGCCTCGAGGCAGATCATGTCACGGTGCTCACAGAGATGATCGCGGGCGCGTCGGCGACACCAGGACTGGACGCGGAGGTGGTTACGCGAATTCTCAGCGTAGCAGCGGTTTGCTACCCAACTCATCGATTCGGGCTTTGCCGAGTCCGCTACTAGGACTGTGATCCCATCCGGCGACTTGGCATACGGCGCTGTTCCCCTACACCTCGGCTTGGAGCTACTCAGCCACTTAGACGGGGACCAAGCTCAAGCGCTTAAACTTTTCGACCATGCGAAACAACTCGCCGGCCTAGCGGATAGCAGCGGGATGAGTGAGGCAGCGGCTGCAATGGTCGAATCGTCGACAAAGGCTCGCCCGTGACCGTCGACGGACAGAGGCGCGGAAGCAGATCGTCTCCTTGGCAACAGGCGGCG
Source organism: Actinomycetes bacterium (assembly GCA_021838305.1). GTDB lineage: Bacteria > Actinomycetota > Acidimicrobiia > Acidimicrobiales > Palsa-688 > JAJZAM01. The sequence goes on along the minus strand of JAKCEB010000269.1, from coordinate 1,820 downwards.
TCAGGTTTCGTTGAGTTGCCGCTGCTTCGACGCTGGGCGGTCGGCGGCGCAACCCTCGCAGGCTTCTTCGGCGCCGTGGCCGGACTGGTTGTAGGTCTGTTCGTCCACCCGCCGACAGCGTGGTTCGCCGTATTCGAACTCGGCATCCCCGCCGCGTTAGCTGGCGGTGTCATCGGGCTCGTTGGAGGGCTCATGGTGCAGGCATGGTTTCGGATCCGACGAAGGCCCGAGCGGCGTGGCCAGGTTTCGTAACGAAAAAGACCGCCCCGGATGGTCTTGCGCTCCCCACAGCCCGCGCGAAGGGAAGAAGATCGGCGTACCTGGTGGCCTGTGCAGGCACCGGCCACGAGGCGCCTGCAACGATTGCTGAGCCGACAGTTCACTGCTTAGTAGGCGCGGCCGACCGCTAGATCCTCAAAGCTGACGGCTTCCTGGGCGCCAGAAGCGATTGATACTTTATACAGCCATAGCAGGCATAAAGTATCAATCGTTGTAAACACTTGATGTTTCGGGCACCGCACGCGAGGAGATCAGCGGATGCGGACATTCGCCGCCACGACGCCGCACGACAGGCCGTGGCCGCCCAAATGCCGTCAACCGGGACCTGGACGGTCGACCAGACCGAGCCACTTCTTCGTAATCGAGTAACGGCAGGTGCTCCTCTCCGGTGTCATCACTCGCGAAGCCGGCACGGCCCTCGACGACGAGCTGGCCCGACGGGGTCGGCGTGTGGAGCCATCATCGATGCCGACGATCTAGATGGCATCCTGGAGCTCGCTGAAGACATGGCCGACATTCGCGCTGCCGAAGCGGCGCGCGCCGAGATGCGAATTACCGGCGAGACGCCGATCCCCTGGAAGAAGGTCAAGGCCGATCTCGGCTTGACGTGACCTACAGGGTCACCTTGGCGCCCTCCGCCGCGCGTCAGCTTCACAAATTTGACCACGTTGTGAGGCGACGCATCCAAGCTGCCATAGAGTTGCTGGCCGTCGCCCGCACCAAACGTCCCGGCCGAGACGCCAACCCCGCCGGTTCGAGGCGGTAGCTGCTGGCTTGCGGTGCTTGCAAGCCGATCGGGTTATGGGACACCAGCGCTCGGCATCCTAGCCTGCTACCCGGGGTGCCGCGATGGCATAAACTGCCAATGGAGGTGCTTGTGGTAACCCGGAACGTCGTTTTGAGTCAGCACCAGCACGAACTCGTTGAGTCCCTGGTGACGTCCGGGCGCTACCAGAACGCCAGTGAGGTGCTACGTGAGGGGCTTCGTCTTCTGGAACAGCAGGAGGCGGAGGACGCGGCCAAGCTCGTCGCCCTGCGTAAGGCGGCCGACAGGGGGTGGACGGATCTCGACTCAGGGAGCTACGACGAAATCGCCGATGACAACCTCGACGACTTCATCGGGCAGCTCGGCGTGCACGCGGCAGCTCGGACGCAGTCGGCAGGTTGATGGCGGGATATCGCCTTACCCATGCCGCCCGAACCGACATCGTCTCGATCCTCGCATGGGCCCACGAACAGTTCGGCGAGGGTGCCCGCAAGCGCTATGAGGCACTGATCGCCACTGCTATCCGGGACGCCGCCTCGCGCAGCGACGACGCAGGACACACAGCCCGCCCAGAGCTCGGAGAGGGAGTCTTCTCCTGGCGCCTCTCGCACAGTCGGGCCCGCGCTCCCGAAGAGACGGTCCACCGTGCGCGGCACTTCCTCATCTGTCGACGCGACGGGGACATGCTGGTCATCGGCAGGGTCCTCCACGACGCCATGGACCTGCGACGACACGTCGACCCGTACCAGACTTGGGACTAGTTCCAGCATCCCGC
>JAKCEB010000268.1 GCA_021838305.1 Actinomycetes bacterium | reverse complement strand
AAGAGCAGCGCTTCACTTCGGACCTGCTCGCCACTTGGGGCGCCCTCACCAACGCGGCGGCCTTCGCGCGAGCCTCCAACCCGCTCGACATGTCCGCTGCAGAGTGGCGTCTCGAAAGCTCGGAAGTTGCCGGTCGGCTCTCCAAGCTTGCTGACCTCGGTGAGGGAGCTCTCAGCTTGCACGCCGCCACCGACGAGGCCGACGCGGCTCTGCTCGCAGTGGCGTGGGAGGGTCCGTGGCCGGCGGACCACCCGGTGGTAGCGGCCACCGTCGAGCGGACACTGCTTCGCCTCAGTTCCGGACTTCTCGTTCACAGGTACTCCGAGAAGTTCAACGACGGCATCCCCGGCCCCGACCTCCCCGACCTCGAAGCGACCTTCATGGCGGTCAGGGCCCTGGCGTCACTGCGGCGATGGGAAGACGCGCACGAACGTATGGAGGCTGCCGTAGGGACGATCTCGAGAAGCGGTCCCGGTGTGCTTGCCGAGACTGCCGACCCAGCGTCCGGGGTCACCTTCGGCAACCTTGCGTACGCTCCGGCAGCCGTCGCCCTGCTCGAAGCGGCCGTCGCCCTGTCAGGCGGGCCCCGCTGATCCGGTAACTTGCTTCCGGTGAGCGAATCGGCAATCCTCGTCGAACGTCTCGGCAAGTCGTTCGGCTCCGTCGAGGCGCTCTGCGGCGTCGACCTGGAAGTCCCGCACGGCACCGTCCTCGGCCTTCTCGGTCCGAACGGCGCCGGCAAGACGACAGCCGTGCGGATCATGACGACCCTCCTTCGCCCCGACTCCGGCCGGGCGATCATCGAAGGGCGCGACGTCGTACGCGAACCGGACGCCGTACGTCACCTGATCGGCCTTGCAGGTCAGTCCGCCGCCATCCGGGACGAGCTGACCGGCCGGGAGAACCTCGAGTTCACCGGGCGCCTCTACCACCTTCCCCGCAGTCGATGCCGTGAGCGGGCGAGCGAGCTCCTCGAACGCTTCGACCTCGCTGACGCCGCCGATCGGCAGGCCAAGACCTATTCCGGGGGCATGCAACGCCGGTTGGACCTCGCCGCAAGCCTAGTTGCCGAGCCTCCCGTCCTCTTCTTGGACGAGCCGACCACAGGTCTCGATCCGAGGAGCCGTCTCGGGATGTGGTCGGTGATCCGCGACCTCGTCTCTGGGGGAACGACCCTGCTTCTCACCACCCAGTACTTGGAGGAGGCGGACGAGCTCGCCGATCAGATCGTGGTAATCGACCACGGGACCGTCATCGCCTCGGGCACTTCCGATTCGTTAAAAGACCAGGTCGGCGGCGACGTCATCGACTTCGAAGTCCCGGACCGCACTATGCTCGACGAGGCGGGACGCTGCGTGGCTGCGCTGTCGGACTCACCGCCAATCGTCGACACTGCGAACTCCCGGGTGACCGTACGGATCGGCCGGCGCGGCTCGCAAGCCCTCATCGACGCGGTGCGCCTCCTCGACCAAGCCGGGATCCGAGTCGTGGGGTTGGCGACGCACCGGCCATCGCTCGACGACGTATTCCTGACCCTCACCGGCCACGCCGCTAGCGCGAACGCGGAGGACTCCAAATGAGCCAAGCTGCACCTACCCTGGCGGCCCCCCGAGGCCAAGTCAGTTCTCTGCAGCGTTTGCGTTGGGCGGTTGTCGACTCAGGGACACTCATGCACCAGAACCTCCTTCGGTGGGTTCGGACTCCTGCCTACATCGTCTTCACCGTGATCCAGCCCGTCATGTTCATGTTGCTTTTCCGCTACGTGTTCGGGGGCGCGATCCACGTTGCTGTAAAAGGCGGCTACGTGAACTACCTGATGCCCGGGATCATCGGCCAGACCTGCGGGTTCACGAGCTTCTCGACGGCGATATCGCTAGCGCAGGAACTGCAGAAAGGCTCGATTGACCGGCTGCGTTCGATGCCGATCGCCCGTTCAGCGGTGCTAGTCGGCCGCCTCGGAGCGGACCTGATCCGCCTTGCGCTGACGATTGCCGTGCTGATCGCCACCGGTTACCTAGTCGGTTTCCGATTTGACAACGGGGTCGGCCCCGCTATCGCCATGTTCGTGTTCGCCTTGGCGATCGGATTGGCAGTTGCGACCGTGTCGGCCTTCACCGGCCTCGCAATCCGAGACGAGGAATCCGTGCAAGCGTTCGGGCTGATCTGGGTGTTCCCCCTCACTTTTGTCAGCTCCGCCTTCGTGCCGATTCAGAGCATGCCTGGGTGGCTCCAGGCTTTCGCACGCAACCAACCTTTCACGGTGTTCATAGACGAGCTGCGGGCTCTCGCTGTCGGCGGGCCGCTCGTATCGGGGGCGTGGCAGAGCCTCGCCTGGATGATTGCAATATTCGCGGTGTTCACCTGGTTGGCAGCACGCGCCTATCGCCGGGTGTAAACGCGGGCGCCGGGTGTCAGCGGCTGTTGTGCTACCAGTTGCTCACGAGTTCGATCAGCGTCCTGGTGGCCCAACCCGTTGCGCCCCGGCAGATCCACCCGTCGTCGGCATCCGCCCACGCCGGGCCGGCGATGTCGAGGTGTGCCCAAGGCCGACCGGTCGCGAATTCGGCTAGGAACAGCCCGGCGATTATCGCTGAGGCGCCAGGGCCGGGCGCAACGTTCTTGATGTCGGCCACGTCCGAGTCGAGGTGTTTGCGGTAGCCGCGGTGAAGCGGCAGCTCCCAGCACGTTTCGCCCACGGTGCGCCCGGCTTCGAGGACTCTGGCGACGAGCGCCGGGTCGCTTCCCATGACCGCCGCTACCCTGTCACCGAGGGCGA
>JAKCEB010000267.1 GCA_021838305.1 Actinomycetes bacterium | reverse complement strand
GCCGAGCGGCGAGTGTACGATCCGATCATCCAGGGCCTGACAGGCCACGTCGCGGTCCAGCGCAACCCGGAGATCCCGTTCTTGGACCTCGTGCGCACGATCGTCTGCGACAAGGCGACCGCCCTTACGACGGCGGGCGGTGTCTGCGCTGCGCTTTTCGCCCGCGAACGCGGGGCGGGCGGCCAGCACCTGGTGGTGCCGATGCTCGACACCGCTCTCGCCTTCTTCTTTCCCGACGGTTACCAGTCGAAGGCATTGCTCGACGACGCGGAAGCCGCCTCGAGGCCGACCCTTGCGCAGGTGTACCGACTCAGCTCTACCGCCGACGGGCAGATCGTTTACTTTACGGCGACGGTCGAAGAGCTTCACAGCCTCTTTCGGGCGCTCGGCCACAGTGAATGGACCACGGACCCGCGCTACTGCGACGCGGCAGGGGTTCGTGCCAACCGGGACGAGATAGGCGCGATGGTGGCGTCGGCGCTCGAGTCTTGGGCAACCGCCGAACTCGCACCCCGACTCGAAGCCGAACAGGTTGCCTTCGGCCCGGTCCTCGACCTCGACCAGGTCCAGCACGACACTCAAGTGCTCCACAACGGTGTACTCAGAACCCGGCACCACCCTGCGATCGGTCGGCTCCTAGAAGCCCGTCATCCGGTTCGATTCTCGGCGACGCCGATATCGGTACCGCGCCTGGCTCCAAGACTCGGGGAGCACGGCGAGGAGATCCTCGGCGAGATCGGGCGCGACCCGGATTCGATAGCTGAGCTGCGCCGGGCGGGGGTGATATAGCGGTGCGAAACGCAGGACGCCCGACGCCTAGGCGGGCGGCTGGACGGCGGGCGGCTGGACGTCTGGCGGCCGTCGTCTGTTCGTCGTCCCTGCTCGCAGCGGGCTGCAGTTCCGCCGGCCGGGTCACCGCCAGCGCGACGACGAACCCTCCCGCAACTTCGCCGACAACTCAGAACGCGCCGGTCACCCCGACTACGACGGCACCATCTACGACTGTGCCGGCTCCTACCACGACGGCGCTACCGGCCGACCTCGCCACGTCCGTGCTCGGTGCCACCTCGACGTTGATCGACGCCTGGAAGGCGGGTGACCGTTCGAAAGCGGGCACGGTTGCGACCCCGGCAGCGGTAAGCGCCCTTTTCGCTTCCTCATACAGCGGCCAGACCGTGATCCTGCGGGGCTGCTCGCAGATCGCTCCCGTCGTGTGCTCCTACGGTCCAAACGGTGGGGCGTCACCCGCCCTGTCGCTCTATCAGTTGACTGTCACGTCAGCGCCGGGCGGCTGGTACGTGTCGTCTGTCGTCGTCGAAAGCTGACCTGACAGCTCTGAGCGGGTTCAGCTCGCGCAGGCGCAACCCGCCCCGCAGCCGCCCGCCGGCGGACCTTGAGGAGTAGACGAGGTCCCGGGACCGCGACCCACCGACGCGAACACAGACAGCACCCGGGCGGTATCGGAGTGGCCGTCCGGGCAGGATAGAGGCGCTTCGGAGCTGTCCATCGGACGGCGTGCCTCGAAGTGGGTGTCACACGTGCGGCAGATGTACTCGTACAACGGCACCTTTTTTCTCCTCCTCTGGAATCCGACCTGGAAAAAAAGACGTTCGGTCGGCACAACGGCTCAAGCCGGGGAGGGGCCCCCGGTGTTTCCTAGAGGATAACCCGGGTAGGACTGCTTGAACACTCCACTATGCAAAAGCACCTCCGCCGCAACGGTCCCTGTCGCCGGATCGCTCAAAGTGGTCCGGGTCCAATACGACTCGGTCCTTCGGCTCTGGCCGAGCCCCACGATCTCCTTGCGAAGCTGATACTCCCGCCCGGCGAAGACTGGACCATTGACGAGTCGGACCTCGAGGTCGAGGAACAGGCCGAGCGACGGGCGGCGTACCGGCCAGCGGCCACCTTGCTTGTGGGCGAGGACGCTGATCATCTCCATCGGTAGCACCGGGGCTCCCCACGGGGACTCGGCGCTTCCCTCGCTCGTATACCAGGGGTGCGCCTCGGTTATCCTGCGCAGCTTGTCGGAAAGCGAGAACGGGTACCCGTCCCCATTCCCGCTATCGAAGTCCACCATCGCCCGACCGCTGTCCTCGGCCATCCCCACCGACAGCTGGTCCACGACGAACAGTTCGCCCGGGTCGGCGAACGCTTCGAGGCGCTTCGCGAGTTCAGTCGCCGAATGTGACGGTCCGACTGACGCAGTTCCTTTGAGCACAGGCGTCCCGTCCGCCTTGTGCGCCTCGATCTCCGCCATACCGGCCCCCTCAACACAAAGGGTCGCCTGCACCTCCTCGCCTTCGACGACCATCGTCTGAAAGTGGCAGCTGATGCATCCCCGCTCGAACCAGCTCTGACCCCAAACCAGATTGCAGAGCGGGTCGAACTGGCTGAAGTGGGTTGGCGCTTCAATCGGTGCTCCCGTCAAACCTAGGGAGGTTGCCGTCGACGCGTCGTGGATGCTCGAATGGCCGTCGTAGCTTTGCTCTGCGAGCATCTGGGCAGGCTTGCGCCACGGCCCCGTCAATGTAACTCGGGTGTCAAAGGTCACAGTTCGACCCTAACAGCGCCGCACCGGTCGCGCACGATTGGAGCTGGGTGCCGGGCAACGCGGGGCTCGGCGGCGGGCTAGGCCGGCCCCCGGTACGAGCAGCCCGCCGTGCAGGTTTCGCGCACCACGACCTCGCTGAGGCGCAACGGTGGCGCTAGTATTTTGGAGAAGCGATCCCAGATCCATTTGGCGAGGTTCTCGCTGGTGGGGTTGTCGAGGCCGT
>JAKCEB010000047.1 GCA_021838305.1 Actinomycetes bacterium | reverse complement strand
CGAACGTGACCGTCCCCATACCGGGCCCTCAAAGCGACGCGATCGATCTGTTCGGGATAATCCCGGTGTTTCTTGCGATAGGTGCCGCCCTAGCCGGTGCCCGCTGGCTTTTCGGGCGGTCAAACGGGATGCCCGCCGGGCGGTCTGCACCCGCATCGGCGAGCGATCCGACACCCACGCAGCCGGGGGAGCCTCGATGAGCCGGGCCAAGTCCAAAAGGACGGTGTCGTAGTTGACCCGCCACCCTTTCCACTTCGCCCACGCCACGTCGAGATCCGCGACGGTCTTCACGCCGCCTTTTTGAAGTTCGTCGATCGCTAGGTCCCACTCGGCGCGCGATATCGTGATCGCGTCGTCGGGCTCCGGGTCGCGGTCATAGGAAAGGCCGAACGCGTCGGCAATTTTGCGCAGCGCAAGAAACCCGGACCGCAGGCACAGCTGAGCGTAGGGGTCCGTCGGATGCTCGACCGCTGAGGTCCACAACGCGGCGCCGTCGAGAAGTGTCCCCGCTGCCGTGATCCAGGACCGGTCCCCGTGCGGTGAACGAAAGAAAACGAGGATAGGAAACGTGGTATGCGACTCCTCGATGTCAGCGAACCACTGCTCCCACTGCCGCCACAGTTCGGTGATCTCGGCGGTCATGCCCTCCTCGATCCGCCGGTAGCGCACGAGCATCGTCGTCGCAGACGGGGGGTTGCCCGCCCGCATTTCGAGGAGAGTCACGCCGGTCTCGCGGCGGGTGAACGCCGAGTAGATGCTCGGAAGGTAGCTGATCACCAAAGCCACGATGAGCAGCCCAACGCCGGCCTCCGAATCCCCGAGCACCGACGGCCAGAACCGGTTGTCGCTCACGGTGCCGAGAGTCACTATCGACGAACCGGAAAGTTCGATCGACGTGGCGATGGACTTGGAGGTAACAGTAAAAAAGATCAGGGAGTAGGCGGCCACGGTCACCGTCAACCACGAGATCAGCATCGTCAGCAACGCCACCGGAGCCAGCATCGCCATGAGAACGTCCCGCTGGCGGTAGTCGTCGTGGTGGCGGGCACGGGCGGAGAAAAGCAGGCGCGTGGCTCTCATCGTCAGGCCCGGAATCCAGCCTTGCGAAGCTCTCGGCAAGACAACAGTCCGAAGGGCGGACATCAAAGTCGCCGCCGCAGCTACCACGCCGACTGCGAAGCCGACAGCATCGAAGAAGTCTTTGAGCGTCATGGGATGGCGCGGTCTAAGAGGCGGTTGTCAGAGGGACAACGGGTCCCACTCGGCGAGATGGGCGATGCGGGGGTCGTTGGAGAACATCTCGATTATCGGCGCGCTCAGCCCGAGGCGTTTCTGGATCCGCTCCACCTCCATCAGCTCGTTCCACAGGACGAGTGTTACCACAAGGCCTGCCCGCCCGGCGCGGGCCGTCCTGCCCGAGCGGTGAAGGTACCCCTTGTGGTCCGACGGCGGGTCGAAATGGACCACAACCTCGATGTCGTCCACGTCTAGGCCTCGGGCGGCGACGTCTGTCGCGACGAGTACCGCAAGCCGGCCTTCGCTGAAAGCCTTGAGCGCCCGCTCACGTTCCTTCTGGCGAAGGTCGCCGTGTATCGGGCGGGCGTCGACGCCGAGCTGGCGGAGGTTCTCTGTCAGGCGGTCCGCCGCGTGCTTGGTGCGGGTGAAGACGATCACCCGGCGCGAGGCTTTGCAGACAGCAGCGGCAACTTTTACCTTGTCCATCTGGTGGACTTGGAGAAAACGGTGCGCCATCTCCGTCACCGTCGTCGTCGCAGACGTGACCTCGTGGTGGACCGGGTCGCGAAGCTCGTGGCGGACCAGGCGGTCAACGTCGGAGTCGAGGGTGGCCGAGAAGAGCATCGTCTGGTGTACGCCCACGAGGTGGCGCAGGAGCCATTCCACCTGGGGGGTGAAACCCATGTCGGCCATCCGGTCCGCCTCGTCGAGCACGACGACCTCGACGCGGTCGAGGTTGATCTCGTCGCGCTGGCGCAGATCGATCAGCCGCCCGGGAGTCGCCACGACCACGTCGCAACCGTTCGCGAGAGCCTTCACCTGGTCGTCGACGCTCGTCCCCCCGTAGCAGGCGAGCAGGTCGAGTTTGCGCGCCGCCGCCAGCGGGCCGAGCACGTCGGCCACCTGGCGCGCCAGCTCCCTAGTCGGTACTAGGACAAGTCCGCGTGGTGCAGCGGAACCCTCCTCCTTGGCTTTCTTGGTGAGCCGTTGGATCAAGGCGATCCCGAAGGCAAGCGTCTTGCCCGATCCGGTCTTCGCCTTGCCGCAGATGTCTCGCCCCGCGAGGGCATCGGGTATCGTCAGCTTTTGGATAGGGAAGGCCTCGGCGATGCCGAGCCCGCCGAGTGCATCTACAAGGTCCTGGTCCACCCCGAGAGGGGCGAAGCCGGTGGGGGTCTCCTCGACGATCAACAATTATCTCCTGCTGGCCGCTGACGGCAGCGGTAGGGATTGTGCTGCCCGGCGCCAGTGCTTTTCGGACATTCTAGCTGTAAGCAGTCCGTCATCAGGTGGATGGACCGTCACACAGTCTGGCTAGCCTGATCGTCGTGTCATTCACACTGTTCGACGACGCTCCAGTCTCGCTTCCGAGGCGGGTCACTCTCGTACGCCTGGCGGGCGAGATAGCGCGTTGCGTGGCGACGGTCGGTCCGATCACGGTCGAAGGCGAGGTGTACCGCCCGACTGCGACGCGGGGCGGCTGGGTGTATTTCACGCTCCGCGACCGGGCGGCGCAGATCGACGTGAAGATGCCCGCCTCGCTCACCCGGTCTTTTCGCCCGAAGGCCGGCGAGCGCGTGGAGGTCGCCGCGACTTTGCAGTGGTCGAACGACCGCGGCCAGCTTCAGCTGCTGGCGCAGGCTGTGATTCCCGTCGGGGCGGGTGCAATCGCAGCGCTGCTGGAGGCTACCCGGGGACGCCTCGCGGCCGACGGCCTTCTCACCAGGCCCCGCCGAGCGATACCGGTCCTTCCTTGGGCGATCGGCGTCGTGTGCGGCAGCGAAGCTGCCGTGCGCAAGGACATCGAATCGGTGGTCGGATCGCGATGCCCCGGCTACCCTCTCGTCTTCTTCGAGACGACGGTGAGCGGACCGATGGCGAGCGAGGGCATTGTTGGGGCGATCCGAGCGCTCGCCGCGATACCCGAGGTGGAGGTGGTCATCCTCGCGCGGGGTGGCGGGGACGCTCCGTCGTTGTTGCCGTGGAGCACCGAGGAGGTCTGCAGGGCTGTCGCCGCATGCCCGGTGCCGGTCGTGTCGGCCATAGGCCACGATGGTGATCGGCCTCTCTGCGACGAGGTCGCCGATCTGCGCTGCCCGACCCCGTCGATAGCGGCGACTGTTGTCGTGCCCGACGTCGAAGCATTGTCGCGCCAAGTCGACGACGCCATGCGGCGGGCGGCTCAGGCGCTCGGACTCGCGACGGAGCGCGCCGCACGCCGACTCGAGGCGATCGAACCGGCCCGGGCGCTGCGCACACGACTCGACCGCGCGACCTTCACGGTGGAGCGCGCCGGGATCGAACTTCGAAGCTGCCACCCGAGGGGAGCGCTCCGCTACGCCGAGGAGCGCCTCGCCGGAACCCCCTGGCGCCAAATCGCATGGGAACGCCTGGGCAGGGCAGCCGGTCGGCTCGACTCTGAAGGGCGCCATCTGAGCGCCCTGTCGCCGCAGCGGACGCTGGAGCGCGGCTACGCAGTGGTAACGGACGCGGACTCGAAGGTGCTGCGCAGCTCCACCCGGGTCACTGTGGGCGATCCGATCGAGGTCAGACTCTCTGAGGGGTCACTGCAGGCGCAGGTCACCGGTGTCTCGACGGCCGAGGCCGCGAGTTGATGTCGAACCCGGACCCGCGCAGTGCGCACTCGGAACTGCCGACGAGCGCCCCGACACTGGCGGCGGCCCGCTCGGGCCCGGCGCAGGATCTCGAAGCGACCTTCGAGGAGCTCATGGAGCAGCTGGAAGCGCTGACCGCCCGCCTCGCCGCAGGCGACGTCGGCATCGAAGCGACAGCGGATCTCTACGAGCGGGCGGAGCGCCTGCACGCGCAGGCCAAGGAGCGACTCGACCAGGTTCGAGCCCGAGTTGAAAGCCTCGTCAGCCCAGTCGGCACCGCGAACAATCCTTCGGGGGCGTCACCGCCCAGGGGCCAGGTGAGGGGAGAGGACGGCGTGTAGCGTCGAGCGGAGGCGCCCGGCGAGCGCCACGTTGACCTCGAGACGCTCGAGGATCTGAGCCAGGCGGACCGGGCTCACTGTGAGCTTCCTCGTGGCGCAGAACTCCTTCACCCGCCCGGCGGTCGCGGGGTCGAGGAAGCTCGACGTCGCCTCCAGGATGCGGACCAGCAGACTGTGCGGCATCCTCGACTCCAGGTCGTCCCAGTGCGCTTCGACCCAATCCCAGGCCTGCGAGGCGGCGCCGGGCTGGGTCATGACGGTTGCTATCGCGAGGGGGGCGTCCTGGGATCGAACGTCGTCTCCGAGCATCATCTCAAGCGTCCGCTGCCTCAGGTCCCGCGACCTGGTTTCGGCGAGCGCGAACAGGAACCGCTGCTCCTCCTGGGGGGAGCTGGCCTTGCGGTACGCGTCTAGCACGACATTCCAAGCGTCCTCCCCGCCGGACGCCACAGCCACACGGGCGCACACGGCGACAAGATCGGCCGGCAGGCGATCCGTCCCGGGGCGGTTTTCGAGGTGCGCGTGAAGGCGGTCCACCGCCTGGGTGACAAGCTCGGGATCCTTTACTATCTGCGTGAGGACACCGAGAACCCGTGCGCGTGCAGTTCCGGTCCGTTCCGGCTCGTCGGCGGCCGGCGACCACCCGAGCGCCGCCCACGCCGGCGCGGCGAGCGTCTTGGCGAAACGGGCGAGAACGTCGACGTCTGCGTCGTCGCCCGCCAGGGACAGGAACGCCAACCCCGACGACAGCGACGACCACACGTCGGGGTCGGCTTCACCGCCAAGCGCCGAGGACAACGAAGCCCACTCCTCCAGGCCAGTCACGCCCGCCGCGAGCGCCGCCCACGTGTCCCCGAGGAAGGTGAGGCGCTCCATCGGGCTTAGAACGTCGAGCGGCCCGGCATCGACAAGTCGCCGGGCGAGCTGTGGCGAGTAGCTGCTCCGGTAGAAGCCCCACCCCCCGGCGTTCAGCACCACCCAGTCGACCTGCTTGTCGAAGGATGCCGTGGTGCCGGCCGCGTCCAGGAGCACCCGCTCGTCTCTGATCTCGCCGCCGAGCGACACCCGCAAGTTGACCGGCACCTGCCAGGTCGGGGTGGGGTCAGGGCTGTCAGGGGTGTCAGGGCTGCCGTGGCTGTAGGTGAAACGCCTCTGAGAGAAACTGACAGTCGTACCGGCCTCGTCTAGCGAGGCATCGACGAGCGGGTAGCCACCCTGGAAAATCCACGAGTCCATAATCGAACGGACCGGCTGGCCGGACGCCTCCTCGAGAGCATCCCACAGGTCGGACGTCTCGGTGTTGGCGTACGCGTGCGAGGAGAGGTACGCGGAGATCCCCCGCCGGAAAACATCGGCCCCGAGGTACTGCTCCAGCATCTTCAGAACGGACCCGCCTTTCTGGTAGGTGAGCAGGTCGAACATGGCTTCCGCCTCTTCGGGACGGCCGACGTGGTACTCCACCGGCCTCGTTGATTGGAGGCCGTCGACGGCCAACGCCGCCGCCTTGCCTGCCCCGAAAGCCGACCACATCTGCCAGTCCGGCCGGAAAGCGTCGGTCGTCGTCAGCTCCATGAAAGTCGCGAACGCCTCGTTGAGCCAGATCCCGTTCCACCATTTCATCGTCACGAGATCCCCGAACCACATGTGGGCGGTCTCGTGCGCGATCACCGATGCGACACGTGCAAGCTCGGTCTGCGCTGCGTGCGACGAATCCACCAAAAGCGCTGTCTCTCGGTAGGTGACGAGGCCGAGGTTCTCCATGGCGCCGAAAGCGAAGTCGGGGATCGCGACGTGGTCGAGCTTGGACTCCGGGTACGTGATCGCAAAATAGTCCGACAGGAAGCGAAGCGAGTGAGCCGCCGCATCCATCGCAAACCGGGTGAGACCCTGCTTGCCCGGCACCGTAGCGACGCGAATCGGCACCCCGTCGACCTCGACCGGCTCGGTGAGCTCGAAGGCTCCGACGACGAACGCGACGAGGTACGTCGACATCGGCATCGTCTCCGCGAACTTGTAGCGGCTCCGCCCATCATCAGCCTTCTCGACGGACATGAGAGGCCCGTTCGACATGCCGATCGAGCCTTCGGGCACCTCGAGTGTCACCTCGAAGGTCGCCTTGAAGTCCGGCTCGTCCCAGCAGGGGAAAGCCCGGCGGGCGTCGGTCGCCTCGAACTGCGTGGTGGCTATGACGTGCTCCTCGCCGTCGGGGCTGCGGAACTTGCTGCGGTAGAAACCTCGGAGGTGGTCGTTGAGCACGCCCGAGAAGCCGATATCGAGCCGGTACCCGTACCCGGGTTCGAGCGCCTCGTCGAAGCGAAGCTCGAGGCGTTCGTCCGCCTCGCGGAGGATCGGCGTCGGCTCGAAGACCGCCCCGGTCGGGGTGGTCACATGCGACGACGAGATCGCGAGCTCCGCGGCGTTAAGCACGAGGCTCCGGGTGGGCTCCTCGACTGCCAAGTCGACCGAGACCGTTCCCTGGAAGGTGGCCGCCGCGAGGTCAGGTCGAAGCGTCAGTCTGTATTTGCGGGGAAGCGCGTTTCGGGTAAGTCGGTAGCTCTCGACGTCAGCCATATCGGGGTTGGATCCTCTCGGAATGTAAGTGCTTTGATTCCAACCCTAGCGATCCTCCCGGCTACCGTCGTCGGCGTGAACACACCCCCTCGCACGCCCTCTCGCATAGTGGCACTAGGACACGCGATCGTCGACGTCCTGGCGTTCTGCGACGACAGCGTCCTCGACGCGCTCGGGGTCGCCAAGTCGACGATGACCCTCGTCGAGCCTTCCCGGGCGAGCGATGTCCGGTCTTCGATCGCCGTGTCGGCGATGTCGTCTGGCGGCTCCGCGGCGAACACCGCTGTCAGTCTCGCCGTCCTCGGGGTTCCCACCACCTTTGTCGGAAGGGTCGCCGACGACGAGCTGGGACGCTTCTTCGCTTCGGACATCACTTCTAGCGGCGTGCGTTTCGCAGCAGGCCGTCCACGCTTGACGGCCGGGACTGCCCCCATTTCGTCGACCTCGGGCACCGGCAGCGCAATCGTCCTGGTCAGCCCGGACGCGGAGCGGACCATGTGCACGAGCCTCGGGGTCGGCGGGACGCTATCCGCGGCTGACGTCGACGCGGCGGAGATAGCGGCGGCGGACGTCGTCTACATAGAAGGGTACCTTTGCGGCAAGCCGGAGACCGAAAGCGCCATTACGGCGGCGCTCGAGGCTGCAGCGAAAGCCTCGACGACGGTCGCTCTGTCCGCATCGGACCCTTTCTGGGTCCAGCTTCACGGCGACGCGATCCGGGGCCTGCTCGGCTCGGTCGACGTGCTGTTCGCCAACGAAGCCGAAGCGCTCGGACTGTCCGGCGCGGACGACACTGGCAACGCGGTGAAGTTTCTGACGGAAAAATGCCGCACAGTGGTGGTAACCCTCGGCGCCGCCGGCAGCCTCGTCGTTTCGAACGGGGAGCGAATCAGCGTGCCAGCCGACAAGGTGGACTCCGTCGTGGACACGACAGGAGCCGGGGACAGCTTCGCCGCCGGATACCTCTACGGGATAATCAACAGCCTGGGGGAGCGACGCAGCGCCGAGATCGGATCCCGCCTCGCCGCCGAGGTCATAACGCACCTCGGGGCGCGACCCACTCCGGGCAAGGTTTTCAAGATCGACTGAACCCTAGCGGCCCCTGTTGGGCTTCTGGCCGTGGTTCGCCTTCTTGCGGCGGGCCCTGGAACGAGCTTTGTGGGTGCGCTTGGACATGAGGTAGCAGTCTAGGCCACCCGCCAACACGCTGCCAGGCGTCTGCGTAGCCGGTAGCGTGTCTTGCAATGGAACGCCTCGGTATCGTCGGCCTCGCCAACTCCGGCAAATCGAGCCTTTTCAACGCCCTGACAGGGGGGTCTGCGCCGGTGGCGGCGCACCCTTTCTCGACGACCGAGTCGACGCAGGGCATAGCAAAGGTGATCGACGAACGCCTAGATCAGCTCGCAGCTATGAGCGCCAGCCGGAAAGTCGTGCCAGCAACCGTCGAGTTCGTCGACATCGCCGGCCTGGTCGCGGGCGCTGCTAGCGGTGAGGGGCTCGGGAACCGGTTCCTGGCGGGCATCCGCGAAGTGGACGCGCTGTGCCTCGTGCTTCGATCCTTCGAGGACCCTAACGTCGTCGGCAGCACTGACCCCCTCGACGACTTGACGGTGCTCGAACTCGAACTGGTCCTCGCCGACTCCGCAACGGTCGACAACCAGGTGGACAAGCGTCGCAAGGCCGCACGCGCCGACAAGTCCCTTCAGGGTGAGGTCGACGCGTTGGAGCGCGCTAAGGCGTACCTGGATTCTGCAGTCCCGCTGTATCGAAGCGGGATAAGCGAAGAGGATCGCGTGGCGCTTCGGCCGTTCTTCCTTCTGACCAACAAGCCGGTGCTCGCCGTCGTCAACCTCGGCGAGGACAGCGTGGCCGAGTCGGATTCGGTCGTCGATCCGGTCGTCGAGCACCTGAGCGGGCACGGCGAGACCCTCGGTGTCAGCGTCGCCCTCGAAGCCGAAGCGGCCATGCTCGACGCCGACGAGCGGGCGGAGCTCCTCGAGGGTCTCGGCCTAGGCGAGGGAGCCTTGGCGAGGGTTACCAGGGCGGCGTACCACCTTCTCGGCCGGCGGACGTTCTTCACGACCGGCGACAAGGAAAGCCGTGCCTGGACGTTCCGCTCCGGTGCGCGTGCACCGGAATGCGCCGGCGTCATCCACTCGGACCTACAGAGGGGTTTCATCAGGGCCGAGGTGATCCACTGGGACGAGCTTTTGGACGTCGGCTCGTGGAGTAAAGCCAAGGAGGCAGGCAAGCTACGCGTCGAAGGCAAGGATTACGAGGTCCGGGACGGCGACGTCCTCGAGATCCGGTTCAACGTCTGATCCGGTGCCCTGGCTCATTCGAGACGGGACAGTCCTAGCGGCGATCGACAACACCGCGGTGTCGGGCTCGAAGGGCTTCGAAGGGGCGCGCCTTGTCGGAGCCCGGACGTTCGTGCACACTTTCGGTTCGACTGAGCGCATCGACCTAGCGTGGTGCGCCAGGGGGAGCGAGCCGGACGGTGGCGACTTTCTGGTTGTGAAGCGGATACGAAATGCAGCGGCGAACCGGGTGTGCATCCCCCGGCCGGCGTGCCAGATCGTGTTGATGGCGCACGGCGGGAGCTTCGAGCGCTGGTCTCTGCGCGTCGGTGACCGGCTCGAGGTTCGCTCGCCTTGAGCACCCAGGGGGGACGGCTCGTCATGGTCGGCACACCGATCGGCAACCTGGAGGACATCTCCGCTCGTGCCGTGCGGGTCCTCGGCGAGTTCAACGTCGTCTACTGCGAAGACACGAGGCGCACCCGCGGGCTCTACAGCGCTCTCGGCCTGAAGGCGCCACGCCTCGTGCGCCTCGACCGCCACAACGAGACGGAGATGGCGGAGCAGGTCGTAGCGTGTTTGGCCGCCGGTTCCGACGTCGGGTTGGTGAGCGACGCCGGTATGCCGACCATCTCCGATCCGGGCGCGGCGCTGGTGCGTCGGGTCTCCGACGCCGGCTTCGCCGTGTCGGTCATCCCGGGCCCCTGCTCTGTGAGCGCGGCTCTCGCCGTTTCGGGCATGCCCGGAGACCGGCACCGCTTCGTGGGTTTCTTGGCCCGAAAAGGCGCCGATCGTGCTGCGTCGCTGGCCGCCGTAGCGGCTTCACCGGTGACGACGGTCGTCTTCGAAGCAGCCAACCGGGTCGGGCGGACCACGGAAGACCTCGCCGCGGCGTGCGGGCCGGATCGGCCGTTCGTCTGGGTTCGTGAGCTCACGAAGGTCCACGAGGAGGTATGGCGCGGCACTTTGGGAGACGCGGTGCGACTTTTTTCGGCGGAATCGCAGGTGGAGGGGACATCCCGGGCGGGCGCGGAGCTGCGCGGCGAGTGGGTCCTCATCGTCGGGCCAGCCGACACCGAAGCTGACGAAGCAGCCACGCCCGAGCAGCTGGCGCAGCTTCTCCGCAGGGCACTCGCGGGCGGGACCACCCGCAGGGATGCGGTGGAAGAGGTAGTCGAAGCTACCGGGGCGTCAAGAAAGGTGGTCTACCGGATCGCGTTGGACCTCGACCGGCCAGCGGAGGATTGAGCCGGTGGAGGCGGATCGTCGCCTACCCTCGTGGGCTGTGGCCCGTTTCTATGTAACGACCCCCATCTACTACGTCAACGACGCGCCGCACATCGGGCACGCCTACACGACCGTGACTGCGGACGCGTTGGCCCGCTGGCACCGCATGTGCGGCGACTCCGTGCACTTCCTCACCGGGACCGACGAGCACGGACTCAAAGTCGCCCGTGCCGCCCAGGCGAACGGCCTCACCCCCAAAGAGCAGGCCGACCGGACGAGCGAACGTTACAAGGAGGTGTGGAAGTCCCTCGACGTGACCAACGACGACTTCATCCGCACCACTGAGGAACGTCACTACAAGGCGACCGCAGCGTTGATGCAGGCTGCATACGACAACGGGTGGATCGAGTTGCGTCCATACGAAGGCCTCTACTGCGTGGCCTGCGAGGCGTATTACGTCGAGGCCGAACTCGAGGACGGCAACCTGTGCCCGATCCACCACCGCCCCGTCGAAGTCCTCTCCGAGGAGAACTATTTCTTCAAGCTGTCGGAGTTCACCGAACGCCTCCTGTCGTGGTACCAGGACAACCCGGGAGCGGTCAGCCCCGAATCGAAGCGCAACGAGGCGATCGGGCTGATCCGAGGGGGCTTGCGCGACATCTCCATCTCGCGCACGTCGATCCGGTGGGGCGTGCCGGTGCCTTGGGATCCTGAGCACGTCTTCTACGTGTGGTACGACGCGCTGATCAACTACGCGACGGCAATCGGATACGGCTCCGACCCTGACACATTCGGCCTCTGGTGGCCGCACGTACACCACTTGATCGGCAAGGACATCCTGCGCTTCCACTGCGTCTACTGGCCGGCTCTTTTGATGGCCGCCGGGTTGGAGCCGCCGAAGCGGATCGCTGTGCACGGCTACCTGCTCGTCGGCGGCGAGAAGATGTCGAAGACGTCACTCAACCAGATAGCTCCAGGCGATCTGGTCTCCGACTTCGGCGTCGACGGGTACCGCTACCACTTCCTAAGGGATCAGACGTTCGGTCCAGACGGAGACTTCTCCTATGAGGCGATGGTGGCTCGCTACAACTCCGACCTTGCAAACAACCTCGGCAACCTCCTCGCCCGGGTGTCGACCGTCGTGGAACGCAAATGCAGTGGTGTCGGTCCCAAACCCGACCCGGCCAGTCGCCTTGGCGCCGTCGCCGCCGAAGTTTACACCCAGGCTGCCGACGCTTGGGAGAGGATAGCGCCAAGCGAAGCGCTCGAAGCTACGTGGCGTCTGGTGCGCGAAGCAAACGCTGCGCTCGAAGCTGCGGAGCCGTGGAAGGCGGAGCCGGGACCGCAGGTCGACGCGGTGCTCGGGGACTGCCTCGAAGTGCTTCGACTGGTGGCGCTCCTGGCGAGCCCGGCGTTGAGCAGGGCTTCACAGGAGATATGGCGCAGGATCGGACTTCCAGGCGAGGTCACCGAACAGCGCCTTCCGGACGCTGGTGCGTGGGGCGGATACCCGGGAGGCGTGCGTGTGGAGCGCGGAGCGCCTCTTTTTCCCCGGATAGCAAGCTGATCAGGCGCGACAGGAGGACCCCCCGTGTGGACCGACAGCCACTGCCACGTCGCTAATGACAAATCAGGTGACGACACGGTAGATCGTGCGTTTGCTGCTGAGGTCCGACGTTTGGTGGCCGTCGGCACCGACCGCAGCCACTCCCTAGCGGCTATCGCCGTTGCCCGACGTCACAGCGGTGTGTGGGCGACCGTCGGCTTGCATCCCCACGACGCCTCGCAAGGGATCGAGTCCGTCGCCGACCTTCTCGACGACCCTCCGCCGTTCGTAGTCGGGGTGGGGGAGTGCGGACTCGACTACTTCTACGAGCACTCACCGAGGGACCGCCAGCGTGAAGCTTTCGCCGCCCAGATCCAGTTGGCTACGGAAAAAGATCTGACACTCGTGGTGCACACGCGGGGCGCCTGGGAGGAGACCTTCGATATCCTGGCTGGCGAGGAGCGGCCTTCGCGGTGGGTCCTGCACTGCTTCAGCGGTGGCCCCGAGGAGCTCCGCCGCTGTCTGGAGCTCGGGGCGTACATATCTTTCAGCGGAATTGTCACATTCAAGAAAGCCGAGGACATCCGCCTGGCCGCTGCCGCCTGCCCGCTGGATCGCCTTTTGGTGGAGACCGACAGCCCTTTCCTTGCGCCGGTACCGCACCGGGGCAAGCAGAACGAGCCTGCGTGGGCACCCGTCGTCGGCGCGGCTGTCGCTGAAATCCGCTCGGTGCCTGTCGATGTGGTCGAGCGTGCTACGTGGGATAACGCCGCTGGCGCGTTCCGCCTCGACGACGCCGCGGCGTTCGGTGACGCGGCCGGCGCCGGATGACTTCGCCTCCTCTCAGCCCTACGTCGGTATCGACGCTTCTGTCGCAGTTCCAGATCCGCCCGAGCCGAGCCATGGGGCAGAACTTCGTGGTCGACGCTAATACCGTGCGCAAGGTGGCGCGCCTGGCCGGTGTCGGCCCGGGGGATCGGGTCGTCGAGGTAGGTCCGGGTTTGGGGGCGCTCACGGTCGCCCTCGCCGAGACAGGGGCCAGCGTGAAGGCTATCGAAGCCGACCGCCACGTACTCGAGGCTTTGCGGGCCGTTATTGCTGGAACCGGGCGAGGCTCGCTCGTCGAGGTGGTCCACGCCGACGCAATGGGCATCTCATGGGAGGACCTTCTGGGGGTTGTTCCCGGCTGGGTGCTCGTGGCGAATCTGCCGTACAACATATCCACCCCGCTCATTGCGGGTGTCTTGGACGGTGCGCCGATGATCGAGAGGATGGTGGTCATGGTGCAGCGTGAGGCCGGGGAGCGCCTGGCGGCCTCGGTGGGTACGGCGGCCTACGGGGCGGTGTCGGTCAAGGTTGCCTACTGGGCGGAGGCGAGGGTCGTGTCGAGTGTGCCGGCAAGTGTTTTCCTGCCCCGGCCTAACGTAGAGTCCGTTCTTGTGGACATCCGTAGACGCCAATCGCCGGCGGTCGACGTAGCGACGGCGAGCTACGACGAGATCTTCGCGCTCGTCCGGGCCGGTTTTGCCACCCGTCGCAAGATGCTGCGACGCGCTCTCGGACCGACGGTCGGTGCCGAAGCATTCGAGCTTGCCGGAGTAGACCCGCAGGCCCGGGCGGAGACTTTGGACGTCCAAGCTTGGGGCAAGCTGGCAGCGGCGGTTCGTGCGGTTGGGGCGGTCGGGCCGGGGCGTACGTGGAGTTGAAGGGAGGCCCGGTAGTTGTAAGTGCGCCGGCGAAGCTGACCTTGACACTTCGTGTGACGGGAACCCGGAGCGACGGATACCACCTGATTGACTCCGAGATGGTCACGTTGGATCTTGTCGACACCCTGGAGATATCCGCCGGCGACAGCCTCGTGGTCGTAGGCGGCGGCGAAACGGTGCCGGACGGGGAGGATAATCTCGTGCGCCGTGCGCTGCGCTTGGCGGGGCTTCGGGCGTCTGTCGTACTGCGAAAGGCGATCCCTGCCGGGGCCGGCCTCGGCGGCGGCTCGGCGGACGCTGCTGCGATCCTGCGTTGGGCCGGACTGCGCGACCTGTCCCTTGCGGCGAAATTGGGCGCGGACGTGCCGTTCTGTCTGGTCGGCGGTCGGGCTCGTGTCACCGGGATCGGCGAGAACGTCGAGCCCCTCGATGTCGGGATGGTGACCGGGAACGCCTACACGCTTCTGATTCCCCCGATGCACGTGTCTACGGTTGAGGTGTTCCGGGCGTGGGATCGCTTGGGCGGACCGCGCGGCGACAACATGAACGACCTCGAACCCGCGGCGCTCTCTGCTTTCCCCGCTCTCGCTGCGTGGAGGGACCGGCTTGCCGACGCGACAAACCAGACCCCCCGCCTCGCCGGAAGTGGAGGCACATGGTTCGTGGAGGGCGCCCACCCTGGCGAGGACCGGCTGGTGGTCAGGGTAAGTCGCTGAGGCGTCCGGTCGAACCGGGTGCGTCGAAGAACCGTCGAAGATCCAGAGATCCCTAGCGGCCCGCTCGGCGCTGCCAGCGCGTGGCCTTCAGCATCTTCTTGTGCTTCTTCTTGCGCATGCGCTTACGGCGCTTCTTTATCAGCGATCCCATTGCGGTCGCTCAACTTAGCCGCTCCGGGCCGGGTGGAGCCAACCGCGGCCCATATGGCATCCTGGAGCGGTTATGGGGGTCAACCGACGCAGCGAGATAACGATGAGCGCCGACGAGATCGAAGCGTTCCTCGTCGAGCAGAAAATCGCCACGATGGCGACCATGCACCCCGACGGTTCAATCCACGCGGTGGCCATGTGGTACGGATTCCTCGACGGCGTACTGACCGTCGAGACGAAGGCAAAATCCCAGAAAGTCCAAAACCTGCGCCGTGACCCGAGGATCACATTTCTCGTTGAGGCCGGCGAACGCTACGAAGAACTGCGCGGCGTGGAAATCGTCGGAAGGGCGCAGATCATCGACGACCCTGAGGCCATCTGGACGCTCGGGTTATCGGTGTGGGAGCGCTACATGGGCCCTTATGACGACTCGAAGAGGGACGCCCTCGCCGCGATGCTCAGCAAGCGGGTGCTGGTCAGCCCCGAGGTGACCCGGG
>JAKCEB010000266.1 GCA_021838305.1 Actinomycetes bacterium | reverse complement strand
CAGTTCAGTCCGGGGCGACGTCGTGTACGTGGTGCTCGACGGCGGACCACACAGCAGGGGCGGGACGCCTGGACGCCGTGGCCGAGGCGAGCGCATTGCGCCAAGTTGGGATGCTCGCTCGGAGACGCTGACCGGTGAGCTCCGGCGGTTGCGGCGTGAATCCGCACTCCTTGCATCCCTCGGTGATCACGTACGTCCAGTCACGGGTATCGGGCGCTATGGCAGCTGGCACGGTCATGCCGACTAGTTTCACATGCGGTGGCGAGGGCCGAAACAGGCATGGGCAAGGAGCGGGGCGAAGCGCGATAATTGACAAGTCCCGTCGATACCCGGCGCTGAATGATCGTGAAAGGAACAACAATGACCAATAGGTTTCGCGCCCCGATCGGAGCACCTTGTTGGGTCGATCTCTGTACATCTGACGTCGACTTGGGTCGTAGTTTTTACGCTCAGCTGTTCGGATGGGAGGCCCAGCAACCGAGCCCTGAACATGGTGGGTATTTCATGTTTACCCGCCAAGGCGTCCCAGTCGCTGGAGCAATGGGCGCCATGGGTGACACGCGCGCCACCGACACCTGGATGCCGTTCCTCGCCACCGACGACGTCGAACGAACACTACAACTCGCTTGGGAGCG
Organism: Actinomycetes bacterium; assembly: GCA_021838305.1. Taxonomy (GTDB): domain Bacteria; phylum Actinomycetota; class Acidimicrobiia; order Acidimicrobiales; family Palsa-688; genus JAJZAM01. Next base: position 2,183 of record JAKCEB010000266.1, on the reverse strand, counting down.
GGGCTCGACGGTGCGTGCCCCGGCGATGGCGGTCGACGACCTCGGCACGCAGGCTCTCGTCACCGACCCGTCCGGGGCGGTAATAGGCCTCTGGCAGCCGGGCAGCTTTCCCGGTTTCACGGTGATCAACGAGCCAGGGGCGGTGCTGTTCGTCGCCATCGACGTCCACGACTACAAAGCGCAGAACGCGTTCTACCGCGAGGTCCTCGGCTGGGAGCCGGTCGAAGAGGAGGTCGACGACCATCATTACGCCGGCTTCATGGATCCCGAAACCGGCCGACCGCTGGCTGGGATCGGCGATGAGGTGGAGAACCTTGAGCCGGGCGAGGTGCCCGCTTGGTCGATTTTCTGGCAGTGCGACGACATCGACGCCGCAGCAGCCACCGTGCGCTCGCTCGGAGGAACAGTCATAAAGGAGCCACAGGACGGCGGCCTCGGTCGCCACGCCCGGGTCGCCGACCCGGTCGGAGCACGCTTCTGGCTCTGTGAGACGAAAAGGAACTGACAACAATCGCCGAGATTTGTGGAGGCGTTCCCTATACCTGCACAAAGGGGTCGCAGCTAGAGAAGGCGAAGGTACATCACGTGTAGCCCCACGAAGCCGAGTTCTGCGTGGCGGAAGGCTTCCGGAACAGTGCAGAGCACATCGAAGCCGAGGGATTTCCATAGATGCACAGCCGCCTCGTTAGTCTCGACCACCGCGTTGAACTGAATCGCACGGAATCCTTCCCGGCGGGCCCAGTCGACCATCTCGACTCCCATGGCGCGCCCAACACCGTGGTTGTGCCGACTGGGATCGACCATGAAGCTTGCCGTGGCAACATGGCTTCCGCGGCCGGGCCGGTTAGGTCCCATCGACGCCGTCCCGACAATCAAATCGCCGTCTACCGCAACAACGGTCCGGCCGGGTGGCGAGGCCATCCAATAGGACCGGGCTTCATCGCGGGAAAGGTTCTCCGGGTAGGAGTAGGTTCGTCCGGCGGCGACAATTTCGGCGAAGATCGGGTAGATCGACGGCCAGTCAGTGTCGTCGGCGTCCCTGATTAGCATCTACTCACCGTACACGGCGGGCCGGGAAGCGCACCCAACGTCAGCGGGTCCCCGCTGGTTCGTGCCATTCGTCCCAGCGTTCGATCGCCCTGCCGAGAGTCTCGCTGACCTGTGAGCTGAGCAGTGCCACCAGTCCTGCCGCTCGCACTCCGCACTCGCCGGCGCGCTCCGCCCTCCGAAAGCAGTTCCAAAAGCGCACCAGGGTGTCCACTCCGTCGGCCTCGAACATCTCCGCTGCGATGCGCTGGAAACGGTACTGGTACCACACGTAGTTGAGCGGGTCCATCGGATCGTCGCCGCCGGTGTAATGACGCTCAAAATCCTCGAGCGTGGTGTAGCCGTCGGCACGCATTCGGGCGGTCAGGCGCACGCTTCGAGCACCGACCTTGGAGAGCACCTCAAGGGTCTCCAGGCTGGCCGGCCGTTTGGAGGCGACGTACGCTTGCAGGGCCAAGTTGGCAAAAATCTCCCCCAACCAGAACGTCGGTAGCTCGAGTCGACCGAACACCTCGAAGCAATGACCTAGCTCGTGAAGGGTGATCAGATCGAAAAACGGTTGGAGGTCGACTCCTCCGACCCCGTCGGGGTAGGTCGCGGCGACTCGCCGGAAACCTCGCGGTGACGCTCGACGCAGATCTTCGGCAATGGCGACCCAGAAATCGCTGTTGCCGGCCGGCATCACCAAGATACCAGGGCGGACCTGGCCATCATCGTCATTGAAAAAAGGGAGCCCGTACGGCTGCCTGCTTTGCCAGTCCTCCCGGTCTGCGACGATCAGCGCAAGGTCCGGCTCCGCCCCGCCGAACAGCTGACGGAAGTAGACATAGGCGTCGGCGGAAATCTCCGCAGCCGCTTTGGCGCGCACCAGCGCCCCGGCGCTGTGACGCACCTCGAAGGGGTAGCCGCCGAGCTGGATGAGTCCCGCTCCGATCACCACCGCATCGAGCCTAGATGGTCCGCCAGTAGGTCCAAGCAGCAGATTGCCCGACCTGCGGGTTAGGGCGGGCACGGTTGCCGGCTCAGTTCAGCGCCAAGAGCTTGACCTCGTAGGGAGGGAAACATTCGTCGGCGCTGATCAACGTCAGGTTCTCCGCTTGTGCCTGCGCAATCATCATCCGATCGAAAGGATCGGA
>JAKCEB010000265.1 GCA_021838305.1 Actinomycetes bacterium | reverse complement strand
GACCTGACTTCCCAACGACCCGGGCCATCCGTACAGGACGTCTTGGCGACCGACGTCAACCCCGCTCCAGCGGTGATGCGAAGCGAGTCGCCTGCGGCGAACCAAGCCGACACCGATCTCGCGATCGAACGTTACTTCTCGAAGGACTGGCACAACCGTGAGGTCGTCAATGTCTGGCGAAAGTGCTGGCAGATGGCATGCCGGGTGGAGGAGATCCCCAATGTGGGCGACCACGTCGTCTACGACATCGTCCACGACTCGCTGATCGTGGTGCGCACAGGGCCCGACGAGATCCGTGCGTACATCAACTCCTGCCTGCACCGTGGGACGATGCTGCGCACCTCGGGTGGCTGCGTGCAACGGCTTCGATGCCCGTTTCACGGGTGGACCTGGAAGCTGGACGGGACCCTGCTGCATATCCCGCAACAGTGGGACCTGCCCCATGTCGATCCGGCAACGACGTCGCTTCCCGAGGCAAAAGTCGGGACGTGGGGCGGCTACGTGTTCGTCAACTTCGACCTCGAATGCGAGCCGCTCGCAAGCTACCTGGAGAACCTTCCCGAGCACTTCGCTTCGTTCGACCTCGAGAACCGCTACAAGGCGGCGCACGTCGCAAAGATAATGCCCTGCAACTGGAAGCTGGCCATGGAGGCGTTCGTTGAGGCCTACCACGTTGCTGTCGCACATCCGCAGGTACTCGCCTACTACGGCGACTCGAACACGCAGTACGACGTTTGGCCAGGCGTCCGTCACGTGAGCCGGATGATCAGCGTGCAGGGGGTGCCGAGCCCTTCGATGAGGGGTATCCCGGCGGAGAGGACCGTCGAGGAGATGCGTCGCGACGTGCCGTTCTTCGCAGGAGAGCCGATCGAGGTCGCTGAAGGTGAGACAGCGCGCGCCAAACTCGCTCTGCGTGCCCGGGAGAAGATCTCTCGGTCCACTCAGCTCGACATGTCGTCGCTCTCTGACACCGAATCCCTGGATCTCATCGAGTACATGCTGTTTCCCAACATGGTCCCGTGGGGGGGACAGGCGCTGCCGATCACCTACCGGTTCCGGCCGAACGGCGACGATCCGGAGAGTTCGATCATGGAGATCATGTTCCTTTTCTCCAAGTCCCCCGACGGCAGCCATCCCGCACCAGCGACGATGACGATGCTCGGCCCGGACGAGCGGTGGGCCGACGCTCCCGAGCTCGGCTCGGCAGCGATGGTCGCAGACCAGGACACGGACAATCTGATGCGAATCCAGCGGGGACTGCGGACTTCGCGCAAACCGGGGGTAACTCTAGCCAGATACCAGGAAAGTCGGATTCGGCATTTCCATTCGACCCTCGACGCGTACATGGGCCTGGGCGAACGGTCAACCGAGGGTGCCGGGCAATGAGCCCCGAGGGCGACTTCGCAGTCGATCGGCTCGCCAGACCAACGCGGCGTGCGACCGACGGGACGGCCGTTGCGGTCGTCGAAGGCGGCCGCACTGTCACATACGACGAGCTAGACGATAGCGCGAACCGGGTCGCAAACGGCCTGCGCGCGCTGGGCCTAAAGCCCGGTGACCGGGTAGCGTTTGTCGGGCGGACGTGCCTGGCTTGCGTGGAGCTGATGCTCGGAGCCGCCCGGGCTGGCGTCGTCATGACCATGGTCAACTGGCGACTTCACCCACGGGAGATCTCGTATGTGCTCGGCGACAGTTCACCGCGTGTGATAGTCACCACAGTCGAATTCGCAGCCTCGATAGCACAGCTGCCCGAGACTGGTTCGGCGGTGGTACTCGTGGTAGCCGGCGACGACGAATGTGAGTCGGGCCACGACTGGGTCTCCTGGCGCGACAGCCAGTCTCATGACCCTACGCAAATGGCGACCGCAGACGACGACACGGTTCTTCAGCTCTACACGTCGGGGACGACCGGCAAGCCGAAGGGGGCGATGCTGACTCACAGGTCCCTAGCCGCATGCATCCCTGACACTGTCAGCGTTTGGCGACTCGATCCGACGTCTGTCGTCTTGTCGGTCCTCCCGATGTTCCACATCGCCGGAGCCGGAACTGTACTCGGCGCCCTGTGGTCGCACTGTCGTCTCGTCATCGACAACGATCCAAGCGCAAACAACATGCTGGCGGTGATCGAATCGGAGGGCGTCACGAACGTCGTGCTCGCTTCCGTAATGCTCCAGGCGCTTGTCGAGTCGCCGGACGCCGCCACGAGCGACCTGTCGTCGCTTCGTACGGTCGCATACGGGGCCGCGCCGATCAGCGCCAAGGTCCTTCAGGCGGCCATCGACGCAATGAGGTGCCGGTTCGTCCAGGCGTACGGACTGACAGAGACCGCCGGAGTCCTTTGCGTCCTCGACCCAGACGACCACTCTTTCGATCCAAACGGTCCGCCGGACATTGTAGCTACCGCCGTCGAGCGGCTCCGGTCGTGCGGCCGGGCGCGTCCAGGCGTCGAACTGCGCATCATCGATATACGCACCGGCGGCTCGCTGCCACAGGGTGAGGCCGGAGAAGTACAGGCGCGTACCACCCGCATCATGAAGGGATACTGGCGAAAGCCGGAGGCGACGGCCGAAGTTCTGACCTCCGACGGCTGGTTTCGCACGGGAGACGTCGGGGAGCTCGATCCTGGCGGCTACCTCTTCCTTCGCGACCGCCTGAAGGACATGATCATCTCCGGAGGGGAAAATATTTACCCGGCTGAGGTCGAAGACGCCCTGGCATGGCACCCAGAGGTGGCCGAAGTCGCGGTCATAGGTGTGCCGGACGACGAGTGGGGGGAGACACCTCGCGGAGTCGTCGTTCGAACCGCAGGATCAAATGTCTCGGCGGACGATCTCATCCGGTTCGCGAGAGAGCG
>JAKCEB010000264.1 GCA_021838305.1 Actinomycetes bacterium | reverse complement strand
AAGCGACATATACTGTTAGTGGACTTTCGCACTTCTGGTGCCCTCCAGCGCGGCGGAGGACGCCAGGCGTCGGGAGTGTCAGTGGGTGCGCCAGCGGTCATCGCTGTCGACGACGTCTAGCGTCAGGCTCTGGAGCTCGGTGACGAGTTCCCGGAGTCGCTTGGCGTTGTCAAAGAGCGGTCGGTAGTCCTCGAGCTGGTCAGGGCTGAGCACCCGCGTCACGGTCTTCGCGTCGACCTTGCGGGTCCAGACGATGTAGGGGCCGTGCAGCTGGGGTGGATCAGCCTTGCACCGGCAGTTCGCCTTTCCACAGCGCGTCGATCGCACCTCGACCGAACCCGGTAACGCCAACCCCAGCTCGGAGAGCGCCTTCGCGATGCGGGCCTGCTTGGCCCGTGCTGCCCGGTCGGCTCTTATCCCTGTCTTGGTCGTCGTCACCACCATCCACCCTATCTCCTAGGTCCGTCGGCCATACTACCGACGGACTGGAGGTGTCGGGTGACACGTGCAACGAGGTTTCGCCGATCGAGCTCGGCCTGGGACGCGCTCGTCTCGCTAGGGCTGGGGTGCTTCAGCGCGCCGAGCTTCTCCCTGTTCGCCACGGTCCTCACCGGTTGGGTGCTCGCGCCTGGGCGCCGCACAGTGACGGCCATGATATGTGCCGGCGATCCCGAGGGCAGGCGGGCACACGACGCCTATCACCGCTTCTTCCGTGCGGCGAGGTGGTCGACGAACGCGCTCTGGAAGGTGCTCGTCCTGCACATGGTCGGAGTACTCTGCCCGCAGGGAGAGGTCCTCCTCGACTGCGACGACACGCTCTACAAGAAGTCCGGCCGAAAGATCGATGGAGCTGGGATCTTCCGAGACGCGGTGCGCTCGACGAGGAGCAAGGTCGTCTACGCGACCGGCCTGAACCTCGTGGTCGTCACCCTCCGAGTCTCTCCGCCCTGGGGCGGGATGCCGATCGGGGTGCCCGTCGGGGTCCGCCTGCACCGCAAAGGTGGTCCGACGACCACCGACCTCGCAACCGAGATCATCGCCGAGCTGGCGAGCTGGCTTCCTGATCGCTCCTTCAGCCTCTGTGCCGACGGAGCGTACGCCACCTTGGCGGGACGAGGACTTCCCCGCACGACCCTCACCTCCCGGATGCGCCGGGACGCCGCCCTCTACGAGGCGCCACCGCCACGCACCGGCAAGCGGGGACGGCCTCGCATGAGAGGGGCGCGTCTCAAGACGCCACAGGTGATGGCCGAAGGGCTCACGAACGACACGTTCAGCGCTGCGACCGTCGAGTGGCGGGGACGGACCAAGGATCTCCTCGTCTGGAGCCGCCCAGTGCTGTGGTACTCGGTGGACAAGGTGAACCTCGTGCTCCTCGTCATCGTCCGCGACCCCCAAGGCGTCATGCACGACGACTTCTTCTTCACCACCGACCTCAACGCCGTCCCTGGTGATGTCGCCTCGCGCTACGCCGGGCGCTGGTCGATCGAGTGTGTCAACCGAGAGGTGAAGCAGTGCCTCGGTGCCGAAGATCCCCAGTGCTGGAAACGCCAGGGACCAGAGCGTGCCGCGTCGTTGTCGCTGTGGCTCTACGCTGCGATCTGGACCTGGTACATCCCGACCTTCGGCACCGCGACGAGCTGGATCCCCCGGCCGTGGTACCCGAAGAAGGCCACCCCAAGCTTCCTCGACGCACTCGCCTCACTGCGCCGGGTGCTCTGGGCCGAACGAATTACGCCGGTGTCACCTTCCGAGGCACTTCCCCAAGAAATCCTCGACGGTCTTCTCGATGCTCTGGCGACCGCGGCGTAGAGCAGGGACGCTCACCGGCTCCATCCGAGGGACGACAACCCGGAGAAGTACGAAACTCCCCCCACAGCAGCCGTGAATCATTATGCATGCCAAGAACCAATTTCGCGACAGCCTGTATAGGGTTTATAATCGGAATTTCAATTACTGTGACATGGATTTACCGCCATCGAGCAAGGTAGCAATGTAGTCGACACCGCTATCCACTTCACCTATTGGCTTCGAGGACTTGCCCGCCGAGTTGGCTCGGTCGACGCTCTCCTCGATGACCCGGTGTTCTTCGACCCTACCGGAAGTTGTTCTCGGCTCAGATGGGCCGTCCGTCGACGCCGATCGAACCTACTTGCGGATGATGTTCTTGAAGTCCCGCTACGGGTTGGGTCAGCGGAACGGGCTCGACGGTTCGTTCACTCGGACTGGATGCCATCGGGTTGAACCTGCTCGTCTGCCGGAGCCCGTGCGATGCCGGCCCTCTCGACCCCGACCGCGCCGCTGGTCCCAAGGAGCAAACAGGAGCTCGTCGGCGCTCACGGCGATCGCGCTGGCCAGGTGGACCGCATCGGCACCACGCAGCGCGTGCTGGCTGGCCAGCTGACCGGCGTGGATCGCGACCGTCTCGGTGAGCTCCACTGGCCGAACGGCCGCCCAGTACTCCTCCCACGCCACCTCGGCCTGCTGCTGAGCATCGAGTTCCAGTCGGTGATCGCGTCCAGCCGCTGCCAGAGCAGCGCGCACCTCGCAGTAGGACAACCGGCTCGAGACCGCGGCGTCACACCCGTCCCACAACGGGGCGGCCATATCGGACCCGTCCTCCTCGACGAGCAGCTTCACGAAGGCGCTGCTGTCGAAGTAGACGATCGTCACGACCAGACGTCAGCGGCGCTGGTCCGACACCAACTCGGACACCGGCCGCTGCGCACGCGCCCGGGAGACACCGCTTGCGGTAGGTCGGGCCGCACGCTGCGGCCGTCCCAACACCCCTTGGCGGGTCAGCTGCTCAAGAAGCGGCGCCGCATCCACTGCGATCAGGCGGGCCACCGGGGTCCC
>JAKCEB010000263.1 GCA_021838305.1 Actinomycetes bacterium | reverse complement strand
AGGGTGCTCTGCGACCCCCTCGTCCTCTTCGAGGAGCCGCCCGACCACATCCGTGACGCGCAAGCCGGCGACCCGAGCACTGTGGACTGGCCGGAAATGACGAGGCCGACCTGGCCGTGAGCGCTCCCGGCCTACCCGTAGGCGTCAGAGGGATCCACGCACTGCCTTCGGATCACCACGACGGACCTTGGGACGCGATGATCACCCCCCCGGGGGTCAAGGAACGACTCCTCGGCACGGTGGTCCTACGCCTGCTGCACGGGCGACGCCTTGCGTCGCTTTCAGGTCCGCTGCACGGACTAGTAGTCCTGGCCGGTCCCCCCGGTACCGGCAAGACGACGCTCGCCCAAGGGGTAGCCCAAGCTGCAGCGATTACCGTCTCGGCCCACGGGGCGACCACCCTCGTCGAGATCGATCCCCACGCCTTCCCGAGCGACATGCTCGGCGAAAGCCAGCGTAACGTGTCACGCCTCATGGCGGATACCATCCCTGAGCTGGCCGCACGCCGCCCACATACGATCGTGGTCATAGACGAGGTCGAAAGCTTCGCCGTGCGGCGGTCCTCGGCGTCGTTTGAGACCAATCCCGTCGACGTGCACCGCGCTACCGACGCGGTGCTCGCCGGCATAGACACTGTCGCTGCCGCTTGCCCGCGCCTGGCCTTCGTGGTCACCACCAACTTCGTGGAAGCCCTCGACGAGGCGTTCATGTCGCGGGCGGACCTCTTTGTCGAGTTGGCGCTGCCAGACTTGGAGACGCGCGCCCGAATCATCGAGGGATCAATCGGCGAGCTGGCGCTGCACTGGCCCGAGCTCGGCGATCTCGCCCGAGACGCAGAGCTCCACTACAGCCTCGCAAAGCGCACCGAGGGATGGGACGGTCGCCGTTTGGCCAAAATCGTGCTGGGTGCCATCGCCAGTCGCCCGGTGACGGCGACCGATCCCTCACTCCTCGATGCCGCCGACCTCGAAGCGCATGTAGGAATTGGAGTACAAAGGAGTACGTCGATGGATCCTAATCTGTCACTCGGGTCGGAAGGCCTCAGATGACCTCTATCTTGGAACTGGCCGGATCGTTGACGGCAGGTCCGATGACAGAACCGATTCTGAGCGGGGCGGTAGCGCCGCAGGCGATGTCGGTCACGTGGACAAAGCTGCATCCCTCCGAGATGTTCTGGCGTCAGCTGCGCTTCGCCGAGTTCGACGTCTCCGAGCTGTCGCTGTCGTCTCTGCTGATAGCCGTCGACCGCGGCGACGATCGATGGACGGCGATACCCGTCTTCACCACACGGGAATTTTTTCACACCTGGATCCTTGTTCGTGCAGACGCCCGTATCGACACGCCTTCGGACCTGGCCGGCAAGAGGGTAGGCGTACCGGAGTACCAGCAGACCGCCGCCGTTTGGGCCCGGGGCGCCCTCGAGCACGAGTTCTCGGTGCGCCCAGCCGACGTGGAGTGGTTCATGGAGAGGCCGCCCCGCCTGAGTCACGGGGGCGCCACAGGGTTCGTCGCGCCCGACGGCGTACGGCTGCGCTATCTGGGTGCCGACAGCGATATCGGGACCGCGATGCTGTCCGGGGACCTGGATGCGACGCTGCTTTATCTACGGGACCCGAATCTCGTGGACCGGTCGCGTGTCGACCTCGAAGCCGACCGAAGGATACGGCCGCTGTTTCACGACAGGCGGGCGGAAGGCGTCCGATATTTTCGCGGCACCGGATTGCTTCCGGTCAACCACACCGTCGTGGTGCGCCGTGAGATAGCTGAGCGACACCCCTGGGTGGTGCTCAATCTCTACGACATGTTCGTCGAGGCGAAACAAGCGTTTGTCGACAGAGTCCGCGCTTCTGTCGAAGTATGGAGCGGGCTCGGACTGCTCGAAGGAGCCGACAGCGCGCTCGGGGTCGATCCGAGGCCCTACGGGGTGATCGGCCAGACAGCGGTGCTCGAAACGCTCGCCAGGTACTCCCACGAACAGGGGCTCACGTCGCGCCAGATCTCCCTCGAGGAAGTCTTCGCGCCCTGCACGCTCGAACTGTGAGCTTGTGCTGAGGCGGTTGACGATCCTCCTCAAGATGATTAATGTTGAATTGTAATACCAATGCGACATTCCGTTGCTTAGTGTCTGTGCATTGTCAACCAAACGGGGATAAGTGATGGAAGAACAGACCACGTCGGGGTTGAGGCCGTTGCAGTCGCTTCCGCTCCGTGCCCTCAGCCCCGGCGTTCCAGATCCACTACCGGGCTTCTCCTATCCGGCCCCGAGGCATCCGGCTTACCTCACCCAGGAGCGCAGCGAGGACATTGAGGATCTTCTGCCCCTGGCCCGGATGCTCACCCGACGCCGCTACGGTCGCTCGGCACTCGGGCCCACGGCCCCCGGGGACCACGTACTGATAATCACCTACCCCCACCAAAATGACGTCGTCTTCGAGGTGATCCGCCAGGCCTTGCTCGAGGACGGAGCCGCCACTGTCGACCGGGTGGATGTGACAGACCTGGGCATGGAGGTCCAGACCTACAGCGCCGAAGAAGGCTGGAGGGAGATCACCGACCGACTCCCGCCCATGGTCGAGAGCGGGGTGGAGTTCAACGTCGCGGCCGCAGCCTTGAAGAACTACCTCGACGACCGTCCCGGCTACACCGCCGTCCTGGCCGGAGAGGCGGGACGGCGTCATTGGAAACGCGCAGCGGGTCAGCGGGTACGTAACAACTGGATGTACGCCACCTACGAGGACTTCATCTCCCGCGCGAACAGCTACCCAGACGAACTGTGGCGCACGATCGACCTGGCGGTGGTCGACGCGTTCGGCGACGCTTCCGAGGTGGCTGTGACGAGCCCGGAGGGGACCGACATCTCTTGGAAGGTGACC
>JAKCEB010000262.1 GCA_021838305.1 Actinomycetes bacterium | reverse complement strand
GGCGATTGCGACGCGTCGAAGGCCAGGTCCGGGGAATTACCCGGATGGTCGAGGAGGACACCTACTGCATCGACGTTCTCACGCAAGTCTCGGCTGCGACGCGCGCGCTTCAGGCCGTAGCTGTTGAGCTGCTCGGGGAGCACCTGAGCCACTGCGTCCACGATGCGGTTGCGGCGGGCGGACCCGAAGCCGAACGTAAGATCATCGAAGCCCGTGCCGCCATCGAACGTCTGGTGCGCTCGTGACGGGCATTCACGCCGGAATGCTCGCCTTGACCTTCGGAGGCTTTTGGGGTGACATCGGCCACGCACTACGAGAAGCGTTTTACATGTTCTGGGACACGCTGTGGGCGCTCGTGGCAGGCTTCACCCTGTCGGGTGTGGTCCAGGCTTTCGTATCGCGCGACGCCATGCAGCGCCGCCTCGGCGACCACCGCCCCAAGGCCGTCGTACGGGCCTCGCTATACGGGATGGCCTCCTCCAGCTGCTCATACGCGGCGTCGGCCATGGCCCGTTCCCTGTTTGTGCGCGGCGCGGACTTCCTAGCGTCGATGGTCTTCATGTTCGCCTCCACGAATCTCGTGGTGGAGCTGGGCATAGTCCTGGCAGTGCTGATCGGATGGCAGTTCGTGGCCGCGGAGTTCATAGGCGGTGTGATCATGATCGCACTGCTCGTTGCCGTCGGCTCTTTGTGGCTACGCGGGCGGCACATCGATCAGGCGAGACGCCACGTGGAGGCAGTCACCGATCCCGGGCATCACCACGACCCCGAAGATGCACTGGAGCTCGAAGGCTGGAAGCAAAGGGTCCGCTCCCCGGCCGGCTGGGCGGATGCTGCCGGCTACACGATGTCGGACCTCACGATGCTTCGCAAGGAGCTCGTTCTCGGGTTCGGGATCGCCGGGTTCCTGAGCTCTTTGGTCCCGACCTCGGTTTGGTCGGACGTGTTCATCCGCGGTCACGGCTTTTGGACGAGCCTCGAGAACGCGGTGGTCGGGCCGTTCGTCGCCCTCATCAGTTTCGTGTGTTCAGTCGGCAACGTCCCGCTCGCCGCTGCGCTATGGAAAGGCGGGATCACTTTCGGCGGTGTGGTGGCATTTATATTCGCCGATCTAATCGCTTTCCCCTTGCTGCTCATATACCGCAAGCAATATGGCAGCACTATTGCCTTGCGCATGCTCGCCTTGTTCTGGCTGGTCATGGCCGCAGCCGGTCTGGCTACCGAGTACCTTTTCAAGGCGCTCGGATGGGTACCAACGGCAAAGCCAGGGCCGGTGGTCGCCGACACCGTTGGTTGGAACTACACGACCGTGCTCGACGTGATCTCCCTCGTCGCATTCGCCGGCCTTTACTGGCTGTACCGTAACCGGGAACGCTTCGGCGGCGGTGCGCGATACGCCAAGGATCCGGTGTGCGCCATGCAGGTGGAGATCGCACACGCCCCTGCGTCGACTGTCAGGGACGGCTGGCGCGTCTACTTCTGTTCAGAGCACTGCCAGCACCGCTACGACGCGAACCCTGACCGCTACGCAATCGAGGACCGGATCAGCGAAGAACTGGAAAGCCACGCGCATACCCACAACTGCCGTCACGATGACGTCGTGAACGTCGACGCGCTCGACCCGGTGTGCGGCATGACCGTCGAGCCGGAGCACCCTGGCGCGCAGGTAACCCACATGGGTCGAACCGTCAGATTCTGTTGTAGCGGCTGCGCGGATGCCTTCCGGTCCAACCCCGACGCCTACCTCCTCGGGGATGGTTCGGCGTAGACGCGCATCCTTGAACTGCTGTGTTAATATTTGACCATGCGGTCAACTCGGTCAACTCGGTCGCTCTGTTCCTTTCATGCTGGAATACCGGACGGTCTTCGGGCCAGGTTGTGATAGTGAAAGCACGTATGCCGCTGACCTGGAAAGGGCAGTTCACATGTCATCAACTCTCAAAGTAACCCGGCGCGTTCCGAAGGTAGTGATCGGCGGCATCGAACTTCGTCGCGGCCGATTCGACGTCGAGGTCGACGGTACAATCGTCGCCTCGGTCGATCACAACGAAACCATCGAGACGACCGTCGAAGCTGGCAGACACAACTTACGGATCCGCAAAAGCCGGTATTCGAGCCAGACCCGCTCATTCGAGGTCGCCGACGGCGGCACAGTCGAGTTTCGTTGCAACGGCGCGAGGATCTGGCCTACGTACGTTCTGTCCTTGATGAAGCCTGACCTCGCAATAGCTCTCCACGAGGAATAGGCGGTCGGCGCCCATCAAGGGAGCTCGTCGATAAGCACCTCAGTTTGTGAGTAGAGCAAGAGGCACCATGCCGGTACCATCACCGCTGCGATATGCGTAGGGACCCGAGGTTACGACGATCGTGTCGACGACTGCGAGCCGACGCTACCGAAGCACTTGGACTTCTATCGTCGACATGGCGCAATTCGCCGAAACCAATCGTAAACGCCGCTCCTGTGGCGCGACTTCTACGCGGAGGGCAACCCGCAGGGCAGTCTCGGAGTCTAGGTTCGCCCGCCACACCCCACGTGAAGGACAACGGCTCAAGGCCATCAGGTGAGGTCTCTATCTCAGAAGGACTCGGCGACGCTTCCAATCTGCTCAGCTGCATCCGAAAGCGACGCGTAAGGTTCTACAGGCGGCCGCCATCTTCTGCTCGCTCAGGGTGGTTACTTTTCTGCGGAAGGTCTCACGTGGCAGTGTGCGCAGATTGTCGAAGCTAACGACAGATTCAACCGGCATTCCATCTTCGGGTCCAAGCGGCAACTCTGATATCAGGTTCCGGCGAGTGCGGGTTAGGGCGGCTACGACAAGATGGCCGACTCGATCGGCGACAGGATCACGGGTAAGGATCAGGACCGGTCTGTCTCCGTCGTGGGGAATGGCCTGCCATCGTCCCTTCCGTTG
>JAKCEB010000261.1 GCA_021838305.1 Actinomycetes bacterium | reverse complement strand
GATCCATCCGCGACGAGGTCGAGCAGCAGGGCGTGGCTCGCAACGAAGACCTCGGGATCCTCGACGCGCACCGCTACGAGGTCTGAGATGTCGAAGAACCGCCTGTAATCCGACTCGCTGCCGGCGACCGTCCACCACGCCAGCCGGTAGTTCTGCCGGCGGAGGAGGCTGTCGAGGCGGTCGGGGTCCTCGTTGACACGCGCCACGGCCTCATCTACGGCCGTCGCCAGCGCCGGCTGGGCTTGGATGGAGACTCTGAGACGCTCGTGGAGCCATTGCTTCTCATGGTGACGGCGTGCCACGCTGTCGCGGTCCAGCTGGGTCGCTTCGGGCAGCCGGGAAAAGCCGGCGGCTATCTCGTCCAGCAGGGCACTCTGCGAGCGCGCGGCAGCGTCTGCCAAGAGCTCGTCGAGCGTGCGCGGCGACACCGGGAACTCGCGGTCGAAGTAGGCGATTCGAAAGGACGCGGAGTCGTGGACGAGGCGGATGTTTCCGGCTACGAGCTCGCGACCGTAGTGGTCGCCGAGGACCGGGACGAGGACGACCTGGCGAAGCTTTGCCTCCGGCGGATTCCAGTCGATGTCGAAAAAGTGCGCCCACGGGCTCGAAGGGCCGTTCTCCAAGACTTCCCACCACCACTGGTTCAGCCTCGACGCCGTGCCCATGTGGTTTGGTACGACGTCGACTACGAGGCCCATCCCGTGAGAGCGCAGAGTTTCGCTGAGGTGCCTGAACCCGTCGGCACCGCCGAGCTCGGCGGAAATGTCCGTATGACTGACTACGTCGTAGCCGTGGCCGCTTCCCGGAACGGCCTGCATTATCGGAGAGCAATACAGGTGGCTGACACCTAGGTGCGCCAGGTAGGGGACGATCCGGGCAGCGTCGGCGAAGCCGAACCTGTCGTTTAGCTGGACCCTGTAGGTCGACGCGCCGTCGAAGAGTTCGCACACGTGCTCGTGGGTCAAAATGAACGTCTCGGACTCAATACTGGAGCTCGCTTGTCATCTTTTTCACGATACCCCTGGCGGCGATGGTTCAAGCTGAACGCCATCTCCGGGGGTGCCTCGGATGGCCTTGACAGAGTGGAAGGAATGCAGGAGGGGATGATAGAACGGGTGCAAAGCAAGGAGAGGAGCCTTACACGCATGCCTGAAGCCGTGATTGTTGCGACAGCCAGAAGTCCGATCGGCCGAGCTTTCAAGGGTTCTCTCGTGGACTACCGGCCCGACGACCTGTGCGCGTTCATTGTCCGGTCCCTGCTCGAGAAGGTCCCCGAGCTCGATCCTGCGGACGTGGTCGACGTGATGATCGGCTCCGCCAATCACGCGGGGGAGCAGGGGATGAACGAGGCACGGAACATAGCGCTGCTTGCTGGGCTGCCCGACAGCGTGCCCGGCACAAGCGTGAACCGCTTTTGTGCGTCGTCGTTGCAGACGATCAGGATGGCCTTCCACGCTATCAAGGCTGGCGAGGGTGACGTCTTCGTCGCAGGCGGAGTCGAAAGCGTCTCACGGACCGCCGGCCAGGGCTTCTCGAAGGAGGCCACGAACGCGCGTTTCACCGACGAGTCAAGGAGCGATTTCGTCAACCACGTGTACATTCCGATGGGGCTGACCGCCGAGAACGTAGCGGACCGCTATGACGTGAGCCGCAGTCGAATGGACGAGTTCGCGAAGCTGAGCCAGGACCGCGCTGTCGAAGCACAACGTGACGGTTCTTTCGAACGGGAGATCACGCCGGTCACTCTTCCCGACGGGACGGTGGTCACGAAGGACGACGGTCCGAGAGCGGGCACGACCGTCGAGCGTCTCGGCGAGCTTCCGCCGGCTTTCAGGCCGGACGGTCGGGTGACCGCCGGGAACTCGTGCCCGCTCAACGACGGTGCGGCCGCAGTTCTTGTCATGTCGAGCGAGAAGGCTTCGTCGCTTGGTCGGAAGCCGCTCGCCCGGATAGTGGCGAGCTCTGTCTCCGGCCTTGCACCCGAGATAATGGGTGTCGGTCCGATAGAGGCCGTGAAGAAGGTGTTGGCTCAGACCGGAATGGCGATCGGCGACATCGATGTGGTCGAGCTCAACGAGGCTTTCGCTGCGCAGGCGATCCCGGTGTGTGACGAGCTCGGCATCTCTATCGAGGAGCAGCTCAACCCTCACGGCGGAGCGATCGCCTTGGGGCATCCGTTCGGCATGACCGGGGCCAGGATCATGACTACTCTGCTCAATGACCTCCAGATGCTGGACAAGACTTTCGGTCTCGAAACGATGTGCGTCGGCGGCGGCCAGGGCATGGCGATGATCGTCGAGAGGCTGTCTTAGAGCTCAGGACTCAGCGCGTGTAGGTGAATCGATGGCGTTCAATACCCCTTGCCCCGAGTGTGGGTCGCCCCTGGAAGGCAGAGACGTGCGTGTCCAGTCAGGCTGGGAGCGCGCCGGGTGCATGGGTTGCGGCTTGCAGCTGGTCAGGCGGGTCGGCGAAGGGGATTGGACGGAGATCAGGGGCTGAATTTTTTCTACGTCAATTCTGCTTGCGGTGTAATAATGTAAGCATGAAAGAAATATTCGAAGAAATGATGTCCATGAACCCCAACTTCAGAGGCCGGCCTCGCGGACCCGGTCGAGCGGGAGGTCGCGGGCGGTTCGGCCCCGGTCGCCAGGAAACGCGGGCCGACCGAAAGACCGTTGAGGCCTGGCTGGCCGGTCGACTCCCCCAGGAGTGGCAGGTCTCTCCTAGCGAGCTTGCTATCGACGACGACGAGGTTCTGATCGTCGCTCACCTGCCCGAGGTGACCCTACCCGACAACTCCGAACCAAGTGCCCTCTCGGTAGCGGAGAACGCGAGGATCAACGGGTTCAGGGAGGAAACCCGCGAGCGTCGCATGCAGATAGCCTCCGAAGGCGAGGCGGCCCTCGGAAGGGCTGTGAGTTG
>JAKCEB010000046.1 GCA_021838305.1 Actinomycetes bacterium | reverse complement strand
TCACGCTGCCGCCGGGTGGGGCGGTAATGTTCGCCGGCCACTGGAACCCCGGTGGGGCGCCGAGCTTCACCGCCAGCCTCACGCCACCAGCCGGTTTCCCCTTCTTGAAGCTCCCGGGCGGGGTAGCGATCACGTCGGCGACCTTCGGCTACGCCTCCGACACGTTCAGCGTTGCGCTCGCCGGCACGATTCCGATTCCCGGTGCGCCGGCAGCAACCGTCAACTTCTCCGGGTCGTTCGCCACTGACGGCACCCTCAACGCGACCGCCTCGATCACTGGCCTCAGCATCTTCGGCCAAGTCATCGACCTCTCAGGGTCGATCACCCGAAGCTCCACGGGAACTGTCACGGCCGATGTGACCACCTGCGCGCCTCAGACCGGCGGCGGGTGCGTTCCGGGACCACTGCCGGGGGTTATCACTCCGTTCTCAGCCTTGCCGTCCCTGACGTTGAGCAACGTCAGTTTCTCTCTCGGGACCTCGGGACTCGCCGTGTCGGGCACGGTGTCACTCGACGGGCTCGGCTCTCTCGCCCTGTCAGGGTCGCTGCAGTCGTTCGACACGTGGACGCTGACGGTTGCGGCGACCGCCGCGCAAGTGTGGCAGCCGGCACCCCAGGTGAGCATCGACGCCGCTCTGTCAGGCACGTTGAGCGACGCAGCCGGAGTTGTCAGCTTCGACCTGAAGGCGGCCGGAGTCGGCTCCAACCCGCTGTTCTCCTTGTCGACCTCCGGCGTCACAGTCACAATCGGTGCTATCGAGCTAGGCAACGCGGCTCCGCCGACCGGTTGCACCGTATCTGCGGGCGGGGACCTGTGGCTGGACGTGAACGGCACCCTGGCGCTTGCACTCGGATCGTTCAACGGCTCAGCGGCTGCCACCGGGTGCTTCGACCTCACCGCCAAAACCTTCACGTTGGCTGCCACTGTCGACTCCCTCGCATTGAGCCTTTTGAGCGGTCATTTGACCCTTTCGGCGCCGACGATCACTCTCGCCGACACGGCAAGCGGGTTCTCCGCGAAGATCCAATCCACGATCACGGTGCAGATGCCGACCGGCGGGGGCTTCTCGCAGGTCGTGACCGTGCAGGTCAGCCCGAACGGATTCGTGGCGGGAGCTGAGGTCAACCTGTCCACGTGGCTCGGATCCACTGGCGACGTCGCCTACGTCTACTACGCCAGCGCGGCGGTCAACGGATTCAACACCGGCGATCCCACTATCGGTTCGATCAATCTGCCCCAGGGACTTTCCTTCTCCTTGTCATTGACGATCCCCACGTCGATTCAACAGGCACTGCAGAAAGTGAACCTGTCGGTGCCCGCCGGGACGTCACTGACCGCTATCGGCACAGCCGACTTCTCAACCGACCAGTACATGCTGAAACTTTCGATCAACTTCGGGGGCGCAAACGGCGGCCTCACGCTCTTCACCGCCGGCAGCACCTCCCTGGTCCTCGACAGCGGGTATCTGGAGGTGACGCTGTCGCCGACTGTCGTCAACTTCGGAGTCGGCCTCACCGCGACCCTTAACCTCCCTTCGGCCGCGGCCAATGACCCACCGTCGCAGGTGGCCCTCGACGGACAGCTCACCGCCGGTGAGAACGCCGGCAATGCGAGTGTCACGTTCAGCTTGTCGGTAGGTGACTGCACCGGCGGCGGCCCTGGATGGGTGAACGCGTTCGGCATCCCGGGCCTGACCGTCCAGTGCGCGACGCTGCAGGCCGGTGTGAGTACCGACTTTCCGTTCTTCACGGCTGGGTTGGCTGGCACGGTGACCGCCCTGCCGTCTGTGATCGCCAACACCGTCGGCTACCAGCAGGGCGCGCCGATCACCTTCGCTTTCAACTTGGAGCCGTTCCTGCTCGACCTGTCGATCGGAACCAAGAACTCCTTCACCCCAGCACTCGAACCGCTGGCTGCCTTCGGTCAACCGACCCTGATCGAGGTCGACTTCGCCCAGCTGTACATCTCGCCTCAAGGGGCGACGGTCGGGCAGGTGACCTACCCCGCCGGGTTCGGCCTCGGTTTCCAGGCGCAGATCAGCGGGACGAGTGTCAATATCCTGGCCGACATCGGCTTCAACCCGCCGAGCATCAACTTCGTCGGGGACGTATCGCAGTTCAACATCGGGCCGTTGTCGATCGGGCCGGTCAATATCGTCCTGCAAGCGTCGCCGTCGAGCTTCATGTTCCAGCTGAACGGCGCCGCCGAACTCGGCCCCGGGTCGGTCATGATCGGGCCAGACCTTGACGTAGGGGGATCCCTAGGCGCCCAGGTAGAAGTGGACATCTCCACGAGCGGGCTCAGCGTCTTCTTCTCAGGCAATGTGTCGCTGCAGCTAGGAGCGTACGTATCGACCCAGACGTGCTACCAGGACGGCTGGTGGCCTTACGCGTGCGGCTACGAGTGGCAGTACACGGGTTTCTCGTTGACTATTGGGCGAACTGGATTCTCCATTGACTCAAGCGGGATCACTTTGGCGGCGGACGGCTACTCGGTCACCTTCGGCTTCGACGGTTCGGTGTCCGCGACGCTCGCATCGGCGCAGCTTCGGACGCTACCGGCGGGAGCGAACTGTCCGTCGGGCGGCGGTGGCGCTGCACCGGCGGGTGCCGTGCTGACGAGTGACGTGATGACGAGCGTCGCGCAAACGGCAAGTCCACCCGGCGCAAGCGGGGGAGTCGCAGCTGTCCCGTCGGGGAACCAGACGATGGCGGGAGGATGGTCGGGGGCAGCGTCGATGAGCACGCCCCGCGCCTTGCCGATGAGCGTCACCCTACCGAACGGGTCCGTCCTGGTTGCGGGTGGTGGCAGCGGGCCGACCGTTCTCGACTCGGCCGAGATATACGACCCGCAGACGGGCAGCTGGAAGACCACGGCTCCCATGGGCACCCCGCGCGTCGGCGGATCGGCTGTGCTGCTACCAGACGGAGAGGTCCTCGTCGCCGGGGGTACCGACGGGAGCCAGGCGCTGTCGAGCGCCGAGCTGTATAACCCTGGCACCGGGAAATGGTCCCCGACCGGCTCGCTCGGCCAGGCGCGCGCTTTTGCGGGCGCAGCGTTGCTCGCTAACGGAACCGTCCTCGTGGCAGGCGGAGAGGACACGGCACACGCCCCACTCGCCTCCGCTGAGCTATACAACTGGCGGACCGGCACCTGGTCGCCGACGGGGTCGCTCGCTACAGCCCGGGTGTTCGCCGCGCTCGTCGCTTTCGGAGGCAGAGCCTCGGGCGGCGGCGGAGCTTCGGGTGGCGGCGGGGCGTTGACCGCCGGTGGCCAGGGGCCCAACGGAACGCTGGCTAGTGCCGAGCGCTACGACCAGACGACCGGACGGTGGGTCCAGGTTGCGAGCATGCCTGCTGCCCGGCTGATGGATAGTGGGGTGCGTCTCGCCGATGGTCGGATTCTGGTCGTCGGGGGCGCCTATAACGCAGCGATCTACGACCCGACGACAGGGAAGTGGTCGCAGACCCCCGGAATGCCCGCAGCGGTCGCGTCGCCGGGGGTCGTCGAGCTTCCCGACGGTAACGTCCTCGTCGCTGGCGGCTTGAGCGCCGGATCGTCTGTCACAGGGACCGAGGTCTTCGATCCCGCCACCGACAGTTGGGCCAACGGTGGGAATCTCGCCAACGCCACAGCCGCGCCGGCCTTAGCCGTGCTCCCTAACGGGACAGTCCTCCTTGCAGGCGGCGAGCACGCCATCGCTTCCGCGGCGATCCCGCCGCCTCCCGGGCCGGGGGCGAAGGCATCGGTCGGGGGCTCGGGCGGCGAGCAGCTGACGTCGCTGTCAGGCTCGGAGCTCTTTACTCCCCTCGACCGTCGCGTGTCTGCGCTACCGCCAGTCCTTTACGCGGCTCCGTCGCACTCCGCTTCTTCGCCGGTCGCCTCGCCGCCCCTTTCGTCGTCGAGCGGCTTCGGCCTGGCCGGCGCCGCAGGAATCGGCGCAGCAGCGCTCTTAGTCCTTGCAGCGCTTGGCGGCATCATCTTGCGTCGCCGCCGCAGGGTTAGCTGAGCTGGATTCCTTCCTCGCTGCGTGGGGGTTTGCCGTCGACTAGGAAGTCCCAGGTCTCATCGGCATAGGTGTCCCACGTGCGGGTGGGAGCGGCGCGCGCTTGGCGGCGCAGCGTCTCGGCCAGCTGCGAGTCGGTAAGCAATCGACGGATGGCGGACGCGATCGCAGTCGGGTCCCGCGGGTCGACGAGCAGGCAGCCTCCGTGGCGGGCGTTGTCGGCCGTCGCGCCGTAATTCGATGTGACGACGGGAGTACCGGCGGCGAGCGACTCGACTATCGGCAGCCCGAAGCCTTCGTGGAGGGAGACGAACACGCTGCAGGCCGCAACCCGGTAAGCGGCCCAGACGAGGCGGTCCGAGATCGCGCTCAACGCCTGAAGCGGCCGGCCCCTACCCTGAAGGTCTCGGAGACGTTCGAAGAAAGCGCCACTTTTCCAGGAGTCCCCTCCGACAAATGACAACGCAAAGCGCTCCCCCTGGCGCCACAACAGCTCCGCCGCATGCAGGACAGCTAGGTGGTTTTTTCTAGGCTCGTGGCTCCCGACGACCAGGACGACCGGCAGGCCGTCCCCTCCGAGAAGCCGGCTTGCGTCGGCGAAATCGGTCGCCGACGGCGCCTGTTCCGGCGCTTCGAGGGCGAGCTCCACGGTCTGAATGTCTGGGCCTCGTAAGCCTCGGGACGCGAGCGTCGAACGCCAAGCTTTGAATTCGAGCGCCGCCGTGTCCGAAATAGCTGCGATACGGGTCACGTGCGCGCATGCCGCGAGATATCGCAGGTAGTCGCTGGACATCCCCTCTATTGACGTCTCCGGCATCGTGAGGGGGACGCAGTCATACCCAATGACGCAAGTGTTGCCTCGTGCGAAGCGGGCGATCGCCCCGATAGCAGCCGGCCGTGCCAGCTCGACGGCCAATTCGGGAACGACGAGAGTTGAGCGCCACGGGACTATCACATCGGCCGGCGCGTCTGAGTGTCCTCCGTTCGCTCGCCGGGCGTCCGGGTCGCCGACAGCAACGCCGAGTTGGTCTTCGCTCAGATGGCGCAAAGCGTCGAATGTGTCGGTCCATCCGACGAGCGTCGTATCGGCGTGTTGAGCCCACCTCCGGGCCGCTTGGCGGACGACTCGCTGGATGCCGGTGCCGAGCGGGTTGCGCGAAGTCCGGTCCACGTCGACCAGGACCCCGCCATGCTGCACCGAGACCGTCCTGTGTGTCTCGACGTCGAGTGCGCCGCCACGCTCGACCGCTCTAACGAGGACGTCTGTCGGGTCGCCTCCACAGCGGATCTCCCGACTGATCTGCTCGACATCACCGACGTCGGGGAGTCGTGCTGACATCACCGACACTGCTAGCCAGCAAAGGTCCGGGCGGCCGCTGTCGAGAATGTTGCTCATCGCGGTGACGATGTCGCCGGGTGACGGTCGATTGGATCCGTCGCTCGGGGCGCCTACGGGTCTGAACGTCCCTAGCGCTCCTAGAAATGTCTCGGCTCGCGAGCGCATCGCCGACGATCGCGAGGTCCCGAACCCGGAGCCAACAAGGATTGAGCGCAAACGATCCACCACTATGCGCCTCGACCGGGCCGACTGCTGTCTTGCGACGGTCCGTGGCCGTCCACTAGAAGGCCCCACAGATCCTCTGCGAACTCGTCGTCGGAAATCTCGCGTCGCCGGTCGATCTGTGTCCGCAGGATGCTGACCGCGTCGTCGTCTACTAGCAGGCGGCGCATCACGTCGGCGATGGACGCGTCATCGGAGGTGTCTACGGGGGCGATTCCACAGGCCGGGGGGAAATTCAGGAACTTCGAGCAGACGACCGGTACCCGCCTCGCCAGGCACTGCGATATGGCCAGGGAGTTTCCTTCATGGATCGACGGGAAGACAGCGAAGCGGGCGGAGGCGTAAGGTGAATCGACGCTTGGAACTTCGGTGCCGGCGAAGAAAAGCTCAAATCGCAATCCCTCACTCCGCAAGCGCTCGCAGGCGCCGAAGAGCGCGGTCTGATCGGACTTTGCGTCGAGGTTCCCCACGCAGAGTACCGTCGGGGGAGCGGCGGAGGGTGGAAGCTTGGCGACGGGAGGAGTCTCAGGGATGTGTGACGGCATCGAAGGCGCCGCAGTGGGAGGATTGCAGAATGCAACGTTCGGCCCGTCTAGGCCCTGCGCCGCCAGGGCCAACGTGAAGCCACGGAAGTCGGACGCCGAAGCTTCGCTCAGGGCGACGAGTCGACCGAAGCGTCTTAGAACGCCCACGTATGTTGCGACTGATCTGACAGTAGTGTCGGCGCGGAGTAATGCGCTCGCTGCTGGAAAGCAGTCGTCGACCAAGGCGACGAACTGAGAGCCGGAGAATTCGGCGGCTCCGGCGATCCGTTCGCACGCGTCTGGTGCCAACCTACCGAGTGCTACGACCGTGGTATGCCAGGGGACGACGATCTCCGTGGTTCCTGATTCGGCAATGGTCCAGCATTCGTGTCCGGGAGTCCACGAGACGCAAAGTATGTCGCGACGAGCGGTCCAGCGCGAAATGATCGAACCTACGAGAGCGTCGAGGGGATCTGGCAGTCGCTTTTCGGGATGCAGCGTTCGCTTCCCGCCGGAGACACCCGGATCGACGAGTACTGTGTCGCGGACTACGCGAAGGGCGCACGTGTCCGTTTCAGGCGAACCGCGCTCCAAGGCGTAATCGAGCATCCACATGGCCATCTGCGCTGGATTGGAGGTCTCGGCACGGTAGCGGGCTTCGTTGATGTCATCCGCGCGTGGCAGGCATCCTGCGACAGCCGTCAAGGCGAGCCACAGCTTGTCCGGCGTGGGCTGCGTGCAAATGACGCGAGCGACGATATCGAGCAGTGCCGCCGCGTCGCGTTCAACGCCTCGGGCATTGACTGGATCATGGTCGTTGTCGATGATGTCGGCGCTGAGATGTGGCGCGGCCTCAGCTAGCCGTTGGGCGAGGGCCGCCTCGACGGCTTCGCTTCTCGGTCGGTTCATTTCCTGCGTTTGATCAGAGATGTTGCGCGCCGGAGGGGGGCTGTCACCTGCCAGGACGTGGAGGCGCGGATCTCTGCCAGTTCCGCTTGGAGCCGCTCAATCTCATCGGCGTTGCCGGATCGGCCGGCGTCTAGGGTTTGCAACGCAGCGGCCGCTACATCTTGGGCTTGCTTATCCGAGCGCACCGACGCCCATTCCGTGACCGCCTTGGAACGCCACCCGGCGACGTCGGCTTCCAGCGAGGCGAGTTTGTCTAGGAGGCTGCGTTCCCGGTCCCGCCAAGCACGCTCCGTGGGAGTCGTGTAAGAGTCGCTCGGGTGCGCAGGGTAGCTGAGCTGTTCAGCGAGGAGCGCCGACTTGGCGGCCTCCGCGAACCAGCAGCTGGTGCCGTCGAACATAGTTTGCTCGTAGTGCGAGTCCGCCATGCGCTGGCGCAGTTGGGAGCGCTCCGAACTGCTCGGCGCCGCCGTCGATGTGTCGACGACGACGACCCAGGGTCGCCACGCGGCTAGGTCGGCATCTTCGATTATGCCGACGACGCCTGCGGGGTCAGGGGCGTCGACTAAGGCCTTGGCGGCTTCGGCGTCGAAACTCAAGAAGTGGATTTCCTTACCACGCCAGCCGACCTCATCGAGGATCGTGCCGATGCGACGGCGACGGTTGGCTTCGACGACGACGTCTCGGGGTCGTTCGACAATGCACGGCGCGCCGCGGTCTCCGTCGGGTACGACTAGCAGCCCGGACCAGCCTGCGTCATAGAACGCTCTGCTGGTGCTGCCCGAAGTAGTCGTCGAGTTTCCTGCGTCTACGTAGTGCCCGTGAGCGAGCGAGCCGAGCGCCCGCCACAACACGACGTCCTCGCCTCGGTCGGTGTAGGAGTCGAACGTCGGCTTAACGGTCATTGCGTGGAAGTGTCGAGCCGGCAGGCGCACCCGTCAGTGTACACAGCCAGACATTGTCGAGGCGGCGACGAGCGGGTTCGCTGACTTCTAAACTGGAACCACGATGAGCGACCAGGCCGATCCTGACTCCGACCCAGCCGTGGCAGCGCTCGACGAGGTCAAACAGTACCTCGGCGTACTTCGACGTCAGAATATTGCCCTGGCGGTGAAGTTGGCCCGCGCGGAAAGACGCATCGAGGAGCTTTCGCTGAAGGTCGAATCGCTCGACGGCCGAGCGGAGCAATGACCGCGTGAGCGAGCTGACCCAACGAACGGCGTTGTCGGCCGACGCGTCGGGGTTAGCATACGATCGAGTCGACCAGTTCCACCAAAGCGTCGACTCAGGCGATGCGATAAGCGGGGAGATGCTCGCCCTGCGCTCCGTGTTGCGGGGCATGGGCTACCGATCGGACGTCTTCGCAGAGCGTGTCGGGCGCGGCTGTGAGGGAGAGGTTCGACGCCTGTCCGAGTACGCTCCGGCGCGACGCCAACTGTTGCTTTGGCATTTCTCCATCGGGGTCGATTGCTTCGAACGTATCGCAACAGCACGTCACGACATTGCAGTGGTGTATCACAACATCACGCCGGAGCGGTTCATCACCGAGCCGCTCTCGAACTTCTACCTTCATCTGGGACGCCAGCAGCTGCGCGAGCTTCGCGACGTTTGCGTCGGCGCTATCGCCGACTCCAACTTCAACAGGCGTGAGCTGATCGCAACAGGGTTCCGCCGAGCTGACGTGCTGCCCGTGTGGGCCGACGGGCGGACCTTCCGGCCCGCCACTGCCGGCGCGAAGCGCCGCTCGGCTGACTGGCTATTCGTGGGAAGGATAATCCCGAGTAAAGGCCAGGTGGATCTCGTCAAGGCGTTCGCCTGCTATCAGCGGACGTATGACCCGGCATGCCGCCTGGTGCTCGTCGGCAACACCACCTACCACGAGTACGTTGACGCCGTATTCCGTGAAATCGAGGCGCAGGGCGTTACAGGCAGAGTCGAGGTTCTCGGCAAGGTCGCGGAGCGGGAGCTTCTCGAAGTGATGTGGTCGTCGGGAGTGTATGTGTCGCTGAGCGAACACGAGGGGTTCGGCGTACCTCTATTAGAGGCGATGGCGGCAGGCTTGGCCGTTGTCGCGGTTGGTTCGGCTGCTGTTGCCGAAACGATGGGGGATGCGGGCATCGTTGTCGAAAGTGGCGACCCGCAAATCGTCGCCGACGCCGTCGCGTCGCTTCGCATGGAGCCTGGCCTACTCGATAGAACACTGTCAGCCCAGGGACGTCGCGTCGGGTACTTCGAGACTTTCGACAGGGCGGCCGTCCTCGAAGACGTCATCGACGGCTGCGCCGGGTTCGACCGTCCGTTGCGGGTGGCGGCATACGGCCCGACGAACTGGGTCGAGCAGTTCGGCGAACTGGCGTCGGGGACGGGCAGCTACCCTGACGTCGCAGTCATGTGGGACGAGGGCGGCGGCGAGGGCGCTGGCGGTGGCGGTGGCGAGGGCGACCCCGCGGGCGCTCAGACGGCCGGAATAGTCGTCGCCTGCCAGGCAGGTCCGATCGGTGACCACCTCGTCCGAGCGGACGGGAAGCGGGTCAGCGTTGCTGAGCACGGCGGGTGGGCGAACGCCTTGGAGGAAGTGATCCGAAAGGCGTACGTTCCGCAGGTTGCGCTGGTGGCGTTGAACCCGATCGGAGATGGGTGCCAGGTTTACCTCTCGAAGCTGCGTCGCTGCATGGCCGGCCAGGCGGATATGTCTAGCGAGTTCGGGCTTGTCGGCGAAGGCGACCTGGCCGACGAACTCGCTCTGTCAGTAGTCGACGTCGTCCATGTCGTCATAGACGTGACAAGGCCTGACCCCGGCGTCCTCGAAGTCCTGCGCAGGATCGTCGAGGCCAACTCGGGCTCGAAGGGGATCGTTGCAACCGTGCACGGATACCCGACCGCCGCCGGGGGCGCCTCCGGTTGGGAAGCTCAACTGAGCGAGGCGTTGACGGGCTGTGACTTCCTTGTGGCTGAAGGCTCGGACACCCAGATGAGCGAGCTCGCGGACATCTACAGGGACGCCGCGGACTCGGGTAGGCGACGTCGCGGCCTGCCCGCCGCCGCCCGGCGGTACGCGAAGGTGAGCGCCTCCGCGGCGCCCTCCTCGGAGTAGCCGGCGAAAGCGCGGGCGGTCTCCTCGCGGCGGGCACGGCAAAACTCCCCATCAGTCAGGCACCGCCGCAATACCGACGATATGGAGTCCATCGACGTCGGGTAGAACCGTGCATCCGGCTCGGGGATCAATTCGAGGAGGGCGTCGTGGTCCGCCGCAACAACCCCAGAACCGTGCGCCGCGGCCTCGATCGCCGCCGCTGCCGATCCGTTGTCGACGCCGCCTATGACAGTTACAAGGCAGGACCGGTACAGCCAGCGCAACTCGGAGAGCTCGAGGCCGGTGGCGACGATCACCGGCGGGCGCGAGTCGCCGTCAAGATCTGCAATGTAGTTCGGGGCGAAGGTCCTGCCTTGCTTGGCGACCAGCACGAGCTGCGGATCGCCGGGAAGTTGCGACGCGAGACCGGTGAAGGTGCGGACGATATTCTCCGTGTGCATGGACGACGAAGCGCACGCCGGAGAGACGACGAAATCGCCGGCGGCGTTGAAACCGTCGATGCGAGGGGCAGAGCCCTCCGACACGGCGGAGCAAGGGTTGTCGACGGTTTCGTGTGCGACGAACACCTTCTCCGGGGTGGCATGACCCCAGCCGATAGCGTCGAGCGCTCCAGCGTGCGACGTCGCGATCACCGCATCTGCTCGGCGGATCAAGCGGTGCCGGCTTTGACTGAGGCGGCCCTCTGGGGTGTCCGAGGAAGATTCGAGGGCTAGGCGGGTCAGGTCGTCGTGCACGCTCACCGCCAAGGCGACCGTGGCAGGTCGCGCCCAGGCCGGCCAAAGCTGCTGCGCTCCGCGCCCGGAGAGCAGGCTCAAAACGTGAAAGACCAGGGGACCGTCGATCGCCTGGACTTCCTTAGCCGATAGTATCGGCAGTCCAGCTGGCAAAAGTCTGGTCAGCCAGGAGGCATCGCTCTGCGGATCGACGCTGAGCCCGGCCACCATGTCGCGCCTGTGCGCGGCCATCGCGCGCACAAAACTGAGGCTCGCGTCGAGGGCGGCATCCGGCAGGAAACCCTGCTGCTGAACACCGTGCTGCTGAAGCCCCTGCAAGCCGAAAACTACACGGGGCATCGCCGTCACCGACCCTGTAGCCCTGACCTTACTTATCCGATCCCGCGACGCGGTCCTCGATGGCAGCGATCCGCTCCAAGACCTCGTCGAGCGAGCGGGTTAGCGTCATGAGAGCGTCACCCAAGACCTGGCCGGAGGTGTCAACTTCGACGCGGAGTCGCTCGATGTCGTCGTGCAAGGCGGCGGTCTCCTCCAGGATCCGCTCGACGCGCCATGGGGCGAGACGCGCGCGCTGGACCAGACGTTGCGCTCCTGCGAGGGCTGACATGCCACGATGTTAGACTTTCGGCCATGAAGTGCCGGCAGCAGCGGAGTGCACCTCGTGCCGCTGACCGAGTCCTGGCGTTGACTTGGAGAGGCCAGTTTCGGCGATGCAAGACCTGACCTCGGGGAGTTTGACTTTCGCTCGGCTCGCGAGGTCGGTGCGCAAACTCACACACGAGGACTTTGATCGGCAGTTCGCTGCCGCGGTCGAAGTGCCGCTCGACAGCCTGCGCCTTACCCTCTTACCGGCGATCCGTGCCAGCTCGACTTGGGCGACTTTTACCTCCATCCGAAGGCTTCGACGATTGAGCCCAGCCGACCCTCTAGAAGGTATCGAGCTGCGACTCGGCGAGGAGTCAGCGGCATTGCGCTGCGGCGCTGAACTCCTTGACACCGCACGGAGCCTCGACGAGGTGGCTTCCGAACTGCGCCGTGTGCTGTCGGGTCAGATGTTCACGACGTTATGGGTTGGGGCGGCGGCCGGCCGACGACTCTTGCGGGGTTCGCTGCCATCCTCGAGCAGCGTCGAAGATGCCCTTGCGGCGGCGGGGCAAATATCGGCGGTCGCCGGCGTGACGCTGCGGAACGCACGTTCGAAGGCTCGCAGCGCGCCTTGGGTAGACGCCTCCGTGATCGCCACGTCGAGCGGGACTGCCCCGCAAGCCTCGGTAGTAATCGTCTCGTTCGACGAGCCCGAGCTCGCCGCCTCGTGCGCCGCCGTCGTCGCAGCGGTAGAAGCCGGTGCGGCGTGGGAGCTTTTGATAGCCAACAACGGACCCCCCCAGCCGTGTCTCGACGCTGCCGCTGCCCTCGACGACCGGATCCGTGTAATCGAGATCAACACCAACCGAGGCTTCGGCGAAGCGTGCAACATCGCAGCCGAACATGCGAGGGCGAGCCATCTAGTGTTCCTCAACCCTGACGTGTTCGTCGCGGACAACTGGCTTCGGGAGCTCCTCGACGCCTACATAGCGGACGAGACAGTCGGGATCCTCGGGGCGACGCTCGTTTCCTCGGACGGTAGGGTCCAAGAAGCGGGGTCCACTATGGACGGCGCCGGATATGTCAGGAAAAATGGAGGCGGCTCCGACTTGCATGACCTTCGCTGCAGGCCCGTCGTGGCGACGGACCACGTGTCGGCCGCCTGCGCCGTCATCAACCGGTCGCTCTTCGAGGCGCTCGGCGGGTTCGACTACCGATACTTCCCGGCTTATTGCGAAGACCTCGACCTGTCCTTGAAGGCCCGCTCCGCCGGTCTCAAAGTCGCCTACAGCGAGACGCTGCGGGTGCTTCACTTCGGCAACAGCGCGGACACTTCCGACGCGAAGCTTGGTTCGATATCGGCGATGCTGGCACGCAACCGTTTCGAGTTCATCCGTAAATGGGGCCTGCCCGACAGCATCGAAGGCCAGGCGCGCTTCACGGGATTCGATGCGATTGCGGCCACGACCCGTGACGCGGTGATAGCAGGAACTGGAGCTGAGCCCGGCGAACGTTTCGACGTCTCGCCCAACCCTGCCGACCCTGCGCCCGCTACGGGTGACAGTTTCGAAGTGCGCTGCGGCGTCGATGTGTCCCCAAGCGAAGCTTTTGAGTCGGTTATACACGCAGTCGTTTCCTGCACGTCGCGCGGGGAGCGGGTGGCGATCGTGACCCCAGCGCCGTGGAGCAAGCTTCGAGTGTTGGCAGTCGCCGACACCCTCGGGCGACCACTCGAGCAAGTCGCCCACCTGATCGAAATGCGATGCAAGCTATGATGTCCGGCGGGGAAAGATAGGCGTGAGAGGAGAAGTCAGTGGGTGAGTCGCGTTGTCTGAGCGTTGTAGTGCCGTGCTTCAATGAAGCTGCAACCGTCAAGTCGCTCCTAGCCCGGGTGCTCGAATCGCCGTGGGTTGCCGAGGTCGTCGTCGTCGACGACGGTTCGACAGACAGCACGCTCGACGAGGTCCGCTCGGTCGGCGACACGCGCATGAAGGTGATAGCGCAACCGTGCAACATGGGCAAAGGAGCAGCTTTACGCCGAGGGTTCGCGGAAGCGACCGCTGACTTCGTGGTCGTGCAGGACGCGGACCTCGAATACGACCCCGGCGAGTACGGCCGCCTCCTGGAGCCGTTGGTGATCGGCGAGGCAGACGTCGTGTACGGTTCGCGGTTCATGTCGGATCGCCCCCACCGGGTGCTGTACTTCTGGCATTCGGTCGGCAACAAACTCCTCACGACGCTGTCCAACGCTTTTACCAATCTGAATCTCACGGACATGGAGACCTGTTACAAGGTCTTCCGGCGCGAGATCATCCAGACATTGGACCTCCGCGAGGACCGCTTCGGGATCGAACCGGAGATCACGGCAAAGGTCGCCCGCAGCGGAGCACGTATCTACGAAGTCGGAATCAGTTACTCCGGGCGAACCTACGCCGAAGGTAAGAAGATCGGCTGGAGAGACGGGTTCCAGGCGCTTCGCTGCATCGTCCGGTACTCGCCCGTTTGGGACAAGGTGACCGGGCAGGGCGCCCGTCAACTTTGAGCAGAGGCGGCAACGGGACAAGTCGTTTGTTTTGACAACCGGCACGCAACGGATATATATACGTGTATGGATCCCAGCGAACGTGCAATGGGAGTCGAACTCCAACTCGAGGAGTTAGTCGAGCAGCGCAAGCGGGCGCTTGTCCAAGGGCGTGCAGATGACGCATTCGCCCTTTCACAAGAGATCGCGAAGCTGCAGGACGAGCTAGCC
Source organism: Actinomycetes bacterium (assembly GCA_021838305.1). Classification (GTDB taxonomy): domain Bacteria; phylum Actinomycetota; class Acidimicrobiia; order Acidimicrobiales; family Palsa-688; genus JAJZAM01. Next base: position 1,485 of record JAKCEB010000046.1, on the reverse strand, counting down.
GATTTGAGCGAACTCCTTCCGAATTCCCCGACCCCGGCGGCTACCTGGATGTGACAATCGCCGTGCTACCTAGGTAGCTGCTTGTCGAACCAATCGATCGTGGCTTTGAGTCCCTCGGCCAAAGGCGTGGTCGGCTTCCAGCCGAGCGTGCTCGTAGCGAGCGTGAGATCCGGTCGTCGTTGGGTAGGATCGTCCGTCGGGCGAGGCGCGAACACTATCGGCGACGCCGAGCCGGTGAGCTCGATGATCAATCGCGCGACCGCCAGTACGGTGTACTCGGTGTCGTTGCCTATGTTGACCGGCCCGACCACGTCCGAGTCGATCAAAGCAAGTAGGCCGGCCACCTCGTCGTCGACGTAGCAGAAGCTTCGGGTCTGGGCGCCGTCACCGTAGACCGTGAGCGGCTCGCCGGCTAGTGCCTGGGTCACGAGGTTCGAGATCACCCGACCGTCGTCGGGGCGCATCCTCGGACCGTAGGTATTGAAAATTCGGGCGATGCGAACCGCCATCGCGTATTTGCGGTGGTAGGCCATTATTAGCGCCTCGCCGAAGCGCTTCGCCTCGTCGTACACCGAACGGGGCCCGACCGGATTCACGTTCCCCCAGTAAGACTCGGGCTGGGGATGCACGAGCGGCTCCCCGTAGACCTCGCTGGTAGACGCCTGCAGGAACGTCGCATTCCAGCGCCGCGACGCATCCAAAAGGTTTCTCACTCCGGTCGAGCCGACGGACAGGATCTCGAGGGCGAGCGGGCCGAAGTCGACCGGCGACGCTGGGCACGCCAGGTTGACCACCGCGTCGAACGGTCCGTCGACGTCGATAGGAGAAGTGATGTCGGCTTCGACGAAACTGAAGCGGTCGTGGCCTGACAGCTCGTCGACGTTTGATCGCGAGCCTGTAACTAGGTTGTCCAGGCAGACGACCTCGTCACCTCGATCGACGAGATGCTCGCACATTGCCGATCCGATAAGCCCGGCACCGCCGGCCACCAAGAAGCGCATCAAGACCTTCCCATCCCCACGTATGCGAGGCCGGCGGCCTTCGCCCGGGCCGGGTCGATCATGTTGCGGGCATCTACGAGACCCTTCCCCGACATGACCTCCGCAACGCTTCCGAGATCGGCGTCGGCGAACTCGGGCCACTCGGTCAGCACGACGAGGACCGAAGCGTGCCGGGCAGCGCTCAAAGCGTCTCCGAAGACTTCGACATCGAGGCCGTCGAGACGCGGATCAGATCGCGCCGGCCGGCTCGGGTCGAACGCTTGAAGCCTGGCGCCACGCGCCGCGAGGCGCGAAAGGACCGACACGGCCGGTGAATCGCGCAGGTCGTCGGTGGCCGCTTTGAACGTCAAACCCCACGCTGCGACGGTCACACCGGAAATGTCGCCGCCCGCCGCGGCCGCCACCATGTCGGCGACGGTGTCGAACTGGGCGTCGTTCGCCCGGATCGAAGCCTCCAGCAGTTCGAAGCGGTACCCGTGATCGT
>JAKCEB010000260.1 GCA_021838305.1 Actinomycetes bacterium | reverse complement strand
CTGAAGGCGCAGCTCGACGAGGTCTGGGCCAGCCTCGGCGCACTCGGGCGCGACATCAGCGACGAAGAATGGACCTTGCAGACAGCCTGCCCCGGTTGGAGCGTCGCCGCACAGTACGCGCACGTCATCGGCACGGAGAGTTCGCTGCTCGGTCGTCCGGCCCCGCAGGTCGGCGGCGTTGCTGCGGCGCACGTCCGAAACCAGATCGGAGGCCGGAACGAGGCTTGGGTCGCGTCCTTCGCTGCGACGTCACGCTCAGATGTGCTCGACGTCTTCGACGAGGTCACCGCGGCCAGACGGGAAGCTCTGGCCGGCATGGGCGAGGACGACTTCAGCGCTGCGTCCTGGACGCCGGTCGGCGAGGCGGACTACCGGCGTTTCATGCAGATCAGGGTCTTCGACTGCTGGGTCCACGACCAGGACGTCCGCGACGCGGTCGGTCGACCTGGGCAGCGCTCCGGCTCTGCCGCTGAGCAGTCCGTGGATGAGATCGTGCGCGCGACGGGCTACGTGGTCGGCAAACGCGGCGGGGCCCCGGCCGGGTCGTCGGTGAGGATAGCGCTGACCGGCCCGGTATTCAGGGAAGTGAACGTGTCCGTCGTCGACGGGCGGGCCAGGGTCGTCGACGGTTGTCAGGCAACGCCGACGGTCACCGTCACGCTTTCCTCTGACGCCTTCACGCGACTGGCCTGCGGTCGGGTCGAGCCGAGCGCCGTAGTCGACGGTGGCGCTTTCGGCGGCGTCCAGATCGCCGGCGACCTGGAGCTTGGCGTCCGAATCGCCAGAAATCTTGCTTTTACGATCTGAGGTGCGGCCGTCTAACCTATCCAAGTATGACGGAGGTCACAGCACTAGGAACATCATCAACCACCGCCGACATCCTGCGTCACTGGGCCTCGCTACGCCCGGCACATCCGGCGCTGGGATTCGAAGGAGGCGAGCTCACCTACGCGGAGCTTGACGCCAGGTCCAGTCAGGTAGCTCAAGCGCTGGCTGCGCAAGGGGTAGGTCACGGTGACCGCGTGGCGTTCCTGGACAAGAACAGCCCGGAGCAGGTAGAGCTTTTCTTCGGTGCTGCGAAGCTGGGGGCGGTTCCCTGCCCGGTCAACTACCGGCTCGCAGCGCCCGAAGTCGCCTACATCGTGTCTGACAGCAGGGCGAAAGTATTCGTCGTCGGCGAGGAGTTCGCCGCGCTCGCCGACAAGATCTCCGGGGACCTCGAAGGCGTGCGGATCGTGACCACGGGAGCCGATTACGTCGGCTGGCGCAACGGCTATGCGAGCGAGGATCCGCACGTCGCTTCTAAGCCCAGCGATGTCGCCTACCAGCTCTACTCGTCGGGGACCACCGGCCTTCCCAAAGGCGTTCAGCTCACGCACTCGAACCTGACCTCCGGCATGGAGTTATACCCCCAGGCGATGGGTCTGGGCCCCGACTCGGTGAGCGCGGTGCCGATGCCCCTGTATCACATCGGTGGGGGCGGCTGGCTGCTTGCCGGCATCTCCCAAGGGGCCACGAGCGTATTGATACGTGACATAGTCCCTGACCGTTTCGTCGACACGATCGTGCGAGAGAAAGTGACCCACGGCTTTCTCGTGCCGGCGGTGCTCGGTTTCATGCTCGCCGTGCCCGACGTGGACAAGAAGGACTTCTCGGCGCTGCAGGCTCTGCTCTATGGTGCCTCGCCGATCTCGGAGAAGGTTCTGGCGGCGTCGGTTCGCACATTCGGCTGCAAGTTCGTCCAGGCCTACGGTCTGACCGAGTCGACGGGCACCATCATCTACCTTCCCGCAGAAGACCACGATCCGGACGGCCCCAACCGCCACCGCCTGCGTGCTGTCGGGGTCCCGATCCCGGGCGCCGAGGCGAAGATCGTCGACTCTGCGAGCGGCCGCGAATCAGACACCGGGGAGGTCGGCGAGATCTGGGTCAAGGGCCCGACGGTGATGGCGGGTTACTGGAACATGGAGGAGCAGACGCGGACCACGGTCACCGCGGACGGCTGGCTGCGTACCGGCGACGCCGGGTACCGAGACGCCGACGGCTACTTCTACGTCCACGACCGGGTCAAGGACATGATCGTCTCGGGTGGGGAGAACATCTACCCAGCCGAAGTCGAGAACGCCCTCATGGCCCATCCCGGCGTCGGCGATGTCGCGGTCATCGGGATACCGAGCGAACGCTGGGGCGAGACGCCTCTCGCCATGGTCGTCCGGTCGCCCGGATCGGAGGTCACCGAAGTTGAGCTTCTTGCCTTTTGCCGGGAGCGCCTTGCGGGATTCAAATGCCCGTCCGGTGTCGAGTGGCTGGAGTCTCTGCCACGCAACCCGAGCGGCAAGGTGCTGAAGAAGGACCTTAGGGAGCCCTACTGGCAGGGACGTGCTCGCCGAGTTGGCTAGACGCGCTAGGGCTAGGGCTAGGGCGGATCGCCGGTCATAGGTGGATCGCCGGTCATAGGCGGATCACCGGTCATAGGTGCAGGCCGCACTCGGTCTGTTCCGAGTCGGCCCAACGGCCGGAGCGGGGGTCGTCGCCTGGTGCGACCGGGCGGGTTGTCGGGGCACAGCCGATCGAAAGGTAGCCTTGCGACATGAGGGGGTGGGCGGGGAGGCCGTGGTCGTCCATGTAGGCAGCGATGTCGCCGTCGGTCCAGGCGGCGAGCGGGTTGATCTTGACCATTCCGCGGTTGGCGTCCCAGGCTGCGATCGGAGTGTGGCGGCGTGTGTCCGCGTCGACACGCTTGAGCCCGGTGACCCAGGCGGCGCGTCCGGCGAGGGCGCGCTCCAGCGGCTCGACTTTTCGTAGCTCGCAGCACCTTCGCGAACCGCACGGCCACGCGTCCGCTTCGAGGCCAGGTTCGAGGACGCGCAGGTTCAGGCTGTAGAGGCTGCGTACCTCGTCGACGTATCGCAGTGTCTCTGGGAAGTGCGCTCCCGTGTCCAAGAAGACGATCTCTATGTTCGGGTCCGCCTTGACGGCGAGGTCGACCAG
>JAKCEB010000259.1 GCA_021838305.1 Actinomycetes bacterium | reverse complement strand
GTTTGCTCCGCCTGTTACAAACCATGGGATGGTCTGCCCGCGAGCGCTCGACGAGGCGAAGTCGAGGTAAGCGAGGCCGGTCCCGGGGCGCCCCGGCTTGGTAGGCGTAGCGTTGACCGGACCAGCCGACAGGTACCCGGCCGGCTCCTCGACCGCCGCCATCCACTGTGCCGGGCTGTGCGTGGATAGTCCGATGATCGCCCCTTCCCCGAGCACTTGACGCGCAACTTCGACCGGCGCGTCGTCTTGTCCGACGTGCACCCCGTCGGCCTCGCAGGCGAGCGCCAGGTCGGACCTGTCGTTGAGGATAAACGGAACGCCGTAGCGCGCGCACACCTCCTTCGCGACCAGCGCCCTCGCGATCAGAGGTCGGGCGTCGAGGTGCTTGTCGCGCAGCTGGACAATGTCGACGCCCCCGACGATGCACGCATCGATGAACTCGGCGAGGTCGGGCCGGTCGGCGGTACACAGGTAGAGCCGCCGCCCGCGGAGGCGCTCCGTTGGGGACGCGTCAGCCACCGGCTACGGCCCTAACCAGTTCGACCTTGTCCCCGTCGGCGAGGACGAGAGTCGACATGCGCGGTCGATCGACCGCCTCCCCGTTGACCTCTGCGACGACCCAGCGTTCCCCCAGTCCTAGCTGCTCGATGAGCTCGACTAGCAGCGCCCCGTCGCGTAGCTCTGTGTCCCGGCCGTTCGCGCTTACGAACATGCGGAAGGCTTCAGCTTCACTCGGAGCCTGGCGGCGACGGCTGCACCCTGGCGGCCTTCAGCGTCTGCTTGTAGGCCCTTACCCGGGCGAGCGACGCCCCGTCCACGATGTCGGCGACCGACATGTACGACCCGGCGCGCCCGAACGGCTCGGAAGCTTCCCGCCAGCCGCGAGGTTCGACTTTCAGCTGCTTGCCGAGGAGACCGACGAAGATCTTCGCCTTCTGAGATCCGAAGCCCGGGAGGGCGAGAACCCGCCGGTACAGTTCGGCTCCGTCGGACGCCTCCTCCCAGATTGCGGCAGCGTCGCCGTGGTAGTCCTCCGCCACGATCCGGCAGAGCTCTTGCACCCGCTTTGCGTTGGCAGCAGGGAACCTGTGAAGTGCAGGCCTTGCTGAGAACACCTCGGCGAGTCGCTCAGGGTCCATGCCGGCGATCTGCGCTGCGTCTAGGTCATGTCCGAGACGGCGGCTCAGCTCGAGGGGTGCGAAGAAAGCCCGCTCGAGGGGGATCTGCTGGTCCAGGACCATCCCGATCAGGAGGGCCAACGGGTCCTTCGAGAGCAGTTCGTCGGCCTTTTCGTCCTGGCTTAAGTGCAGCATCGCCCGTCAAGCGTAATGCGTGACGGCTATCGCGGGTTCATGGCTCCTTGAAAGCAGACATCGCGAAAGACTGTGCGTGGAATTGCACAAAAACGGTGCAATTTCACGCACAGTCTTTGCCGGGAGCCCGCTAGGGAGGCCCGACGGCCTCGAATTCAAAGCGATCGAGGGTCTGGCGCCTCCGCGTCGATGCCGTAGAGGGCTATAGCCCTCTCGACTTCCTCGGATTTGGCCTCCCCGACCGCCGCAAGACCGTCCAGCACGGCTACCACCACGTGGGCGGCGTCGGTCTCGAAGTGTCGTCGGAGGGCCTCACGTGTGTCCGAGCGTCCGAAGCCGTCGGTGCCGAGCGGTATGAAGTGCCCGGGCACCCAGCGTGCGATCTGGTCGGGCAACGCCTTCATGAAGTCGCTCACGGCGACAATCGGACCCGGTGCGCCCTCGAGGACTTCTGTCACATATCCCCGCCGAGGGGTCATCGTCGGGTGCAGGCGGTTCCAGCGCTCGACTGAAAGGGCGTCCTCGCGCAGGGCCTTGTAGCTAGTCGCGGACCACAGCTCTGCAGCGACGTCGTGGTCGGCGGCGAGCACGCGCTGCGCTTCGCGAGCCGCCTGGCATGCCGTACCGGAAAAGATGATCGTCGCCTTTCGTGACGGCCCTTCCGGCGCGTCAGCGAAGCGGTACATCCCACGGATGATCCCCTCGTCGACCCCCTCCGGCTTCGCCGGCATCGGGTAGTTCTCGTTGTAGAGGGTGATGTAGTAGAAGATGTCTTCGGCATCCTCGCCGTACATCCGGGGGATGCCGTCGGCGATGATCGTTGCGACCTCGTAAGCGAACGCCGGGTCGTACGCGCGCAGGCTCGGCACCGTCGAGGCGAGAAGCAACGAATGGCCGTCGTCGTGCTGCAGTCCCTCTCCCAGCAGCGTCGTCCTACCGGCCGTGCCGCCGAGCATGAAACCACGGCCGCGCATGTCCCCGAACGCCCACACGAGGTCGCCTACACGCTGGAAACCGAACATGGAGTAGAAGATAAAAAATGGGATCATCGCCTGGCCCCACGTCGCGTACGCAGTCCCTGCCGCGGTGAGATCGGCCATCCCCCCGGCCTCGCTTATGCCCTCCTCGAGGATCTGCCCGTCAACCCTCTCGGTGTAGGAGAGCATCAGCTTGGAGTCGACAGGGTCGTAAAGCTGACCGAACGGGGCGTAGATCCCCACCTCCTTGAAAAGCCCGTCCATGCCGAACGTGCGCGCCTCGTCGGGAATGATCGGCACGACCCGCTTGCCGATACCTTCGTCGCGAAGGAGGTTCCGCAGCATCACGGCGAACGCCATCGTCGTCGACACGGCCCGCGAGCCTGACCCGCCGTCGAACTCGGCGAGGGACTTCGCTTCCGGGGCAGGAAGGGGCTTCGAGCGAACGGTTCGGTGCGGAAGGGACCCGTTGAGGGCCTGGCGGCGCTCGACCATGTAGCGGTACTCGACCGAGTCCGCGGAAGGACGGAAGAACGGCGGCTCGCCTGCCTCGAGCGCCGAGTCGGGGATCTCCTCCTGCAGGTAGAGGCGGTCGCGGAGCAGCTTCAGCTGCGCCGCGTTCATCTTCTTGATCTGATGGGTCGAGTTGCGGGCCTCGATCTCGGGGCCGAGAGTCCAGCCTTTGATCGTCTTGGCGAGGATTA
>JAKCEB010000258.1 GCA_021838305.1 Actinomycetes bacterium | reverse complement strand
TGCACATCCGTCTCGACCGAACCAGATCTTCCAGCTCCATTTCCCGACCTTAGAGGTAATATTTACCCATGACCAGCTTCCGAGACCTGCTTCGAGACGCCAAGAGCCGAATTGCGGAGACCGATACCGCCGGCGCGGAGGCGGAGATAGTTCGTCCGGGCACCGTGGTGCTCGACGTTCGTGAACCCGACGAGTACGAGCAGGGCGCCCTGCCGGGGGCGATCCACATCCCGAGAGGTTTCTTGGAGAGCACCGTCGAAGGCAAGCTCGCCGACAAGGACGCACGGATCGTCGTTTACTGCGCCGGCGGGACGCGCTCGGCGTTTGCCGCTGACACTCTTCAAACGCTCGGCTACAGCAACGTCGTCTCGATGGACGGCGGTTTCAACAAATGGAAGGACGAGGGCAGGAGCTGGTCGACTCCGGTGCGTCTGACCGCCGAGCAGCGAAACCGCTACCAGCGCCACATTCTCCTCCCGGAGGTCGGCGTGGAAGGCCAGGCGAAGCTCCTCGCCTCGAAGGTGCTCCTACTCGGCGCCGGAGGGCTCGGCTCTCCGGCTGCGCTCTATCTCGCTGCGTCGGGTGTTGGCACGCTCGGCATCATCGACATGGACGTCGTCGACGAATCGAACCTTCAGCGCCAAATTCTCCACAACGTCGACCGGGTGGGTGAGCGAAAGGTCGATTCTGCCAAGAAGACGCTCACCCTATTGAACCCCGACGTCAGCGTCGTCACCTACGACGTCCGTCTCGGCGCCGACAACGTTCTCGACATCTTCGCCGGCTACGACGTCATCGTCGACGGGACAGACAACTTCCCGACCCGCTATCTGGTCAACGACGCTTCGCTCAAGCTCGACATACCGGTCGTGCACGGTTCTATCTTCCGCTTCGAGGGCCAAGCGAGCGTCTACCTTCCCCATCAGGGCCCCTGTTACCGCTGCCAGGTTCCCGAGCCGCCTCCCGCCGAGCTGGCTCCCTCCTGCTCGGAAGCGGGTGTGCTGGGCGTGCTCTGCGGGATCATCGGCAGCATCCAGGCGATGGAGGCGATCAAGCTGCTCCTCGGGCTCGGAGACAGCTTGTCCGGGCGCCTTCTCGCGTACGACGCGCTCGAAGAGACCTTCCGCACCTTCAAGGTCAACCGAGACCCCGAGTGCGCGGCGTGCTCTATACCGAAAGAGCAGCTGGTGATCGCAGAATATGATGGGTTGTGCATGCCTCACCCGATCGCCCCTCCCGCGTGAACCTCCAACTCCGATCGAATGGCCCGATATGAGCTTCGAGGACTTCTCCGACGTCCTCGATGGTAACCGTCGCTTCGCCGCGGACTATCGTGACCCGGACCTCAAGGCGATAGCGGCGCGTGGTTTGGCGGTGCTCACGTGTATGGACTCGCGCATCGACCCTCTCCGCATGCTCGGGATTTCCCCGGGGGACGCGAAAATCCTTCGAAATGCGGGTGCCCGCGTCACCGAGGACGTGCTGCGAACCCTTGTCCTCGCGACCAACCTGCTCGGTGTCGAGCGCTTCATGATCGTCGCGCACACCAACTGCCGGATGACGAACGTGACGGAGGCCGACGTCCACGAAGCGGTACGAGACGCAGGAGGTCCGGACACGAGAAGTCTCGCGTTCCTTACTTCACTTGACGTTCACGAGTCGGTCCGCCAGGACGTGCAGCGGGTCAAGTCGTCGCCGTACCTGCCGCGCCTGACCGTCGGCGGCTTCAGATACCACCTCGAAACGGGCGAGCTGGAGGCGATCTGCTGATCCGCCTGTCGCCCGGCTATCGCAAGCAGCCGTCTACCTAGCCGGCGAAGGGCGACCACGACTTGCCCCGGCGGCCGCCACTCGCCCTGGCGCCACCTACCGCCCTATCCTCTCCAGGCATGGCCATCGACTCGTCAAATGCGGAACGGCGCCGGCTCGACTCGGGAATCGAGATCAAGGCTTCTTACCTTCCGCGAGACCTCGAAGGATGGGACCCTGACTCACGCCTCGGCGAGCCTGGGCGCTATCCGTACACCAGGGGCATCTACCCGACCATGTACCGGGGGCGGCCTTGGACGATACGCCAGTACTCAGGGTTCGGCACTGCGGAGGCCACCAACGAGCGGTGGCAGCTTCTCCTAGCGGGCGGCGGTACGGGCCTTTCGTGCGCCTTCGACCTGCCGACACAGATGGGCTATGACTCGGACCATCCGAGAGCCGAGGGCGAAGTCGGCAAGGTGGGAGTGGCGATCGACTCGATAGACGACATGCGGGTCTTGCTGTCCGGTCTTCCCCTCGACCGGGTGACCACGTCGATGACGATCAACTCGACGGCGGCAATCCTGCTATTGCTCTACCAGCTTGTGGCCGAAGAACAGGGAGTGCCGGCGACGAAGCTCGGTGGGACCGTACAAAACGACATCTTGAAGGAGTACGTGGCCCGCGGCACCTATATCTACCCACCGCGCCAGTCGATGCGCTTGGTGACAGACATTTTCGCGTACTGCAACGAGAACCTTCCGTCCTGGAACACGATCTCCATCTCCGGCTACCACATCCGCGAGGCAGGCTCCACGGCCGTACAGGAGATAGCCTTCACGCTAGCCAACGGCGTGGCCTACGTGCAGGCTGCGCTCGACGCCGGGCTCGCCGTCGACGACTTCGCCCCGCGACTGAGCTTCTTCTGGAACTCCCACAACAATTTCTTCGAGGAGATAGCGAAATTCCGTGCGGCAAGGCGAATGTGGGCGAAGATCATGACGCAACGCTTCGGGGCCTTGGAGGAAAAAAGTAAGCTCCTCCGCTTCCACACCCAAACCGGCGGATCGACGCTCACTGCGCAGCAGCCGGAGAACAACATCGCACGTGTCACACTTCAATCACTCGCAGCTGTCCTCGGGGGAACCCAGAGCCTCCACGCAAACGGCTTCGACGAGGCGCTCGGACTTCCCACTGCGAAGGCTGCGACAATCGCCTTGCGAACACAGCAGATAGTCGCAAACGAATCGGG
>JAKCEB010000257.1 GCA_021838305.1 Actinomycetes bacterium | reverse complement strand
CTCGCTCGCCTTCGGCCAGAGCCGGACCGTCGGGGCGCTGGAACCCCTGCCTCTGCACCCACACAGCGAGGTTCACGGACGTGGCACCGCCGAGCAACGACGGCCCAACGCCACAGGGAGATGAGCGCCGCCAAACACGTCGAGCGTCCACGACCTACCATCGGCTCTGGTGTCGCTCCATCGGGGAGTGACGTGCGTCTTTGAGGAGCCGATCGTGCCTGAATCCGTCGATCCTGGGCCGTGAAGATAGATTCGGACGACTGCCGGGAACTGCTCCGCTCGCACAACCACGGGGTTCTTTGCACCGTTCACCCCGAGCGAGGCGTGGACGCTGTTCCGGCTGTGTACGTCGCCGACGCCGACGGTTTGGTCGCGGTACCGATCGATCAGGTCAAGGCGAAGGCGTCGTCTTACTTGCAACGCGAACGCAACCTCGAGGCCGACCCGAGAGCAGTGCTGTTGATCGAACATTGGGACCTCGAAGACTGGACGAAACTGTGGTGGGTTCGGGCGGCGATACGCTGGCAGGGACACGGTGTGGAGGGCGACGAGCGGGCGGCCGCTCTGGCGTTGCGCTTGTCAGAGGCCTTCCCGCAGTATCGCGACAGACCGTTCAGCTCGATACTTCTGCTGCGCGTGGTCACGATAACCGGGTGGTCCGCCCACTGAGCACCGCTAACCGTCAACCCGCGTTGACCGCGGGCAGGATCTCGTCGTTGAGCCGTTTCAGGTCGTCGAGTGTCTTGGAGACCGGGACATCCGAGAACGGCGGCCAGATGAGCGGCATTGTGAGCCCGGAGTCGCGGAGGCGTTTGAGGTTGTCGGTGATTTGAGTCGCGGTGCCGATAAGGATATTGCTCGCCTTTCCCGCCGGCGTCTGGTCGGACGGTTCGTCGGTGATCACAAACCAGTACATACTGCAAAGCTCCAGTGAGTCGAGGATGTCTGCCTTACCGAGCGCGTCGAGCTCGCGCTGAATAGGGCCGCGCCATTCGCGTAGCTCCTCCGGCGTGTCCTGTATCCCGATCCAGCCCGACAGGTTGTACTTGGCGATCCGGTTCGCCGAGCGCTTCGGGTCTTTGAGCCCGCTGAAGAAGATCGGCGGATGCGGATCCTGGAGCGGCTTGACCCCGAACCCGCAGCGATCGAAGTCGGCGAACTCTCCGTGATATTCGAACAGGTCGTTCGTCCAGATTCCCTGCATGATCTCCAGGGTCTCGCGGACGTGCGCGTGGCGTTTGGGGAAAATGTGAGAAGCGCTCGCCGCAGCGAACTCCTCCGGCATCCAGCCTGCTCCGACGCCCACGTTGAGGCGACCCCCGCAGAGATTGTCGACCGTGGCGAGCTCCGCTGCGAGCACGCCGGGCGACCTGTACGGAGTGTCGGTGATACTCATGCCGATACGGCATTTCGATGTCTTCGCGGCAAGCCACGGAATCAGCGGCCAGCCTTGGAACCACTCGCCTCGTGCGGAGACCGGCAGGGCTTTTGGGAACTCGGTCATCATTCCGAAGGAGTGCTGAAGCTCGGCCCGGTCGGACGCCTCGGGGACGACGATACGGTCGAGGGTCCAGATCGAGTCGAAGTCCAGGTCCTCGGCGAGTCGCGTGAGGTCCTCGAGTTCCGTGACCGTTACCTTGTCGCGAAAGTTCGGTAGGTACAAGGCGAGCTTCATGCGTGACTCCTAGTCGGTTGTGGCTGGACAGGCGGTTAGGTACTGGCCGTGCAATCCGTGCCTCCCCCGAGGGCCGAACGGATTTCCATCAACAACATAAGAGGTGCACTCTGGAGGGCGCTTCAACGCCGCATCAACTTCTCATCAACGGCGGCCTTCGCAATATCGGAAGAGTAACGTCGCGAGCGTGTCCTTCCGACGGCATGTCCTCGTGGTCGACGACGACGAAGGAGTCCGGACTGGCGTCACCTGGGCACTCGAGGCAGACGGCTTTGAGGTCACTGCAGTGGACAACGGGATAGCAGCGCTCGACTCGATCAAGTCGTCGCTCCCGTCGCTGGTGGTGCTCGACCTTTCGCTTCCCGGGGTGGGAGGCCTTGACATACTCCGCAGACTGCGCTCCGGCGACGGGCAAACGGCGCAGAGCAGTTTGCCTGTGATCGTGCTGTCGGGACGAGACGGCGAGACCGACCGTATCGTCGGCCTCGACCTCGGCGCAGACGACTACCTGGTCAAGCCTTTCTCGCCGGGCGAGCTCGCCGCCCGCGCCCGCTCGGTACTGCGCCGAAGTGCCGTTTACAACACGGGCGCCCGCGTCTTCGAACCGACTGGGGTAGGCGTCGAGATAGACCGGGAATCCCGCCATGCCTGGCTTGACGGTGCGCCCGTCGAGCTGCCCGCAAAAGAGTTCGACTTGCTGGCCTATTTCGTCGATCATCCGCAGCGGGTATGCACGCGTTCTGAACTGCTTGCGGCCGTGTGGTCGAGCCACGCCGGATGGCAGACCGAGGCAACGGTTACGGAGCACGTCTACCGGCTTCGCCAGAAACTCGAGGACGACCCGAGCCGCCCGAGACGGTTGCGTACCATTCGCTCTGTCGGCTACCGCTGGGAGGCTTGACAGTTGCTGAGCGGCGAGGAAGTCACCGCAGTCCTTGACCGCCAGACGGCGGTGATGGAGCAGGTGGCGTCCGGCGCGCAGTTAAGGGAAGTGCTCGACTCGATAGCGCTCGCACTCGAGGATCTCATGGTGGGCAGCATGTGCTCGATCCTTCTCCTAGACGAGGAGGGAAGGCTGCGGAACCGCTCGGCGCCGACGCTGGCCCCTGGCTTCTCGGCCGGTGTGGACGGTCTCGTTCCTGGCCCTGCCGCCGGATCGTGCGGAACTGCCGTGCACCTCGGCGAAGCGGTTGTCTGCTCGGACGTTTCGACCGACTTGCGTTGGGAGGCCTTCCGCGGACTTGCTTCTCGATACGGTTTGCGGGCTTGTTGGTCTAGCCCGATCCGCTCTCGCGGCGAGGTGGTCGGGACTTTCGCTGTCTACCATGAAACACCATACGAGCCTGACGAGCGCGACCGAGAGCTGGTCCGCCGGTTCA
>JAKCEB010000256.1 GCA_021838305.1 Actinomycetes bacterium | reverse complement strand
GTCGCGCTCCGGGCGCACTTCCACGATACCCGCAACACCGGGGTCGCGAACGCGCTCGCAGCGTACGAGTCCGGGGTCAGCACGCTCGACGCGAGTTTGGGTGGCGCCGGTGGCTGCCCTTTCGCTCCGGGAGCGACCGGCAACGTCGCAACCGAGGACCTCGTCTACCTCTTCGAGCGCAGCGGGATCGCCACACATATGTCGCTCGACGCGCTGATCGACACGTCGCACTGGTTGAGCGGCGAGCTCGGCCACCCGCTACCGGCGATGCTCAGCCGCGCCGGTCCTTTCCCCGGTGCCCGCCGCGCTGGGACGGCTTAAAGCGTCGCCTGATTCGCGCCGTCCAGGCGGACGCCGAGATCAACGACACGCCCGTCGGCTACGGCGAAACGTGGGTCGTGGGTTGCCACGACAACCGCTCGCTCCGAAGTGACAAGGCTTCGCAGGAGCGAGACGGTGTCGGCGGCGGAGACGGCGTCGAGATGGGCGGTAGGTTCGTCTGCGAGCACGAGGCGCGGCGTCGACGCGAGGGCTCGGGCTATCGCGACGCGCTGGCGTTGCCCTCCCGAAAGCCTTCCGGGGCGATGATCGTGATGGCCTCCCATTGCCAGGGAGTCCAGCGCTTCGACGGCGCGGGCCCGGGCGGACGCAGGTTTCCAGCCCGCCAGTCTGAGCGGGAGGGCGACGTTCTCCCACGCGTTCAGCGACGCGATCAGATGGAACGATTGGAACACGATCCCCACGCTTCGGCGGTAGTCGAGGAGAGCGGAGCCTTTCAAGGTCGACAGATCCTCGCCCCATGCCTCCAGCTCCCCTTCGATCGGGCGTAGAAGGCCGGCGAAGGCCGACAGCAGAGTTGTCTTGCCGGAGCCACTCGCGCCGAACAGCAAAGTGAGCTCCCCGACGGCGACGTCGACGTCGAGACCCGAGATCACGGGCCCCTCAGCGGCGTCGTACCCGACGGCGAGCGACCTCGCCCGTATGCCCGGGCCGGCGGGCGGGGTCACCTCCCGGCGCCGAATGCCGCAGCAGGATCGACCCGCGAAGCTTGACGGACGACTACGAGCCCGGCGATCACGCCGAGCGCCAAGGCGACCCCCGGTTGGATCAGATAGTCGACGCCTGGGACTTCGACGGGCATGGGGAAGAGCGGGCGGAGGACTATTGCGAGGAGCGTCGCGACGACCGACGCCGGAGCTGTCACCAAGACTGACGCCAAAACCAATTGGCGTGCCAGAGACCCCGTCGACCCGCCAAGCGCCTTGATCACTGTCATTTCGACTGTCCGCTCGATAGCGGACATGTAGGCGATCATCGCTATCACACCCAAGGCGGCGACGAGGAGGAGAGCGCCGATAGCGGCGACGGTTCCTGTTGCCTTGCCGACTGGGCGGTTGATGTCCCGTCGAATCTGGGCTAGGTCCAGCAGAGCGGTGCCGGGGGGAAGCCTGCTTGGTGCTCCTTGGACGACGACTGCCGAGGCGAGGCCGCGGCCGTCGAGCAGCGCGCGCTGCGCGTCTCCGAGGGCCATTAGCGTGACCGGTTGACCTGCGAAGTAGCTCACTCCAGACACGACCCCCGAGACGGTGAGCACGAGAGGTCCGAGCGTCACCTTGTCGCCGGGCGACAGGCCCGTCCCGGTGTCGACGAGCACCTGTCCCGGCTCGCTCGGCAGGCTGCCCCTTGTCGGATGGGGTTTGGTCAGGCTTCCCGGTACGTAGCCGACCACGTTCGTGTCGATCACGCCACCCGAGGGAAGGTCGAGCGTGTCGTGGAGGGTGAGTATCGGCTCGGCCGCGGTGACTCCCGGCATTTGGGCGACGGCATCGGCTGTGGCTGCCGGGAAGGTCGCCGGACCGTCGAACGGGCCGCTTGAGCCTGCTGGAACTACGTAAAAGTTGCCGCCGATCGTCGCAATCGTCTTGTCCGATCCCGCCCCCCACGCCGCGTTGACGCCGGCGAGGGTCAGGCTGATTCCGAGCAGGACCCCGATCGCGACAACGGCGATAGCGGTGCGTTTCCAGTGGAACTGCAAGTCACGCAGGGCGAGACGGATCATTGCGCGTACAGGCTACTTGGGGTCTATAGCTGGTCGGGGGCTGAGGCGACGTCGGGCTGCACGAAGAACTGCTTCGCCCAGTGTCGGTACAGGCCGATCGGCCCGTCACCTGGAGCGAGCGCCGGCCTCGACAGATGCCGCTTCGATTGCCATACCTCGCGGTCCTGAGCCACGTCTCCGACGAGGCCGGCGAGGGTGAAGGCGCGCAGCAGCGGCGCCGACAGACGCGGCGGGACGCGTCGGAGCGGGCCCGGGGCGTCGTGATCCCAGTGCTGTCGCGCGGCGGCTCCCAGGCGGAGCGTCACCTGGCCGTCCCCGCTGCTAGTCGGTAGCACCCAGAGACGAAATCGCGCACCGATAGTCGTGACGTGCAGCTCCACCCGGGAGAAACCCAAGCCGTATACGCACACTTCGATCATGGCGTCGAGGGTCGGCGCAGGCGGCCACGCCAGACGCCAGGGGCGCGAGAAGGAGTAGCTCGCCCGAAGCGCCGGGCCGTCCGTCGTCGCGCTAGCGGGCTGGTTGAGCGATGTGTAACCGTGAAGGACCCGCAGGTGTCCGAGGTCGACGCTATTTTCCGTGATCTCCATCGGATGCCCGGCGAAGCTCGAAGTATGCCACTGCGGCTTCGTCCAACCACCCTCGTCGGCCGGCGGCACGGTCCAAGTCGGGTCGGAGACTTCCGGGTGGCGCCAAGCGAGGACGACGCCGTCGACTTCCATCGACGGCCAAATTTTCAGGCACGCCCGGGGTGGCACCCGGCCGCCGTAGCCGGTCGACACACACGCCCCGTCGCCGTCGAAGCTGAAACCGTGGAAGCCGCATACGAGGTTTCCGTCCTTAAGCGAACCGACGTGGCCGAGATGTGCCCCCAGGTGGGGGCATTGGGCGCCTGCGACACGAGCCCGGCCATCCTGGGCACGCCACACGACGAGCTCGTGGCGCCCTATCTGGGAAGGATGAACTCGGTCCCGCAGCAGTTCTCGGGCAGTGGCTACGGCAAACC
>JAKCEB010000255.1 GCA_021838305.1 Actinomycetes bacterium | reverse complement strand
ACCTCGGCGTCCAAGCGGTGGTCGTCGGCCTAGGGGACCAACCGCTCGTCGACGCTCAAGCATGGAGGAACGTGGCGGCCTCGTCGAGTCCCGTCGCAGTGGCGACCTACAATGGTGCCAGGCGCAACCCGGTCAGGCTGTCTTCATCCGTATGGCAGCTGCTTCCAGTGTCGGGTGATGAAGGAGCGCGCAGTCTTGTCCGGAGCCGTCCGGACCTCGTCGAGGAAGTCCCGTGCCCGGGTGAAGCAGCAGACATTGACACTAGAGAGGACCTGATCAGGTGGAGCTAAACAACGAATTCCGCGTAGCCGTGCCGGTGGCCGACGCATGGAAGGTCCTGACAGATGTCGAGAGGATCGCACCGATGCTGCCCGGCGCCCAGCTCCAAGAAGTCGAGGGCGACGAGTACCGCGGGGTGGTCAAGGTCAAGGTCGGCCCGATCACGGCCCAGTACAAAGGCACTGCGACCTTTGTCGAGAAGGACGAGGCGGCGGGACGGGTAGTCTTGAAGGCCACCGGACGTGACACGCGCGGGCAGGGCAACGCCAGCGCCCTGATCACCGCCACGATGACCGCGGACGGCGAGGGGACCAAGGTCAGCGTCGGCACCGAGCTCACCATCACAGGGAAAGTTGCGCAGTTCGGCAGGGGAGTCCTCGCGGACGTCAGCTCGAAGCTGATCGGCCAGTTCGTGGACGCTCTCGAAGCCGACCTGCTTTCGGGTGGCACCGGCGCGGGCGTGTCAGCCGATGGCGCCGGCCCGGGCGTGTCAGCCGATGGCGCCGTTGACGGGGACGGCTCCGCAGGAGCGACTTCCACGGCTGGCTCGGCGCCTGGCTCGGCGGCGAGTGAAGGCAGCGCAGAGCGTCCCGTACCCGCTGCGGCGGACTCGACCGGCGCACGAAAGATCGACGCTCCCGAGGTGGAGCCGCTCGATCTCCTGTCAGTCGCCGGCGGTTCGACGATGAAGCGGTTCGCCCCGATCATCGTTGCTGTCGCCGCTGTGGTAGCGTTCGTTCTTCGCATCTCGCGCCGCCGTGGGTCTGGCGGCAGCTCACGCTCCTGACGTTCACTTCGGTGAGCCCGGCCGACAGGGAGGCGGTAGCCCGCCTACTCGGGCGTGACCCTCTCGGAGATTTTCGCGTCGTGGTGCGAGATTCCGCCGGGGATCCCGTGGTGATACACAACGCAGCGGTCCTACGCGACGGAACGCCGATGCCGACCAGGTTCTGGCTTATCGGTTTCTCGGAGCGCCGGGCCGTCGACCGCCTGGAGGCGGCGGGCGGCGTTCGCCTGGCCCAACAGTGCGTCGGGGCGGAAGCGATAGGACAGGCGCACCACCTGTACGCTACGGAACGCGACCAGGAGATTCCGGACAACTGGCCTGGCCCTTTCCCGACAGGCGGCGTCGGAGGAACGCGCCGCGGGGTGAAGTGCCTCCACGCCCACTACGCCTGGTATCTCGCTGGCGGCCCAGACCCGGTTGGAAGCTGGGTGTCGAGACAACTCTCCGAAGACCTCGACGCGACGGTGCCCGCCGGATGAGCGGCGCCCCGACGAGCTGCGCCCCCACGGGCGATGCGGTCGCGTCGATCGACTGCGGGACCAACTCGACCCGCCTCCTCGTGGTGAGAGCGGACGGAACATCGCTCGAGCGGATCAACCGGATAACCCGCCTCGGTGAGAACGTGGACAAGACTGGCCGCCTCGGACGTGAAGCCATTGCACGCACTATTTCGGTTCTCGAGGACTACAGAGTCGTCCTCGACGCGCACGGAGTGCTCAAATGCCGGATGACCGCAACGTCGGCCGCACGCGACGCTTCCAACAGAGACGAGTTCTTCGACGCGGCCGAGGCCGCCGTCGGGGTAAGACCTGAACTCCTCGACGGGATGGCGGAGGGGAAACTTTCTTTCAGCGGCGCCTTGTCAGGGCTCCCCGAAGCGGGCGGTCCGTGGCTGGTCGTCGACATCGGCGGCGGTTCGACCGAGCTGATCGTCGGGAGTGATCTCGCAGCCGGCCCGACCGGGGTCATCTCGATGGACGTGGGCTGCGTCAGGGTAACAGAGCGTTTCTTGACGTCGGACCCTCCGACCTCAACCCAGATCGACGAGGCAAGGCTCATGGTGCGATTCGAACTCACGAAAGCCCTCGACCAGGTGCCGCAACTCGAGTCCGGAAAGAAAATGGTGGGGGTCGCCGGCACGGTGGCGTGTCTCGCCGCAGTGGACCAGGAAATCGACGGGTCGGAACGTAGCCTGTTGCACCATCACCGGATCACCAGGCACCGGGCGGAGGAAATGTGCGCCCGCCTCGCTGCTCTTCCTGCACGTGAGCGCCTTCTCGTGCCGGGCGTCGAGGAGGGACGGGCGGACGTGATCGTCGGAGGCGCAATAGTGCTCGCAGAGGTCATGGCCCGCTTCGGCTTCGAGGACTTCCTCACAAGCGAAAGCGACATCTTGGACGGGCTCGCTGCGAGCCTGCTCGAACGCTCGACCTAAACGCCCAGGTACCGGGCTGCGGGTCGCCGCGTGTCGCTGCGGCTCGCTGCGGCTCGCTGTGGCTCGTGAATGCGGCGGAGGCCGGAGACTTTGCCTACGATCTGACCATGGTGCTTACTGACCGCCTCCTCATGGGCCCGGGCCCCTCCAACCCCTATCCTGAGGCCACGGCGGCCTTCGTGCGACCGATGCTCGGCCACCTCGACCCGGAGTTCATCTCCGTACTCGACGAGACGATCGAGAGACTCCGTGTCGTGTGGCAAACCTCGAACCAGCTGACCCTCCCAGTGTCGGGCACCGGCTCGGCGGGCATGGAGGCTGCTTTCGTCAACACGGTCGAAGCGGGGGACGCTGTCGTCATCGGGGTGAACGGACTTTTCGGTGAAAGGATGTGCGACGTGGCAAGGCGCTGTGGCGCGCAGGTCACGCGCGTCGACGCCCCTTGGGGTACACCCCTCGACGTCGAAGCCCTCCTCGGGGCTCACCCGAACCCGAAGCTCATAGCCCTCGTCCACGCCGAGACGAGCACAGGCGTGCGAAACGACGTCGATTCCGTCGCCGCAGGGAAAGGCGACG
>JAKCEB010000045.1 GCA_021838305.1 Actinomycetes bacterium | reverse complement strand
GACGGCTGCGGTCCAGTTCCAAATTGTCGATGATGATCCGCTCATCGACGGCTGTGAGCTCGTCCGCTCTCGCCGAGCGGCGCAATACAGCTCTCATTCGAGCGACCAGCTCGCTCAAGCGGAACGGTTTGGTGACATAATCGTCGGCGCCTACTTCCAGTCCGACGACGGTGTCGGTCTCGCTGCTCTTGGCGGTGACCATAATGATTGGTACACGGCTGCGCTCGCGGATCTGCCTGCAGACGTCAAGGCCGGATCGCTTTGGCAGCCACAAGTCCAAAAGGACGATATCTGGGTTAGCAGCCTCGAACATTTCGAGGCCTTCCGCCCCGTCCCTTGCTACCACCACCTCGAAACCTTCCCGCCCGAGGCCGACCGACAGAGCTTGGATGAATGACTCCTCGTCCTCGATTACGAGCACCGACACAGACGGCGACGTCAAGTGTCGCTCCCGACACGCGAGTCCGGCAGGATCAACGAGAAGGTGGAGCCTTCGCCTTCGACCGACCTGACTTTTACCCTTCCGCCGTGGTTTGTGGCGACATGACGAACGATCGATAGGCCTAGACCGGTACCTCCGGTGGTGCGCGACCGTGCGCGGTCGACTCGGTAGAAACGCTCGAAGATCCGGCTCAGATCCCTAGCCGGGATACCGATGCCATGATCGGAGACGGTGATCTCGATTCCCCGCTGCGTCCGGGCCGTCTCGACGGCGACCTCTCCGCCCGGTTCCGAGTACTTCACCGCGTTCTCGACGAGGTTGGAAACCGCCGACAGCAGATCACGGCGGTTGCCTACTACGACGCTAGCGTCGCTCACCACGGGAGCCGCCAGCTGCACCCCCATGCTGTGGGCAACCTCTCGATGCGGTGTGACGGCGTCGTCGAGCAGTTGAGACAGGTCCACTTCGTCGAGTGCAGGGCTTTCATTGGCCTCGATTCTCGAGAGGTCGAGCAGGTCGTCGATGGTGCGGCTCAGCCTTTCGGCTTCGGCGCCGAGGCGGACGACAAGACGGCGCACGACCTCAGGATCGGTCTCGCCTTCGATCGTCTCTGCGAGCAGGGCGAGAGCGCCTGTAGGCGTTTTGAGCTCGTGGCTGACGTTCGCGACGAAGTCCCGCCTCACGGCTTCGAGGCGAATCCGATCGGAGATGTCGTCGATCACCGCCACCGCCCCCAAAGGAGGGGACGCCACCGGGAAGGCCCTGACCTCGAGGGTCCGCCGAGCGGGCGAAAGCAGCTCGACGCGTCTTTCGGCGGTGCTTCCGGCCAGCGCGCCGATTACGAGGTCATCCACGGCCTGCGCGAGCAGCGCGTCCGAAGGCCGCGAGGACAGTATCCTTCGCGCGGCCGCGTTCTCGAAGACGACTCCCCCGGCCGGGTCGCAGATGACGACCGCCTGAGCGACACCGTCGAGCGCGGCACCGAGGAGGCTCGGCTGGTCAGCGTCGGGACTTCTAACAGTCAAAGGTCGCCTAACCTTGCCTTTCGACATGCTGCACGACTCGAACGTTAACAGGGTGAGTCCCGCTAAGGCCACGATCGGCGCGACTGGCGTCTGTCAAAGTCGAAGGTGAAAGGGTCAAGCGATTCCACGCGGCGCCCATAGCAAGGAGAAAAAAGGGCGTTCCACTGCGCTCGTCGTCGGCGTAGTCGTGGGCGTCTTTGCCCTGCTCCTCCTCGTCGCCGCCGGAGTGATCGTGGCGATCGCCGCAAGCGCGGCCATCCCACCCCCAGTCGCCCTCGTTGTAGCCAAGCCTCCCGCCTCAGTGCCGGGCAAGCCGGCTGCGGTCTCGCTGCCGAACCAGGGCGAGTCCGAGATCATGACCGCAGCAGGGCAGGTGCTCGCCGGGCACGCCGAGAACACGGCGGCACCGCTCGCCAGCGTCACGAAGGTGATGACGGCGTTGGTCGTCCTCGACGACCACCCGCTCAGCATTGGTGACCCCGGGCCTACTATCACTGTGAGCGCCGCCCAAGCTGCGACCCTACCGGCGCGCATAGCCGAGGACCAGTCCCTAGTGACCGTGACCGCAGGGGAACAGATCTCGGAGCTGACCGCACTCCAAGCGCTGCTGATACCTTCCGCCGACAACATGGCGGACATCCTCGCCAGCTTCGACGCCGGATCCCTCAACGCCTTCGTAGCGAAGATGAACGCCACCGCGAAGGCTCTCGGAATGACTCACACCTCCTACGTCGACGCCAGCGGGTACGAAGCTGGCTCCGAATCGACCGCATCCGACCAGCTGCTTCTTGCCCGCAAGGCAATGGCGAATCCCGTATTCGCTCAGATCGTCGACATGTCGAGCGCCAACCTCCCCTTGGCCGGGAACGTGGCCAACTACAACAGCCTCGCCGGGAAGAACGGCTACATCGGGATCAAGACGGGTTCGACCGGTGCTGCGGGAGGATGCCTGGTCTGGGCGGTGACGAGAAAAGTAAACGGAATCCCCATCACCCTCTTCGGGATAGTGCTCGGGCAGCGCAACGGCCCGCTCGTCGCCGCAGCAATCAACGCCGCCCAAGCCCTCACCGACAGCGCGTTCTCAGTGTTCGCGCCGCGCACGGTTCTCCCCGCCGGCACCCCCGTTTACAAGGTTACGTGGGCCGACCAGACGGTTTCTTCTGTCACTACCAAAGCCCTAAAGACGATCTACCCGCCTGGGACGCCTGCTCAGGTGTCGCTGTCGGCGTCGTCACCGCCTCCGTTCTCCCCGGCCGTTGGACCTGCCGGTTCCCTGACGCTCAGCGCCCCAGCCTCGCTCGCCGGTGAAGGGACGACCGGCCTCGTCCTCGACGGCCACTTCCGCCAACCGACTTTGTTGTGGCGCGTCGAGCGTTTTCTAGGGGTTGGCCACTGAGGTCCCCGAATCTCGCTCGAGCGCTGCCCTGCTCAGTCCTGCTGGCCTGCTCGGCTCCGCCTACCGGCCTGGTGGAGTCGAGGAGGGCTCCTTCGCCTCCACGAAAGACTTCAGGTCCTTGAGAGCTGTAACCATGATCCGACCTTCCGCTCGTCGTTTGACGAACCCAGGCAGCGGCACTTTGAGGTCCACAACCAGCCGGTACTCGATGTCGGTTCCGCCACCCTCCGACGGTGACAGCTGGTAGCGGCCGTCTAGTTGTCCGGTGAGGTCGCCGTCTACCTGAACCCATGCGAGAGCGCTCGGCGCGCCTTCGTAGTCGTAGCGCAAAGTGTACGAGGTGCTTCGCCCGAACGCCGCAGCACGAAACGTGACCACCGATGCTCGGCCCTGATCGTCTGTGCTGTTGACATGTACGGCCTTTACGTCGGCTGCCCAGTTGCTGTAATGCTCGAAGTCGGTGAGCACCGCGTAGCAGTCCTCCGGGGAGGCTGCTATGACCATCCTCTCTACGACCTGCTCCTGCACTGCGGGAACCTCCTCGGGTGCGCTATCCCATGCGCCACCGTAGTACCAGGAAAGTGACGTGCAGCGGCAGCTTTGTCTACGACGACGCTACCGCTGCATCAAGGCCATCGCGTAGCCGTTCGGCGAGCAGGTCGTAGGAGAACGACCGTATGGCCCGCAGGCGTCCCTCTGCCCCCATCCTCGCCGCCTCGGTAGGCTCGCGCAGGAGACGCGCGAGCCCGCCGGCAAGCTCCGCCGAGTCTTCGGGCTTCGCGACGACGAGCCCGGTGAGTTGATCCGCAACGGCGTCGGACGCGCCCCCGCTGTCACCAGCTATGCAGGGTAATCCGGCTGCTGCCGCTTCGAGGAGAACGATCCCGAAACCTTCCTGCTCCAAGCCACGCCAACGGCCCCGGCAGCACAACACGAAGATGTCGGCGGCGCCATACAAGTTGGGGAGCTCAGCGTCGGAGACCCGGCCGAGCAGTCGTACCGGCGCAGAGGTCTTCGAGATGAGACGTTCGAGGCGCTCTCGGTCGCGGCCTTCTCCGGCGATGACCACTTCGAGTCCCGGGAATTGCCCGCTTGAGCGAAGCCGCGCCGCGGCCTCGATGAGAATGTCCATGCCCTTGCGGGGCACAAGCCTGCTAACGCTGAGCACTACAGGAGCTCCTGGCGCGAGCTTGAATGCTTCGCGCGCTGCTATGCGTCCTGACACGTCGAGGGGGGCGAAGCGCGAGGAATCTACCCCGGGCGGCACGTCGACAGACGGCGGGAGATTCTTCTGCGCGCGTCGGGCTTCGTCAGCGGGGTACGCGCCGCCGGAAATGAGCAACGTAGCGCGGCCGAGAACGTGAGCCAGCGCCTGCCGTGATATTGGTAGGCGCCCGGGCACCGTCACCTCGGCCCCGTGAAGTGCGACCGCATAGGGTACGTCCAGGTAGGGTCCGACGAGGCCGAGCGGCACGGCGGGGTCGAGAACCACGAGCTTCGCTCCTTCCGCTCGCGCCAAAGCGTTGACCCGCCGTACCATCAAGGGGCTCGGGAGCAGGACCGGTTCAGGGGTTCTAACGACACGGTAGGGCTGCGCCCGGTCGAACTCGGAAGCACCCTTATACGGAGAGGTGAGCACGGTGAAATCCGAGGGTGGCAGCCGCCGCCACAGCTCCCACAGGTAGTTCTGTATGCCGCCCACCTTCGGCGGGAAGTCGTTGGTGACGAGAAGGTGCTTGATCAAGAGGCGGGGCTCTTCCAGGTGGGCGACCAGTGTCGCTGATGAGTCGCGTCGGCCGGGAACTCAGCTACGCAAACGCTACCAGCCGCCGATCAGAGCCGCCGATCGGACGGCGTGGGCCGGCCGATCGGAGGGCGTGGGCCGGCTGCGAGCCAGGTCGGTCAGCCGCAGGCCGAGGGGTGTCAGCTGCAAGCCTGATGAAGTAGCGGCGGTAGCAGTCCGACAGCCCCGAGCGCACGAAGGGCCCGCTCCTGCGCCGCGTCGACGATCACAGCATCGTCGGGTTCCCGGTCGCATATGAAGCTGACCACGCACCCGTCACAAGCCTGCGTGGAGACCATGACACAATCGTCGCAGCTGATAGACAAAGTCTTCATGAGAGACATTGTTCCAGGAGGGTGTGACTCTCATGTCGCCGAGTCGCCTCGAGCCAGGCTGCTGGCGCTAGCTTAGGTGCGATGATCCACGCCTTCGTGCTCATAGATGCGACCCCGGGCCGCCTCGCAGACCTCGCTGTTGAGCTCGCCGAAACCGATGGGGTGAGCGAGGTCTATTCCGTGTCCGGCAAGGCAGACATTGTCGCGGTCGTGCGAGTGCGCCGCCACGAGGACCTTGCGGACATAGTGACGAGGCACATCGCCGGACTCGACGGGATCGTCTCCACTTCGACGCTGATCGCTTTCCAGGCATACCGCAGAAGCGATCTCGATGCGATTTGGGATGTCGGGGCATCTGACGACTAACTTTGGTACTTTATACAGTGATAGACTGTATAAAGTACCAAACTATCATCGTGAAGCTCGTAGGACGATAGAACCCTACTGATTCGACGCCGGGATCCCCTTGGACCTCGACTTGCCTAGCCCGACTTGCCTAGCCCGACTTGCCTAGCCCGGCGAGTCCCTGGGCGCTTCCTGTGACACTGCAACAAGGGAATCCAGGCAGCGGGTCGCCCGCCCGTCGTCGATGGCGGCCTCCGCCATACTGATTCCCTCAGCGATACCGGCTGAACGCCCAGCAACAACAAGTCCAGCGGCAGCGTTGAGCACGACGATGTCACGCTTGGCGCCGGCCGCTCCTTGCAATACGTCGCGGATGATCCCTGCATTCGTGGCGGCGTCGGCGCCGAGGATGTCTTCGAGTCGGCCTGGCGCAAGGCCCGTGTCGGCCGGATCCAGTGTCCAGGTAGTGTGCTCGTCACCCCGACCGGCGTCTCTGCGGTACTCGTGAACGGTCGAGGGTCCTATCGTCGACAGTTCGTCCAGTCCGGGGTGGCCGTGCACGACCATTACGTGCTCGGCGCCCCCGGCAGCCAGCACGTGCGCCATCTTCGATGCCATGGCGGGATCGCCGACACCGACCACTTGGCGACGGACTCGAGCCGGGTTGGCAAGCGGCCCGAGAAAATTGAACGCAGTCGGCACACCGAGCTCGCTTCGCACCGGTACGGCGTGGCGCATGGCGTGGTGGAACCGGGGGGCGAAGCAGAACCCGATTCCAGCCTGCTCCACGCAGTAGGCGACGCCACGCGGCCCTAGGTCGATGACCACACCCAGAGCTTCGAGGACGTCGGCGGATCCTGCTTTCGACGACGCTGCGCGCCCTCCGTGCTTGCAGACCGGCACCCCGCACGCTGCGATCACCAGGGCAGCCGCCGTCGACACGTTGAACGTCCCGGAGCGGTCACCCCCTGTCCCGCAAGTGTCGATGGCCTGCGCCAGGACCGGCGGTGGCAGCATGACTCGCTCCGAGGCGGAGATCATCGCCTGGATCATCCCCGTCATCTCCTCGTCGGTCTCGCCGCGACATCGCATACCGAACACGAACGCGGCAATCTGCGCGCCGGTTGCATTGCCCTCGAGAATGTCCGACATGGCAGCCGCGGCCTGCTCGGCGCTGAGGGTGCGCCCGGAGCCGAGGACGCCCAACACTGCCCGCCAGCCTTCGAAGTCGCCGATTGTCAAGTCAGCCCGACCACCAGAGCTAGTCGAGCCGTCCGTCACGCAGAGCGACGGCGCCGACGGATGATCCGGCGCCTCTCGCGCTCGGTCGTTCCGCCCCACACGCCTTCGTGCTCGCGATGGTCGAGAGCCCACTGCAGACAGAGCTCGCTTACGTCGCATTGAGCGCAGATGAGCTTCGCGTCCTCGGCGTCCTCGTCAGAGACCGGGTAGAAGATCCCTGGGTCGACTCCGCGGCAGGCGGCCTTCTGGCGCCACACCGGGATCGGGTTGTTCTTGGAGTTGTTCATGTCTTGCCCCAGCTTTTGGGTGGAATTTTCGGAAAAAAATCGACCGGCGTCCAGATACGACACGCGTGTTACCCTCCCAGTCTGGCAAGTCGGGCGTATTTTGTCCAGCCTCTTCGTCGACATGTCGTCAACGCTCAGAGGTCGAGGTCGAGCTCGAGGTCGCGGAGCAGACTGGCCTTCGTGGCGGCCGGCAACTCGGTGCGCTCGGGGTACGCCGGGTGCTCGACTGCGAGCGCGACGTTGCCGGTGCGGACGAGCTCGACCTGCTCGGGCGTGAACTCGAAGTATACGAAGTGCACAGCCGCTGTCACTTCAGCTCGGGTCAGCTGCGCAGCGTGCGTCGCCTCCGTCTCGCCTCGCACGACTGCAGAAGCCGATCCCTCGCCCGGTTGGGTTATCTCGAAGCGGAGGGACTCCTCAACGCCGACGAGCTTGGGAAGCCAGCGCTCCATCTCCTCTCGGGACGTCAGCTCGATGAACAACGTGGCCGACAGGTGCCCGGGCTCAGGTATGAGGGCGTTGTAGGTAGCCAGAAGCTCCGAGACGGCGTCGTCGGTTACGGCACGCTCCGCACGAGCCAGCTCCTGGACTTGGAAGCGGATGGTGTCCCGGTTCTCGAAGACCACGCTGATGACCGGCCCGACCGCCACGCGTCTCGTCTCTTTGAGCGCGATGATCTGGCTTCTGAGCGCCTCCCGCTCTCGCTCGTATGCCCGCACGTCGACTATGTCGGCGAGTTGCAGCGCTCGGGTCGCCATCGCCTTCCTCCTCGGTCTTGTCTAGGTCAGTCTTCTTCGGCGATCCCGTACGCCCTCGCCAGGATCTGCAGCGGGTGCCGCGAGACTCGCCCGGTTCCTTCAGCGATCGCGGTGTTTGCGAGCTGGCAGTCCCCCGCTACTGCCGCGGAGCCGGACTTCGCAACAGCGTCCTCCAGGGGCTTCGCGACGCTTCGCGCAAGCTCGTAGTTGTCGGCCCGCAGACCCCACGTCCCGTCGATGCCCGAGCATTTCGCCACCGTCGTCACCTTCGCCCCCGTCAGCTTGAGCAGGTCCCGGCTGCGAAGCCCGATGTTCTGGGCCTGGAGATGGCACGGAGCGTGGTAGGTGATGCTCTCCGGGACGTCGCCTTCGAAGTCGGTGTCGAGGCTTTTGTCGGGATCCTTGTGGAGCCGCCAAAGGTACTCCGACGCGTCGTAGGTGTGCTCGGCGACGAGTCGAGCCTCTTCACCGCCCACATAGTCGAGATAGTCCCGCTTCAGCACGTACCCGCAGGTCGGCTGGCTCACCACGATGTCCCGGCCCGCACGGACAGCCGCTGCGAGGCCGGGCAGGTTCTTCCTGGCTTGGCGGGTGAACGAGTCGAACTCACCGCTGTGCAGCCACGGAGCGCCGCAGCATCCGACGCCGTCGACCAGTTGGCAGTCGACGCGGTTGCGCTCGTACACCTTTACGAGGTCCTGGCCGACCGCGGGATTCTGGTACTCGACGAGGCAGGTCGGAAACACAGCCACATTCGCCTGCGACCCCGCCAGCTCCCCTCGCTGGCCGGCGGTCGACTGGCGCCGACGCTTGAACCACGTCGTGAAACGCACCCGGGCATACGGCGGCAGCATGCGCTGCGCCGATATACCCACCGCTCGTTCCATCACCCTGCGCGCCAGCGTTCCCGGCTTGGACAACGCGGCGTTGGCCAGAGGGGCGATCGCAGTCGCGAGCCGCCCCGACTGGTCGGTGCGTGCCAGGACTTGCGTGGTCACCCGTTCGGGGATGGTTTTGCGCCGGTTGGCGGCCGCGCGGAGCATGAGCCTCGGAAAGTCGAGCTCCCACTCATGCGGCGGCACGTACGGGCACTTGACGTAGCAGAGTTTGCACTGATAGCACTCGTCTACGACCTTGTCCTGCTCGGCCGCCGAGAGCGCCTCGACGGCGCCGTCTTTCGCATCTATCAGGTTGAACATGGTCGGAAACGAAGGGCAGAGCGACAGGCAAAGCCGGCATCCGTGGCACAGGTCGTACACGCGGCTGAGCTCGCCGCGCAGGTCGCCTTCGTCGAAATACTTCGGGTGCTTCGGGTCGTATGTGACCGTCACTTGAGACCGCTTCGGCCGCCTGTGGCGGAGCTTCTACAAGCTCCGCCTGGGCGTGTTACCAAGATCAGGAGACACTCCCGAGACCGCTCGTGAAGCGGCCTGCGTGGCTCTTCTCCGCCTTGGCGAGGGTCTCGAACCATTCGGCGATGTTGGCGAAGCCCTCGTCGCGGGCGGTTTTGGCGAAACCCGGGTACATCTCGGTGTACTCGTAGGTCTCGCCCTCGATCGCCGACTTGAGGTTGTCCTCCGTCTCGCCGACCGCCACTCCCGTGACCGGGTCGCCGACCTCGGCAAGGAAGTCGAAGTGTCCGAACGCGTGGCCGGTCTCGCCTTCCGCTACCGAACGGAACAAAGCGGCTACGTCGGGGTAGCCCTCAATGTCGGCCTTCTGGGCGAAGTAGAGGTAACGCCGGTTGGCTTGGCTTTCACCAGCGAAGGCCTCCTTCAAGTTGTCGTGAGTCTTGGAACCGTTCAAGTCTGCCATCTGGGCCTGTCCTTTTTCCTTTTGTCCTAGGCGTCCGTCTAAAGGTCTTGCCGGCTCCGGGGCCAGTGCGCAACCCAGGAGCGACATCGACGTAGGCTAGTGGAAGAAGAGCGTTTTCCGGAAACGCTCACCTGGGGATCGCGACGACACGCTTCGCGTGCCTGCGCGCTAGGTATCTTGTAGGCATGACGACCTCCTTCGATCGTAGGGAAGCGCTTTCTCGCCTAGCCAGCGAGACCTTTGACGTGCTCGTCGTCGGAGGCGGCGTGACCGGCTGTGGAGTGGCGCTCGATTCGGCGTCGCGGGGCCTGCGCACCGCATTGATTGAGGCCACGGACTTCGCCTCGGGTACCTCGTCGAAGTCGTCGAAGCTGATTCACGGTGGGCTGCGATATCTCCAGCAGCACGACTACCTGCTCGTATACGAGGCGCTTCACGAACGCCAGATCCTCCTTGCGAATGCACCCCACCTCGTTCACCGGCTGCCGTTCCTCGTGCCGCTGTTCGGCAAGGACGGCGTCGCGACTAGGAGCGTCGCTAAGGCATACCAGTCGGCGCTGTGGCTCTACGACATTACTGGAGGTCTCCGGATCGGCCGGCGTCACCGCCGCATCAGCTCTGAGGAGGCCCTAGCGCACTTCCCGGTTCTGCGGGCCGAGACGCTCGTCGCATCGTTTCTGTATTGGGACGCTCAGGCCGACGACGCCCGCCTGACACTCGCTCTCGCCCGGACCGCCGCTTCGCTCGGCGCGTGCGTCGCCAACTATTCGCCGCTGCAGGAACTGATCGAGGACGGCGGAAAAGTGCGCGGGGTACGTCTTCGCGACGGGACGGTCGTGAAGGCGAAGACGGTGGTCAACGCCGGCGGCGTGTGGTCCGGCGTGATCGCCTCAGCCGGCGCGTCGGAGAAGGCAGGATTTTCTCTACGCCCCGCCAAGGGCATCCACGTCACGGTTCCCGCCTCGAGGCTTCCATGCGACTACGCGTCAGTGATCAGCGTTCCCGGAGACCGCAGATCGGTGTTCGTCGTCCCCTGGGCCGCCGACGAAGCCACCGGCCCGAGCGGGGACGGGCGCTACACGTACATCGGGACGACCGACACCGACTACGACGGACCGCTCGACGACCCTCAGTGCAGCAAGGCAGACATCGAGTACGTGCTTCGGGCCGTCAACGCTTGGACGTCGGCCGAGTTGACACCTGGCGACGTCACCGCGACCTGGGCGGGTCTCCGACCGCTCGTCAGCGACGCATCGTCGGCTCGGACGGCCGACCTTTCGAGGCGCCACAAGGTTATCGTCGCCCCGAACGGTCTGGTGACGGTGACAGGCGGTAAGTTGACCACCTACCGCAAGATGGCGGCTGACACCGTCGACAGGGTCCTCGACCCGTCCGAGACGTCAGGTTCGGGCTTCTCTCGGGTCGCTTCGGATCCCCGGGTGCGCCGAGCAGGCCGCGAGCTGGCGAAGCGGACCTCGCGGCGTCGAATCGACGGCCACGTAGCGCCGCATCGCGAGTTCAGTCCCTCCCCGACGAAACGCCTTCCCCTCGTCGGTGCGGCGAACTCCGGACGTCCCGGACCCGAAGCGCAGGCCCTGGCGCGCCGCCTCGGCGTGAGCGACACCGACTTCGCTCATCTGGTGGGGCGTCACGGCAGCGAGGCAGGCGAGGTACTGGCGCTCTGCGCGGATCAGGCCGACCTCGCCGGACGCCTCCACCCTCGGCTTTCCTACCTCAAGGTCGAGGTCGTTTGGGCCGCGCGATCCGAGATGGCCTGCAGCGTCGACGACATGCTGTCGCGTCGGACCCGGGCTCGGATCCTCGATCGGCGCGCCGCCCTCGAATGCTCCGCCGAGGTGACCCGGCTCCTCGCCTCCGAGCTGGGTTGGGACGCCGCCGAAAGCGAGCGCCAAATGGCTGCATTCGCGTCGAGCGTCGAAGCCGAGATGCGCGCCGAAAGCGTAGAGGAGCTCCCCGGCGCGACGGTCGCGCCGCTCTCCGACACATCGGCGTGACAACGCAATCCCCGCGGGTGACGCGCACGCCGCCTCCCGGACCGCTCAGCGCCGGCGCCGAGGCATGGCGCAACGCCACGCGGTTTTCATTCCCGAACGCCGACCCGGCACTATCCGAAGATCTCCTTCGCCGTCTCCGATCCGCGTGCAGCGCAGTCAGCGCCTCGGACGAGGCGAGGGTCGAAGCGGGAAGAGACTGGTGGCCGCTGTCGGCGCTTTGGGCAGCCGACGCAACCGTTCCCGCCCTCCCGCAGGTAGTCGTCGCTCCCGCATCTACGGCGGAGGTAGCGGCCGTCGCCGCCTTGTGCAACGACGCCCGCGTGCCTCTCACGGTCTTCGCAGGGGCCAGCGGCGTGTGCGGTGGCAGCGTCCCCCTCCACGGCGGTGTCTCGATGGACATGACCGGGCTGGGCGGGATCAGCGACGTCGACGCGATCAGCCAGACGGTCGAAGCGCGTGCAGGCACGTTCGGCCTCGCTTTCGAGACGGAGCTGCGGGAAAGGCACGCTCTCACGGTCGGCCACTGGCCCCAGTCGATCGAGATGTCGACGGTAGGCGGCTGGGTTGCGTGCCGTGGCGCCGGCCAGTACTCGACCCGCTACGGAAAGATCGAGGACATCGTCGTCGGTCTGGAGGTCGTGCTCGCGGATGGCACAGTGATCCGTACAGGCGGCGCCTACCCGCGCTCGGCGGCGGGCCCGGACCTAAACGAGTTGTTCCTCGGCAGCGAAGGAACTCTGGGGGTTATAACTTCTGTTCGTATGCGCGCCCGGCCGATACCTCCTGCCGAGCGAAGAGCTGCGTGGGCGTTCCCGGAGTTCGCCTCCGGTCTCGAAGCGTGCCGGCGGGTCCTGCAGCGCGGTGCCACGCCGGCTGTCTTGCGCCTCTACGACCAGACAGAGTCGAAACGCAACTTCGACTTCGAAAGCGGTGCCGTCCTCATAGTCCTCGACGAGGGCGACGCGACCCTGATCGACGCGGTTATGGGAATCGTCGGGGACGAGTGCGCAGGCGCGACCGAGCTCAGCGCGGAGCCGGTGGATCGTTGGTTCGAGCACCGCAATCGGATCCCCGATATTGCGGAGCTGGTCGGCGCCGGTCTCGTCGTCGATACTGTAGAAGTGGCCGGATCATGGAGGTCCCTCCAGGCGATATACAGCGAGTCGATAGCGGCGCTACGCGCCCTCGACGGGATCGTCGCGGCATCTGCGCACCAGTCCCACGCCTACAGCGACGGCGCATGCCTTTACTTCAGCTTCGCAGGGCGGCCTCCCAGGGAGAGCGCCGAAAGCTTCTACGACGCTGCCTTCGACGCTGTCACATTCACGACACTGGCAAACGGGGGAACCCTCTCGCATCACCACGGTGTCGGCGTGAACCGAGCCCGGTACATGCGCCGCCAGCACGGCGCCGGGTTGGATGTGATGCGCTCAATCAAGTCGGCTTTGGACCGAAACGGGATCCTCAACCCCGGCAAGCTCGGATTCGACTTGTGAGCGTCCTTGTCATCGACGTAGGGACGAGCAGCGTGCGGGCGGCGATCGTCGGTGGCGACGGAAACGTCACCCATACGAGCAGGATCCGTCAACCTCCGACCAACCCGTATCCCGGCCTCGTCGAGATCGACCCTGTGGCGCTCGCGACTGCCGCCGTCGACTGCGCAGAGAGCACCCTTGCGAAAGCCGCGTTGGAAGGCGAGCGGCCGGTTTCGTTGGCGGTGACTACGCAACGGGCGTCGGCGATTGCGTGGAACGCCCGAACCGGGACGCCGATCGCCCCCGGCCTCGCGTGGCAGGATCTTCGCACCGCCGGAACCTGCCTGGAGCTTCAGGGTCGGGGCATCCGACTTTCGCCTAGCCAGTCAGCCACGAAGTTCGCGTGGCAGGTGCAGCAGGGCCGCCTCTCGGGCATCGACGAGTCGGATATCCGCCTGGGTACCGTCGAATCCTGGGTGGCGTGGAACCTGACCCGCTCCTCCCGTCACATCACCGACGCAACCAACGCTGCCCTCACCGGGATCTACAGTCCTGCAACGGCGGGCTGGACCCCCGACGTGCTAGCTGCACTGGAACTCGATGTGGCGTGGCTTCCCGAGGTGGTCGACTCCTGCGGGGAGCTCGGGGTAGGCGATGCATTGTCAGTGCCGCTGCCACTGCGATGTCTGATCGGGGACCAGCAGGCTTCCCTGGTAGGCCAGGGTGCGACACTGCCTGGGCTCGCAAAAGTCACATTCGGGACGGGTGGGATGCTCGACATCTGCACTGGTCCTTCGTCGCCAGGATCGGGCGAGCGAAGCGGGCACGGCTGCTTTCCCATAATCGCGTGGCAGCGCTCCGGGGAGGCGACCTGGGGTTTGGAGGCGTTGATGTTGACTGCAGGCTCAGCGGTTGATTGGCTCGTGGAGGACATAGGTCTGCTCACAAACGCTGCCGACTCGCAGCGTGTCGCCTCCGAATGCGAGGACACAGACGGCGTCGTGGTTGTACCGGCCTTTCTCGGCCAAGCGACGCCGCAATGGGATTTCGGGTCGCGAGGCGCTATCTTCGGTCTCACGCGAGGATCGGGGTCGGCGCAGATCGTGCGTGCGGTCCTGGAGGGAGTAGCGCACAGCGGCGCCGACCTGCTCGAAGCCGCCGAAGCCGATTCGGGCCTCACAGTCGGAGCGCTGCGCGTCGACGGAGGAATGTCCGACAACGCAGTGTTCGTCCAGGCGCTTGCTGATGCCTGCGGTAGGCCGGTGGAGGTGTCGCGCGAGCTCGAAGCTACGACCCTCGGAGCCGGGTACCTGGCCGGCCTCGTCGACGGGACGTGGGCTTCCACGGAGGAGATCGCGGAGGCTTGGCGACCAAAGACGGTGCTGGAGCCTTCAGGCCGTGACCCGCAACGCGACCGCTGGCGGTCCGCGTGCGAGCGGGTGTCGCGCTGGTACCCGGACCTGTCGGCTATCGAGTTCTAGGTTCTAGAGCGAGCCACGCGCCGTCTGGGCGCCCAGAGCCGTACCGTAAGACACCGTCAGCCGCCCCCCGCTACGGCCATGAGCGCGGCGACGCCGGCGAGAGTGCCGAGAGGCGCTGCTATCAAACCGATGCGAAGTGCGCGGCGCAGTCCCGGATCCACACCGCAGGCGCGAGCCGACGAAAGCCAAAGGACCCACGCCAACGAGCCGGACACGAACAGGTTCGGACCCACGTCTAGGCCGATGAGCAACGCGAGGGGGTGCGTGACGGCCCGAGCGGACAAAAGCGAGGCCGCAGGCAGGTTGTTTATTAGGACAGTAGAGACCGCAGCCGCTACTGCGGTTCCCAAAGGATCCAGGTGGCCGAGAAGTTCCGACGGTCCCGACCACAGGCGGCCCAGAGTCCCCACGGCTGTCGCGAGACCCATGAGCCCGACGAGGACCGGCAGGTTGAGGACCTGCGCCACGCGGGACACTTTCACCGACCCGCCAGGTGCCCGGACGCCGAGCATCCGGGCACCGACCGCTGCCACCCCGACGGCCAATACGACAAGCGACGGCGATCCGAGAAGGAGCATTGCCGCTACCGCCGCCCCGATGGCAACGGCGCCCACACCAAAGCGCGGCCCTCTTGTGGAGTCGTCTGCCCTTCCGCTCTCGCTGCCTATTTGCGTCGGGGACTCGTCGGTCTTCGCTCTGAGAGCGTCGCGGGACAGTACTGCGACGACAGCAGCAGTGATGAACCCGACAGCGATCCACGGGAGGAACATCCGTGAGGCAAAGGAGCCGCCGCTGATACGTGCGTGCGTGACGACGATCAGGTTCGTCAGATTCGATCCCGGTAGGAGCAGAGAACCGGCATTCGACAAGAGAATGCAGGCGGGAAGCAGCGCAGCGCCTACGTTCGAGCGCCCCTCCTCGAGAGGC
Organism: Actinomycetes bacterium; assembly: GCA_021838305.1. GTDB lineage: Bacteria > Actinomycetota > Acidimicrobiia > Acidimicrobiales > Palsa-688 > JAJZAM01. The sequence goes on along the minus strand of JAKCEB010000045.1, from coordinate 1,075 downwards.
GCATCTTGCGACGGATCGGCGCTGCGGCGTCCTGCGCTGACAGCCACCGGTGTCAAGAACGCCACAGCCGTGTCCAAGTTCAGCACTGCGCTCACTACTATGATCAGGGCTGCCATCCCGCAAAAGAGGACCAGCGAGTTAGGGCACGCCCGGCGCAGAGCGGCGCCCGCAGCGGCGAAAAGACCGTCCTCGGCGGCCACCAAGCCGACTAGAAGCAGGCCGGCTACCAGGACGAACGCCGGCCACGCCTGAGACGCCGCAGCCGCTGCGTCACGGCTGTTGACCGCGAGCGCGACACCGGCTCCGGCGACACCGGCGACGCTGAGAACCCATGACTTCACCGGTGGGCGCCAGAAATTTCTACGGCGTGCTCTCCGGGCCCGCAAGGAACGCAACGCGACGCGCCACGTTGACGGCGTGATCGCCGAGGCGCTCGAAGAACCGACCGACCAGGGTCATGTCCATCGTCACGGGGATCGACATCTTTCCCGAAGCCAGCTCGGCGATCAACGCAGCGTGAAGGCTGTCGAGGTCCTCGTCGCGCTCGTCTAGGCGCTCGGCAGCCCCGCTGTCCTTCTCGAACCACGATTCGGCCGTGTTGCGCCACATCTCGGCGCCTATGCTGCCCATCCTCTCGACTATTCCCCGCAGGCGCGGCGTCATCTCACCTGACAGACCGTGATCGGCGTAACGGGCGATGTGCACGACGAGGTCGTGGGAGCGTTCGAGCTCGGGGACTATGCGAAGCACACTCAAGAGCAGCCGCAAGTCGTCTCGCCCGACCGCCATCTCTGCGATCTGCTGATTCGCGAGAGCCTCGATCTCGACGTACAAGTCGTCGATGACTTGCTCGCGCTCGGCGAGAATCTGAAACAGGTCGTTGTCGCCGCTCAACAATGCGTGCGTAGCGCCAGCGAGGTCATCGGCGACGAGGGCAAACAAGCGGATCGTCTTCGATTCGATCTCTTTCACCGTCTCAGGTGAGCGGGACTCCTTCACCTGTCAGACATCGAGATCAGCACCCCTCCAAGGGTAGTGGGTTTCGGCTCATCGCGCGAAGGCGTCGATCATCGCC
>JAKCEB010000044.1 GCA_021838305.1 Actinomycetes bacterium | reverse complement strand
TTATTATAGATATCCACGTAACCGTCTGAACCTGGTGCGACGATAACGACGTCAGAAGTAGTCTGCCCCGGATTCAAGCTCACGGAAACCGTGCCAGGCAAAGACGTCCCGTCAAGGAACGCTGTCAGATACGAGGTGGTTGAGTCGGTACCGGTCACTGTCAAGTTCACAGCCGCTACCCCGGCGGTTGGAACACCATCGACGCCATCAACCTGAAACGCCAACGACTCTCCAGGACCGACTTGGAGCCCGAAGACCAACCGCCCGGCGTTAACAGGAACATAGCCGCTTCCTGCTGCAACTGCCACACTGGGACGATAGCCACCAGACCTGAAACGACACAGCAGAAACTCAGGAGCATCAGCCACAAACGGCTGACTCGTCCTCCTGGCGCTGCACCCTGTGCGGTACCCATCTAATGCCCTCCGCGGGAGTGGAACGCTCCCCTTGGTGACTCTACATCCTAGAGAACCTAACCGTCGACGCTCTAGAGCAAGCTTTCTCCCCCGGCGCTCGAAAACGCTCTGGGGAAGGCCGGCCGGCCCCCGGTATTTGGGCGTTTGCCCGCCTACGGAAAGCGGATCGCATCGAGAACCTCGTCGAATGCTTCGAGGTTGTGCCCGGACACGAAACGGTCGACGTACGGTAACGCCGCCGCCATACCGCCTGCGAGTGGTGCATAGCCGCGGGCCGCCTTGCGGGGATTGACCCAGACGACCCGGTACGCGAGAAGCGATAGTCGGGCCATCTCCTCGGCCAGGAGCGCCGTGTCCGATCGTTCCCAGCCGTCGGAAACGATCAGCACCACAGCACCGCGGGCCATGCCTCGCCGCCCGAAGCCGTCGTTGAATGCTTTGAGCGCCTCGCCAATCCTTGTCCCGCCCGACCAGTCCGGCGCTTCACGCCCAGCGCGTTGAAGCGCCAGGTCGGGGCTCGAGTCTCGAAGCGCCCTCGTCAGGCGTGTCAGGCGTGTGGCGAACACGAATGCCTCGGCGCGCGAGCCCGGTGAGCGAACGGTAGCGAGCAGCAGTGTCAGGTAGGCCCGTGCAAACTGCTCCATCGAACCAGACACATCGCAGATGGCCACAAGTCGCCGTGGTCGACTGCGAGCCCGGCGTCGAACTGCGACGAATGGCTCCCCTCCGCTTCGTCTGGATCGTCGCAGCGTCGCACGGACGTCCAATCGGTCGCCGCTTCGCTGCCGCGACGCCCGACGGCTGCGCCGGAGCGGGGCGCTAACGGCCACCTTGGCTGCAAGCTCGCGCAGCAACTCCAGTTCGTCCGCGTCGAAGCTGGCGAAATCCCGGGCGCGCAAACGCTCTTCGGGGCTGCCGGCGGCGAGTAAGACGGGGGACTCCGACTGCTCAGTCTTCGCTTGGTCGGACTCGGCAGGTTCGCGAGGCTGCTGAGTGCGCAACTGCGGGGGACCATTGCGTCGCCCGGCTTGAGGTGTCGGCGACGAGCGATTCGTGGGTGGCGATTGATTGGTAGAATTGTTGCGGTGAATGGAGACCGGCGGCGGCGTTTGGCCTCTGAAGTCTGCGAAGTCCACGACTCCGGCGAATACCTGGGAGAACACCCGGTCGAAGATCGTGATCTCGCTGGGGTTCGCCGTGAGGGTGATCCGGGCGAGCCAGTAAAGTTCGTCGACTCTGTATGGCGAAGCGACGGCGATAGCCGACGCCAGACGTCCCGCCCGGTCTGGACCGATGGGTATGCCGGCTGCATGCGCCAAAGCGGCGAACCTCGCCACCACTTCCGCGAGATCACTCGACCGGAGAGTCGAGTCACCTGAGAGGTTCACGGCAATCCGAGGGCACGGAAGGCACCGAACGATTCGTTGACGCCACAGGATCCGTACAAGCCCGCTACTGCTTTCCTGCCAGCCACGCGGGACCTTTGCTCTCGATCAGTTCCAAGTCCTCCCGGTACTTGGCGACACTCCCGAGTGTCTGCGACAACGCTCCGGTGTCATCGCCGACCAGTTCCCTGATGCCGAGCAGGTTGAGAGCTGCGACCCAGTTGATCGCCTCGGCAACTCCCGGCGGCTTCTGCAGGTCCAGCGTTCGCATGCGCGCCACGGCCCCGGCCACCTGCTCCGCAATGGTCGCTCCGGCTTCGGGTACCCTTCGGCGTATGATTTCGGCTGCACGCTTCACGTCGGGGTAGTCGATCCAGTGGTAGAGGCAGCGGCGTTTGAGGGCGTCGTGGAGATCGCGTGTCCGATTGGACGTGAGGATGACTATCGGCGGATAGCGGGCTCGCAGGGTCCCGATCTCGGGGATCGTCACGCTCCCCTCCGCCAGCAACTCCAGCAGGAACGCCTCGAACTCGTCGTCTGCCCGGTCGACCTCGTCGATGAGCAAGACGACCGGACGCGGCCCGGGGTGCTCGACCGCGCTCAGGAGCGGCCGGGTCGTCAGGTACTCCCGGGTGAACAGGTCCTCGCTCACCATAGCCCTCCCTGACGACTCCGCCAGTTTGATTGTCAATAGCTGCCGGGGGAAGTTCCACTCGTAGAGAGCTTCGGAAGCGTCTATGCCCTCGTAGCATTGCAACCTGATCAGCGGCGTGTCGTAGGCCGCTGCCAGAGCCTTAGCCGCCTCCGTCTTTCCGACACCCGCCTCGCCCTCCAGCAGAAGCGGCTGGGGAAGCCTCACCGCGCAGAACAGGGCCGTGGCGACACCCTGATCAGCCAGGTAGTCGACTTTCTCCAAAGCGTCACGGACCGCCGTAGGCGACCCGAACGCCGTGTCAGGCGGAGTCAACTCCCAGCGCTGAGCGCGAAGGAGTCCGGGTCCGCCAAGAAGGCTTCGCGGCATCCCGGACCGCAAAACCACACCGTTGCGGCGACCCTCCTATCCGGATGCTCGCAGCAAACGGTATCCGCCGAGACGATGACCGACATACGGCACACCGGGTCCGTGGCCATGCAAACCGCTTCGACGACGGGGCGGCCAGGCCGCGGCGCTCTCGGCTGGCCGGCGACGATCTCGGCGAGGATCGAAAGGGCGATCTCCTCGGCGGTAGCGGCCCCGATGTCGAGTCCCGCAGGAGTTCGGATTTTTGCCTTGGACTCGTCGTCGATATCCAGCGACGCTATTACCGCAGCCCCCCGCTTGGTGCTCGCCACCAAACCGATATAGGGAACGCCTGCGAGCAGAGCGGCGCGAAGGGGACCGGCCTCGTCGTTGCCGTGGGAGGCGACCACCAAGGCGGCCGCGTCGGCAGCGACGGCGCCATCCCAAGTGGCCATGGCGTACCCGAGCGGGCGGCCGATCTCGGCCAACGCCACCGCAGTCGGACTGCCTCCCACCACTTGGACCAACGGCGGGGGCAGGGCCGGTTCGAGGAAGATCTCGAGGGTCCCTCCCGACAGGCACGGGTTGTGCACGACGCGTTTGCCCGGCTGGTCGGCTTCGAGCTCCGGGGTGATTCGCAGCAGTACAGGCCGACCGGTGGGCAGCACTTCTAGCGACACCACCTTGACGCTCCCCTGGGCGCAGTCACCACCGACGAACCCTTCGATCGAGCCGTCCGCGTGGATGATCGCCTCGTCGCCCGGTTTGGCGGACGTCGGTTTCTGCGCCGAGACGACTCGCGCATGCACGAACGGCACGCGGGCTTCCCTCAGTTCGGCGGACCGTCTCGATATGTCCTGGCGGATCACCGCTACTCGATTGCGAGGTCGGGACGAAGCGGCCTTCCTTGGAGCGCCCTCCAGGTGGCGGCCGGTGTGAAAGGCATGTCGGCGGCTCGTATCTGCAAGGCGTCGAGCACTGCGTTCACTACCGCGGGAGGGGAGCCGACAGTCGCCGACTCGCCCACGCCTTTCACCCCGATCGGATGGTGCGGGGACGGCGTGACCGTCTCTCCTAGCTCCCAGCTCGGGCATTCCATCGACGTCGGCAGGAGATAGTCCATGAAGGAACCCCCGAGGTTGTTCCCGTCAGAGTCGAAGGCGATGACCTCCATGAGCGCCATGCCGACCCCGTCGGCGAGCCCGCCGTGGACTTGGCCTTCGACGATCATCGGGTTGATCCGAGGTCCGCAGTCGTCGACTGCGATGAAACGACGGACTTTTACAGCCCCGGTCTGCGGGTCGACGTCCACCACGCAAATGTATGCGCCGAACGGATAGGTGAGATTCGGCGGGTTGTAGACGACCGAAGCGTCCAAATGCCCCTCGACGCCTTCTGGCAGCTCCAGGCTGCTGTGCGCCGCCATCGCGATGTCGGCGATCGTCTTTCCCTGAGATGGATCGCCTTTGACGAACCAGCGGCCGTGCTCCCACTCGAGGTCGTCGACTGAGCATTCGAGGGCCGCGGCAGCAATCACTTTCGCTTTTTCCTTGATCCTCTGCGCAGCGACGGCAGCTGCAGCGCCAGACACCGGCGTCGAGCGCGACCCGTAGGTGCCGAGTCCGAAAGGCGTGTTGTCGGTGTCGCCGTGGATCACCTCGATGTCCTCCGGCGGTATCCCGATGACGTGGGAGACGATCTGGGCAAAGGTCGTCTCGTGCCCTTGGCCTTGCGTTTGCACGCTGAGGCGCAGCTGCGCCTTGCCGGTCGGGTGGAGGCGCAGTTCGCATCCATCCGCCATTCCGAGGCCGAGGATGTCCATGTGCTTGCGTGGGCCGGCCCCCACCGCCTCGGTGAAGAACGATACCCCGACGCCCATCAGCGGTGCGGCTGGGTCGGCTCCGGGCTTTTTGGCGTCCTCTCGGCGGCGCGACTGCTCTTCTCGCAACTCGTCGTAGCCGGCTATACGCATCGCCTCAGCCAGAGCACGGGGATACTCCCCCGAGTCGTACTCCCAGCCCGTCGGCGACGTATAAGGGAACTGCTCCGGGCGCAGGAGGTTCTTCATTCGAAGTTCGGCCGGGTCCATGCCAAGCTCGAAGGCGAGGCAGTCTACCATCCGCTCCACGAGGTAGACGGCTTCCGTGATCCGAAACGAGCAGGCGTAAGCGACGCCGCCCAATGCTTTGTTCGTGTAAACGGCGGTTACCTTGCAGTGAGCGGCCGGGTAGTCGTACGAGCCGGTGAACACATGGAAGAAGCCCGCCGGGAACTTGGTCGGCTGTGCCACCCCGTTAAATGCCCCGTGGTCGGCGAGGACGTTGACTCGAAGCCCGAGGATCTTTCCGTCCCGGGTCGATGCGATCTCGCCGTGCATGTGGTAATCACGTGCGAACGACGTCGACATCAGGTTCTCCGAGCGGTCCTCCATCCACTTGACCGGCACCCCGGTCACGATCGAGCCGACTATGGCCAGAACGTAACCCGGATAGATGCCCACCTTGTTCCCGAAGCCGCCGCCGATGTCCGGCGAGATCACTTGGATCTTGTGCTCCGGCAGGCCTGCCACGAGGGCGTACACCGTGCGGTGCGCGTGCGGTGCCTGGGTCGTCGTCCAAACGGTGAGCTTTCCAGTCACCTTGTCCATGTGGGCGACAGTGCCGCACGTCTCCATCGGCGCCGGGTGCACCCTCGGGTAGACGATGTCCTCAGCTACGACCACCGGGGCGTTTGCGAACACCTCGTCGCAGGCGGCGGAGTCTCCGGCCTCCCAATCGTAGATGTGGTTGTCGGTTCGCCCCTCGAGGTCGTCGCGGATTACCGGAGCATCAGCGTCGAGAGCGCGGCGCGCGTCGACGACTGCAGAAAGAGGTTCGTATTCGACTTCGATCAATTCGAGGGCGTCGCGGGCCGCGTATTCGTCTTCGGCGATGACAAAAGCTACCTCTTGGCCTTGGAAGCGGACCTTGTCTGTTGCGAGCACAGCGACCACATCGCCCGAAAGCGAGGGCATCCATGCGAGTTTCAGGGTCTCTAGAACCTTACCTGTGATTACCGCCTTCACCTTCGGGTGCGCCTCGGCGGCCGAGGTGTCGATCGAAACGATCCGTGCGTGAGCGTACGAGCTTCGCAAGATGGCCCCGTGAAGCATCCCGGGCAGCACCAGGTCGTCGACGTAGTGGCCTTGCCCGCGTACGAAGCGGACGTCCTCCTTGCGCAGCATCCGCCCGAACCCGAGCGGGTTGCCCGCCGGGCTTCTCAGCGCCTCACGGGCAGGACTGTCCGCGGCCGGCGTTTGTGCAGCAGGCGTTTCTGTGGCAGTCATAGCGCCGCCTCCTGTGGCTCGTGCGTGGATTGTTCCTCTCTCGCGGCCGCCTCGTGGCGCGCCGCCCAGCGAATGGCCCGCACGATGTTCTCGTAGCCGGTGCAACGGCAAAGGTTCCCCGATATCGCCTCCCGGATAGTCGCTTCGTCGGGGTCGGCTACACGATCGAGCAGCGCCCTTGCCGTCATCATCATTCCCGGGGTGCAAAACCCGCACTGCAGTCCGTGCTCCTCGATGAATCCCTGCTGGACAGGGTCGAGGGCGTCGCCCTCCAGTCCCTCCACCGTGCGCACCGACGCACCGTCAGCCATCGCCGCAAGAGTCGTGCAGCTCTTGACTGGCGTCCCGTCGAGCCAGACAGCGCATGCGCCGCAGTTGGAGGTATCGCAACCCCAGTGGGTGCCGGTCAAACCCAGCGTGTTGCGCAGATAGTGAACGAGTAGCAGGCGATCGTCGATCTCGGCGGACGTCTCCTTCCCGTTGACCTCGATCTGGACTTTCATCACGCGACCTCCCCCCGTGCTGCGGAAATGGACCGCCGGAGTGCCCGGCTTGTAAGCACGGCCACCAGATGACGCTTGTAGTCCTCCGGTCCGCGCTGGTCGACAGACGGGTTGCAGGCGGCTGCGCAGGCAGCTGCGGCAGTCTCGACGAGCGCGTCTTGCGCGCTGGATCCGAGTAAAAGTTCCTCGGCCGCCTGGCACGTGAAATGCTCAGCCCCGACCGCTGTTATCCCGATGCCGACGTCGGAAATGACGTCGCCGTCCAAGACGACGAACGCCCCCGCCGCGGCTATCGACCAATCGCCTGCGCGCCGTTCCACCTTCTCGTAGGCGCTGCCTACCGAGGTCCGGATCGGCACGCGCACCTCGACGAGGATTTCGTCCTCACCAACGGCCGTCTCGTAGGGCCCAACGTGAAATTCGCGGAGGGGCACACGACGCGTGCCCGACACGGAGCGGATGACGACTTCGCCGCGAAGAGCAGCGAACACGGCCGAAAGGTCCTCGGAGGGGTCTGCCTGGCAGAGGGACCCGCCGACAGTTCCTCGGTTGCGCACCAGCGGATCAGCTATGACGCGCTCCGCCTCCGCGAAGATGCGGTAGTGCTCCCGCAGGACCGGGGAGTCGAGCACCGAGCAGTGGCGGGTCAGGGCCCCGATAGCAAGCTGGTCGCCGTCGACCTTGATGTAGTCGAGTTCGGCTAATCCGTTGATGTCGATCAGCGCCTCAGGACGAGCGAGGCGCAGCTTCATCATCGGTAAGAGACTGTGCCCGCCAGCAACCAGTCTCGCTTCAGGGCCGTATCTGCCCAACAGCGACAGCGCATCGTCGACGCTGCCCGCTCGCTCATAGGTAAATGGTGCAGGAACCTGCAATTCCTCAATCCCCCAATCTCAGATAGCGCTACACCCGACGTTACGAAACTCGATTGCGATCACGACATAAGCGCCGGACCTCTCACATCCTCGTCGCCGGCCGATCGCCTGTCAACGGCAGGCTAAGCGATCGCTTATCGCCGCTGCGCCCAACGTGCTACACCTATGCAGATGCGAATAGCCGACGACGCCAGATGACGCTGACCCAGCTGGAGGCGTTCGTCCTGGTCGCACGCCTCGGATCCGTGAAAGCCGCCGCCGACGCGCTCGGGGTCAGCGAGCCGGCGGTATCGGGAGCGCTGGCCGCACTTCGCCGGCAGTTGGACGATCCGCTCGTCACGAGGACATCGACAGGCATGGCCCTGAGCCCCGCCGGGCAGCGCTTCGTGTCGATCGCCTCGCAGATCGTCGGCCTGGCCGCCGAAGGCGAGGCCGCCGTACGGCACGCAAACGGCGCCCCGGAGCGTGTGCGTGCCGCTGCGACTTCGACTGTCGCCGAGTTCGTTGCCCCGCCGCTTCTCGCCGCGTTCAGCGCACGAACCTCCAACGTCGAGACGACTCTCGGCGTAACCGAATCCGCGGCGATGCCGGCGCTACTCCACGAACGTCTCGCTGATGTGTGCTTCGGTCCACGTCTGACCGGCGACACCGCTGAAGGGCTGACCAGCGACCCGATGATGCGCTACGGCCTTGTCGTGGTCGCCTCGCCCGACTTCCACCTGGCGCGCGGAGGTCCGCTGCGCTGGGACCGCCTCGTCGGTGAGGACTGGCTCGTAGCTCCGTCGGGCATCGATCCTTCGAGCGAGGTGGGGATGCTCATGGCGCACTTGAGGGTTCCCGAGCGCCAAGTAAGGGTGTTCCCCAACCAGGCCTCCGCTTGGTCGGCCGCCGCAGCGGGTGCCGGAGTGGCGCCGGCCATCTCGCATCTCGTGAACCCTGAAGTCGAGCGGGGTGTCCTGTGCCGCCTCGAAGTCGAATCCACCCCGGTGCAGCTGATGTGGTACGTGAGCGCGCTCAAAGTCGATCGGCGTCCGCCTGCGGTGTCGGCATTGATGCGCTTCCTCGCCACCACCGAAGCCGTGCAGGCCATGCACAGAAGCGACGGTGCCGTCCCGGCGAGCAGGTTCCGTCCGCCGGTCTACGTGACCATTTGGAGCTGACCCGCCTGGGCCAGATCGAGAGCAGCCGGGCGTTCACGCGGTCAGACGGTCAGGCGACTGAAGCGGCCTCTCGTCTGACAGAAACTCCGGCGGCTTCTAGCGCAACGAGGAGGTCGTGCGGAGACGTAGACGCCGAGAGGGCACTTTGAACGCTGATGCGGTCATCGACAATCAGCTTGAGCAACGCCTGGTCGAAGCTCTGCATTCCGTGATAATCGCCGTCGGCTATCTGCTCGTCGATCGTGTCACCGGAACTGTCTGGATCGATGATCCTGTCAGCGATACGGCCGGTCACGATCATCGCTTCGACGGCGGCCACGCGCGACTGGCCGTCTTTGGTCACCACGAGGCGCTGGCTGACAACCCCCTTCAAAGCTCCGGCGAGTGCCATTCGTACCTGGTGGCTTTGCGATGGAGGGAAGAAGTCGATGACACGGTTGATCGTCTCCATCGCATTGGTGGTGTGCAATGTCGACAGGACGAGATGGCCCGTCTCCGCTGCGGCTAGGGCAGCCGAAACCGTTTCCTCGTCACGCATCTCGCCTACCAGGATCACATCGGGATCCTGGCGGAGAACCCGGCGCATCGCCTGGCCGTAATCTTCGGTGTCGGTCCCGATCTCGCGCTGCCAGATCACGGAACGCTTGTCTGTGTGGATCACCTCGATGGGATCTTCGATGGTCACGACCTTGCATGCCCGGTTCGCGTTTATGTGGTCGATCATCGCGGCGAGAGTTGTGGTCTTGCCGCTGCCCGTCGGACCTGTGACGAGCACCAAACCGCGGTGCTCCTCGGCCAGTTTGGTGACGATCGGCGGCAATCCGAGCTCCTTGGCTGTCACGGCGACGGGCAGCACCCGGCGCAAGACAACTGCAACAGTCCCCCGCTGCATACACGCGTTACCCCTGAAACGGCCCAACCCGGCCAGCGAGACGGAAAAGTCTGCCTCCCCCGTCTTTTGGAACTCCGCCCAACGCTGCGGGGGAACGATCTTCGCGAGGACCGCGACCATATCCTCGCCACTGACAGCAGGGAAAGGCGCCGGGCGCAGATCCGTGTTGATCCTGACACGCGGCAGGCTTCCCGCCCCCACGTGCAGGTCTGAACCGCCGAGTTTTACCAGGTGTGTCAGCACCTCCACCAAATCCCACATACAACGCGTTATCGGCACGATCCGCCTCGAGCTATAGGTCGACGCGGCCATCGAGCCCGATGGAAGCCAACCCCGTTCAAACGGCTTGAATCGGACCCGTCGGGTTTAAGACGAAGCTCCCGCAGCCGTAGAGGCAAACGGGCCGACCTGGAGCACCAGATCCGAAGAGTTGGAGCAACCTTGGGTTTTCTGAGCAACGAACAGAGCAGCAGTCTGGTTCGGGGGATAGATCCGAAGTCCCGCCACGTTCGTGAGGCCGCAACTCGAACCGTAGTTCCCGGCGACAACCTCCCGCAGCGTTGCGAACGCCGACGCTCCCGATTGAACAATGACGGCGGCGACCGTTCCCGGCAGGCGGGCAGCTGGGGCGCCGATCTGGGTTCCAGCCGAACCCGCCACATACGACACGCCGGGGTACCCGTTGATTAAGCACGCCGTCGACGACGTGTTGGTGAACGTGAGCACGTAGTAAGTGCTGCCGGCCGCCCCGTTCGGGCTGCCGACACTGGCCGTCAGCGCGCTGGTAGCGCACGACTGCGGCCCCGGGGTCGTCGTCGACGTTGACGTGGTCGTCGAGGTACTCGAAGTACTGGGCGACGTGGTACTGGTGGCCCCAGTCGTCGGCGCAGGAGCGACGGTCGTGGTCGGGGCAGTCGTATTCGACGCTGAAGAACCGTGGCTCGACGAGCTGCAAGCCGCCAGCAACACCCCGCAAGCCACGATGAAACCGGACCTCACAACCATGGGAGCGCTACGCCTTCCCTCGGCGCTACCTCTCACCGACACGAATTTCCGTGATCAATCATTAGGAAAAAGGTTACCGTCGCTCCTGTCGTTAGCTGCCGTCAAACGCTGAGATCTCGAAACGCAAGAACTCCGGGTCTCTGCCGACCAAAGTCATGCCACAAGCAAGCATCACTTTCTGCGAGGCGACGTTGTCCGGAGAAGTACGCCCCCGGACGGTGACCACATCGGGATGGTTACGTGCGAAGCGTATGATCTCCCGTAGAGCCTCCGTCGCAAGACCCCGACCCCGGACCGACTCGACCACCCCGTAGCCCACCTCGACGAGGCCCCCGCGGGGTGGTCCGTGAAAGCCGATACCACCGACTACAACGCCGTCCTCTAAGATCTGGTAGTAGCCGAACGGGTCGGTGCGTGACCGGCCGCCGAAGAACGGCAGCTGGCGAAGGTAAGCCATGCAAGCCCGCCGGTCGCCGTCCATCGGGTAACCGTCCGCCCACGGGCGGTCGCTGTCGGCGCGCCGCGACGTAGTCACTCTCTTGGCGACTTCTCTGGTGACCAGCTCCAATTCGAGGGGCTCCACCCCTCCATGATGCTCCAACGGCGAACGGGGCTGCGTCCGATACTTTGAGGCCCTGATGACTCGAAGGTTCGCGTGAGCAAGGCATACCGTCGGCTCGACCTCGCCGCGCTCAAAGCCGCGCCGGTAAGCCCCGGTACACGGGGAAGGATATGGCGCTTCCTCCGCCCCTACCGGGGACGCCTCGCGTTGTACCTGTTGAGCATCGCAGCGGCCGCCGGGATCGGCTCCGTCCCGCCGCTACTGGTGCGCGACCTCATCGACCGGGGTATCGGCCACCACAACGTCGGTCTGGTGGACCTCATCGCCGCTGCGATGGTCGGCCTTGCGCTGGCGACCACCGCCTTGTCGCTGCTCAACCGTTGGTTCGCGTCGCTGATCGGGGAGCGGATTATCTACGACCTTCGGGTCTCGCTGTTCGAGCATGTCCAGCAGATGCCGATCGCGTTTTTCACCCGCACCCAGACCGGCTCGCTCATGTCGAGGCTGACCAACGATGTCCTCGACGCGCAGAACGCCGTAGGCACAGCTGCGTCGGTGGTCTCCGACGTGCTCACCCTCGTCGCAACGCTCATCCCGATGTTCGCTCTCAGCCCCTCGATCACCGAACTGGCCCTTGTCGTCGTACCACCGTTCATAGTTGTCGACCGGCTCCTCGCCGGGCGGATAAGCACCGTGGCGCGCCGTCAGATGCAGTTCAACTCGGCCATGAGCGTGACAATGACCGAGAAGTTCAACATCGGAGGCGCCCTGCTCTCCAAACTGTTCGGCCGGCCCTCGGACGAGTCCAAGGAGTTTGCTCAGCGCGCCGGCGCAGTCCGCGACGCAGGGGTGCGCCTCGCGCTGATCAGCCGCTACCTCTTCACAGCGTTGGCGCTCGTCGGCGCTGTCGGCACCGCCGCCGTCTACTGGCTTGGTGGCCGCGAGGCTGCGACAGGCCATCTCGCCGTCGGCACCGTCGTGGCCCTCGCCGCATATGTGACCCGACTCTACTCACCACTGACCGACCTCGCGAGCACACGGGTGAGCCTGCTCGGGGCGATCGTGAGCTTCGACAGGGTCTTCGAGGTGCTCGACGCGACCCCCACAGTCGCCGACCGGCCGGGGGCGGAGCCGCTCGAGACCGTGTCCGGACGTGTCGTCGCATCAGACGTCTGGTTTCGCTACCCGGCACCGGCCGACGTCTCGGTCGCTTCCCTCGAGTCGCGCGGTGACGGCTCAGATGGCGACCTGTCCGCGGACGTCGGACCGTGGGTCTTGCGCGACGTGTCGTTCGTCTGCGAACCGGGGACCATGACAGCGCTGGTAGGACCCTCCGGTGCAGGCAAGTCCACCTTGTCGAGCCTGCTACCGCGCCTCTACGACGTCAGCGACGGTTCGATCACCGTAGACGGCACGGACCTCCGGGACGTGACCATGGCCTCGCTTCGTTCGCGCGTGGGCGTCGTCAGCCAGGACGCCCACCTTTTTCACGACACGATCCGATCAAATCTTCTCTATGCTCGCCCGGACGCCTCGGACGCGCAACTCGTCGCTGCATGCGAAGCGGCGCGCATAGCGGACGTGGTGGCCGCGCTTCCCGAAGGCTTTGATACCGTCGTCGGAGAACGGGGTTACCGCCTGTCGGGCGGGGAGAAGCAGCGCCTCGCCATAGCACGCGTCCTTTTGAAGGACCCTTCCATCGTGATCCTCGACGAGGCCACCGCCCACCTCGACTCCGAGACGGAGCTCGCCGTCCAACAGGCGCTGGCAGCCGCCCTACATGGTCGGACCTCGGTCGTGATCGCCCACCGGCTGTCGACAATCCAGGCAGCCGACCAGATCCTGGTCCTCGACGACGGTCACATAGTCGCGCACGGCACCCACGGCCAGCTGATCGCCGAAGGCGGACTGTACGCCGACCTGTATCAGACCCAGTACCGCCGGGACGAGCTGGCGGGGGCCGGCTGAGAGGTTATCTCTGCGGGAACATCACCAGGTCTGCCCTCAGTGAGGATGGGGGTGAGCAGAGTCTCCTTTGGTGGTCTCCAGCCAGCGCTTCAAGCCTGCGGCATTCGAATGGATACCGTTGAGCGTCTCCAGCTTCGCCCTGTGCTCCTCTGCGACTCCGTCGATCTGAGCGCCGAAGCGATCGGTGAGCGCTTGCGCAATGTCGTCTCCTCCTCGCCACGCCGCCTCGGCTGTCGCCGCCCAGTCGCGAAGCGTCGACTCGGCCTCCTCCAACAGTCCGGCGGGATCGCCGACAAGGCCGTAGTGGGCGAGGGCGATTCCGCTAGGGCTTCGAGACGCGAACTTGTGAAGCGAGTTGACCGCCTGGTCCAGATCGAAGTCAGCGGGGGGAGTGGCAGGACGGAGAACCCCGGCGTCGGGTAGGCGCACACCGACAGCGTCACCCGCGAAGATGATGCCGCTCTCGCTGTCGTGCAGAGCCAGGTGATGCTTCGCGTGGCCCGGCGAATCGATCGTCGTCAGCGTCCGCCCCGGGCCCACGCGAATCTCCTCGCCGTCTTCGAGGACATGGACCCGATCACCGGGGGTCGGGTCGAGTCGACCGTACAGCGAGTCGAGAAGGTCGCCGTAGACCATCGCCGCGGAGCGGACCAGCCGTTCGGGGTCGACAAGGTGGCGTGCGCCCTTCTCGTGCACGTAGACGGTCGCGTTCGGGAACGCACGCGCGACGTCGCCGACACCTCCCGCATGGTCGAGATGGATGTGGGTCACCGCTATCCCGGCGAGGTCCGTTGCCGCGACGCCGTGACGTGCTAAGGCTTCCAGCAGGGTGGGCACCGACGACTGGCTGCCGGTTTCGATGAGCACAGGCGCCGGACCCTCGATCAGGTAGCCGGCCGTCACTTTCTCCCAACCTCCGAGAAGCGTGTCGACTTCAAGTACCCCGGGGCCTATGTAGCTCGGCATGGCTACACAGTAGGTCTTCCGCAACGGCTGGCGCTTGGGGCGGCGTGGTAACCTTCCGGTGGTGGACGGGACCCAGCTTGGACTGCTGGGAGCGGCCGGACTCGGTGCGGGGTTCATCAACGGCGTAGCTGGCGGAGGCTCCCTCGTGTCGTTCCCGGTGCTTCTCGCAATGGGCTTACCCGCCCTCAACGCGAACGTGACATCGACGGTCGGAATCTGGACTGGATACGTCGGCGGCTCGGCGGGTTTCCGGTCTGAAATTTCGAGTCAACCGGAGAACCTTCGCAAGTTGGCCGTCCCGACCCTGGCAGGCAGCGTTGCTGGAGTCGTGCTTCTCCTTGGCACCCCCGCCAGTGCGTTCAGCACCCTCGCCCCCTATCTCATCCTCGTCGCATGCGGACTTTTCGCCGTCCAGCCCTTGCTCTCGCGCGCACTTCAGGCTCGATCCAGCGCGCGCGCAAAGCAGCCCGGCCTGCTACTAAACGCTCCGGTGTTCGTCGCCTCCACCTACGGAAGTTACTTCGGGGCTGGCCTCGGCGTGCTGCTCCTCGGGATCCTAGGGTCGCTTCTCCCCGAGGACCTCAAGAAAATCAGCGGCCTTCGCTCCGCGATGTCGCTCGTCATCAACACCATCGCCGCTGTTGCCTTCATCGTCTTCGCACCAGTGTCGTGGTCCGCCGCAGGGGTCCTCGCTGGGGGAAGCCTGATCGGCGGCTACCTCGGGTCGCTGTTTGCGAAGTGGGTGCCCACGACACTCCTCAGGGTGCTCGTCGTAGCGGTAGGCCTCGCGGCGGCGGTTCGCCTCCTCGCCTGACTATAACCAGGGGAACCGGCTCGCCTCGTAGCGGTAAGCCCGGAAGATTGCGTTCTGAGCCCCCGATGACGACTCCGGTCCGGTACCCCTCGGAAAGCTGTAGAAATACGGGACCACGTAGTCCCACACCGTCTCCCCGCTGGGTGTCACTTCGAAGATCCTCCCAAATGATCCCTCGCTGATGAGCGTATTTCCGTTCCACAGTCGCTGTGCATTCGACATGTATGGGCTGTAGAAGTTCTGCGGAGGATCATCGTGGTACTCCCAGACGATCCGGTTGTCGTCAGCCGGGTCAACCTCGATCACTCGGGAGTACGGAACACTGCTCGAGGGACGAAAGGATCCATTGTCGAATACGAGTACGTGACCATTGTCCAACATGTGAGGGTGATGCTGTTGGGCGAGTATCTCAGGTCCGACGCGCCACATCACTTTCCCTGACGTACGCTCTACGAGGACGCACGTAGAGGCGCTCCGGTAGCCGAGAAGAATATTCCCGTCGTTTGCCTCCTCGACGCTGTTGCACATCGGCCAGTGTTCGCGCGAAAAGTGCTCGTCGAGTGGAAGTTCTGCCGGGTCAAAGGCATCCAACGGTTCCCAGCGCCATAAGATCTCCCCGTCCCAGGTCATCTCGTAGACGACATCGCCCCATATCGATCCGTCGGGAGCCTCGCTTCCAGGTATTCCGCCTACGACACGTCCGGCAGTACCTGGCGAGAGTCTCTCGACCGCTCCGACCAGCAGGTTCCCATTCGCCATTATTGAAGCATCGTGATGATGCAGTTCGTGCCCTACCTCTCTGATCACGACTGCATCAGCGTCCAACTCCATCAAACGGCCACCGTGGTAAACGTCCCAGAGCGGGAACAGTGAATGTCCCGTCGAACCCTTACCTTGATAGAACAGGTTGCCGTTCTTCAGAAGCTTCGCATGCCGTCCAGGAGGGGCCGGCGCCGCCCACTTGTGTACTACTTGTCCATCGATGTCGACGAGAAAAATGTCTCCCGGTCCTGCTATCGGGCAGTACAAGGTGAGCCCACCTGCAGTTCTCGCAGAGTCCACCCCGAGAAGCCCAGTACCTCGACGTCGCAATGTGTTCTGGTCCATCCCGACGTCGCCTGCCGCGCCGCGCCCAAAGGAAGCATCGTCTGTGGTGCGAAGTTCTACGTCCAACATCACGGTAGGCTTACGCGAGACGCGTCGACTGCGCTCAGCGCAGTGCTGTCCATAGCCATCACAATCGTCGTTTGACTGAGCGACCCGCCAACTCCTTGTGTCGAGTTTAGCCATTGACCCTCGGCGACAAGCAAGGCAGGTAAGCCTGAGAGGAGATCCACCTTCTGCGCGTACTTTGGGAGGTAACTCGATACGAAACTCACCGAATCAGCTCCGCCGGACTGTCCAGCGATCGCCGAGGCAGCGGCTGTCGGATTCGACGCAATGTAACTGTCGGCGGATATGAGGGTGCGTAGAACCCGCTCCACGGTACCAGCCGGGGTTCCCGGTGCAGAAAGAAGCACCGTATGTTCTGCGTAACCACTGTAGGTGAGCTCTTGATAGCTGTTGCCGAGGATC
>JAKCEB010000043.1 GCA_021838305.1 Actinomycetes bacterium | reverse complement strand
CACACAGCTGCGCGTGGCCACATCATCGCAACGAAGGTGGCCATCATCACCGAAGTCAGGATCTGCACGAGGTAGGTGAGGAACGCGATCAGGGCGCCTATCTGCATGTGTCCGGCGCCGATGCGGTCACCGCCGATCCAAAGCACAGCCGCGCTCGACACGTTTATTACCACCATGACGGTCGGGAACATGAAGGCCATGAGCCGGCCTGCCCGAAGGGAAGTGGCGGTGAGCTCGTCGTTTGCGACCTCGAAGCGCGCTGTTTCCTCCGGTTCACGTACGAATGCCCGCACCACGCGCATTCCGGTGATCTGCTCTCTTAGGACCTGGTTGACCCGATCGAGGCGAAGCTGCATCGCCTGGAATTGCGGAACCATCCGGACGACCACCTGGCCTACGCCCAGTAGCAGGGCGGGGATGCTCACGACGAGTATCAGCGAAAGCGGTCCGTCCTCGCGGATCGCCATGATCACGCCGCCTACGAGCATGATCGGTGCGGCGACGAACAATGTGCTGGTCATCACCACAAGGATCTGCACCTGGGTCACGTCATTGGTTATCCGGGTGATCAGCGACGGGGCACCGAAGGAGCCGACCTCCTGCGCCGAGAAGTCCGTCACGCGGTGAAACAGGCCGCTGCGGACATCGCGCCCGAATCCCATCGCCGCCTTCGACCCGGCGTATATAGCGGCGACTGCGAAGACTACCTGCACCCCTGTGATGGCGAGCATCAAGGCGCCGAGGCGCCAGATGTAGCCGGTGTTGTGTGTCAAGACACCCTTGTCGACGATATCGGCGTTGATGGTAGGCAGGAAAAGCGTGGCCATCGTCTGAACGAACTGCAGTGCCAGAACGGCGAGGAGAAGCTTTTTGTACCGGCGCAGGTAAGTGACGAGCAGGCGGATCAGCACGGCCGAGCCTCGCTTTTGCGCAGGCCGTCCAACAGGATCGAGACGATCTCAGCCGGTGTCAGCGGTTTGCCCGCGAGGAGAGTCGGATGGCTGGCGGCGAAGGTGAGCCCGCGAAGAAGCTGCGCTGCGTGCAGCGGGTCCCGCCGGATCAGCGCCCGGTCGGGCTCGAAGAGCGCTGCGAGGCTCTCCAGGTTCGGGGGATGGTGACCGGGGGTTCGTCCTGCCTTCAGATCGGGTGGCCTGATCCCCGTCGCCAGCATGAGCTGGCCAAGGAAACCGAGTCGGTCCGCCATGATCGATACCGCCACCTCCAGTCGCGCCTCAAGGGGCAGGCTACGGTCGATCGCGTCGAGTTCGGCATCCATTGGGGCGGGGTCGAAGGCGTGTTCGATTGCGGCGGTGACCAGGGACTTCTTGTCGGGAAAGGCTCTGAAGATCGTGCCTTCGGCGATGCCGGCGGCCAAGGCGATCTGTCGGGTCGTAACAGCTGTGCCGTGCTCGATGAGAAGCGGAAGTACCGCCGCAATCAAATCCGCCCGACGCTCGTCCGTGGGAAGCGACGAAGCTCGCCTGCGCGGTCCAGAGCAGTCGGGGTTATCGGTGATCGGGATGGCCTGCTGAAAAGACACCGACACAGTGTATATGAGTGAGCATTCACTCATAGCTGTTTTTTCTGTTGTTGGTCTGCTTCACCTTGCGGTCCACAAAAAGCGATGCCCGCCGCGAGCCGGATTGCTCCGACCCGCGACGGGCATGGCTGCACTCGGTAGGTTTCCCCGGCCGCGTTAGCCCTTGTTGTAGAGACTCGCGAGCACTGAGGCTTTCTCGGTGTAGACGTTGTTCAAGGTCCCCGAAGCAGAGAACTGCTGGACTTCGAAGGAGGAGAACACGTTGTGGTACTGGTTGAAGTTCTCGTTTCCGCTAACACCCTGGTAGTTGATGGCGGTACCAGCATTTAGCAGGGCCAGGCAGCTCGGGTAGGTGTAGCAGGCTGTACCTGGGCCGCCGGCAACCTTCGTCACTTGTTTGACGTATACGGAGGGATTGGTGGACTTGGCCGCATCCATCGCGAGGGCCGCTATCACCACTGCGTCGTACATTGCGGGCGCAGCTGGTAGCGAGGTCGTCGTCTTCCATACGGCGTTGTAGGCAGCCGTGTAGGCGGTCTGGGCCTGAGCGTACGCCGGGGGTGCTCCCATACCGGTCACCCACTTGGACGCGTATTGCAAACCGATAGCGTTCGCCATCTGCGTCGCCGCGCCGGTATCACCGGTGATAAACGGGATGTTCATGTCGTTCAGCTGGCGGACGTTCGCGAAGAACGTGCTCGCCGTCTGGGGGTCCATGTGGAAGAACACGCACTGGGGGTGCGCGTTGAACAGTTTCGCCACCTCGGAGCTATACGAGCTCTGATCAGCAACTAGTGTCACTGAAGCTGCTATTTTACCGCCTTGCGCCGTATAGGCCTTGGTGACCGGCGATACCTCGGCTTGAGCATTCGAGCCGGACGTGTAGACCAGCCCGGCGCTTGTGCAGTTCTTGACGTGGTAGCCGTAATAGGCTTCGCCTGCGAGCAGCTCCGAGTCAGACGGGAAGACCCTGAACACGTAGGGGTAGTTCATGTAATCGAGCTGCGTGGTCCCGCCTTCCATGAAGTCCACCAACGGGAGCGAGCCGAACTGACGAATGACTCCCTCGATCTCTAGAGATGAGGGCCCGAACATTACTTTCGGGTGGTAGAGAAGGTCGGTCTTCAACGCCGTGACTGCGTCGACGGGGTCGCCGGCCGTGTCCTCCAGCTTCGCAGTGAACTTTCGTCCCCCAAGGACGCCGCCCCCGTTGTTGACAGCGTAGATCCCAGCCTGGACACCGTGGTCGAACCACTTCCCAACGAACGCCTCTTTACCGGTCATAGGCAGGATCTCACCGACATGGATAGGCGCTGTCGACGCCGCCGCCGTCGTCGACGAACCTCCGGAGCCCGACGATGCGGTCGTAGCCGACGACGAGGACTTCGTACTCGAACCGCAGGCGGCTATCAAAGTGGAACCGGCGGCCAGCAAAGCGACAACCTTCATCGAACGCCTCCCCGTCGGCTTCGGCGCAGAATCGTCACCTCCGCCTGTCGAGGTCAAGTCTCGGAATGTTTTCATGTAACTGGTACTCCCCTTTCTATTGCTGCTGTGGTTGGTGTTGCGGTAGATCGGATCCGCCACCTTTGGCGAGGCTCAGGTGGCCAGGGTGGGTCGCACCGAGGAAGATCGCCCCGAGGTCGACTCCTTCGAGAGTGGAAGCGCTGCCGGCGAGATAGTTCGATCCGGCAACGAGGACGTACACCCAGTCCGCCTGGCGCAAAGCGCGCGCCACGTTCTGCTCGACGACCAAGATGGAGGTCCCGAGGTCGGCTATCCGGCGTATCTGGGCCCACACGACGTCGACGTTTGCCGGCGACAGTCCGGCGGTCGGCTCGTCGAGAAGAATAATCTTCGGATCGGACATCAAGGCTCTGGCCATCCCGAGCATGTTGCGCTGGCCTCCGCTCAGCTGGCCCGCCTTCTTGTTTCGCGCAAGAGCAAGGTCTGGAAATATGTCGAAGACCTCACTTCGACGCGAGGCGTCGCGACTCTTCGCTTTGGTCGTTTGCGCCAGGCCGCCAAGCGACAGGTTCTCCTGAACGGTCATCGTGGCGAACACGTTCTCGACCTGGGGCACATAGCCCATACCCGCCCAGGCGAGCGCGTGGGTGGGGAGGTCGCTCACCGGTTCCCCATCGAGGTGTATCGCGCCGCCGAAACGGTTCACCAGGCCGAATGTCGCTTTGAGCGCCGTGGACTTCCCGGCGCCGTTGGGTCCTACAATTGTGACCACCTGGCTGAGGCCGACGTTGAAGCTGATGTCGTTGACGATCGGTATCTTTCCGTAGCCGGCGGTAAGGCCTGCTACCGACAGGACGTCGGTCACGCCTCGCCTCCAGTCAGATAGGCGGTGACGACTGCCTGGTTTGCTCGAAGTTGCGCCATAGTCCCTGTTGCCAAGGTGGATCCGAGAGCCATCGCAATCACGTGATCGCACATTCGCTCGACCACCTCCAGATTGTGCTCGACGACAAGAAATGTGACACCGAGGGTGTCGCGCATTGCGATGATGTGCTCGGTCACCTTGTCGACGAGGGCCGGGTTGATGCCGGCCATCGGTTCGTCGAGCAGCAGAAGCTTCGGCTCGGCCATTACCGCCCTTGCGAGCTCCAGAAGCCGTTTCTGCCCACCGCTAAGGTTTCCGGCGTAGTCGTTGCGTTTGGCGTACAGTCCGAAATCGTCGAGCACTTCGAGTGATCTCTCCAGGTGCCGGCGTTCCTCAGCTTTGTACGCGCCGCTGCGGAAGAAGACGTTGAAGAGCCTCTCGCCTGCCTGGTTGCGCGGCGAAGCCATGAGGTTCTCGAGGACGGTCATCGACTTGTATTCCCGGGAGATCTGAAAAGTGCGGATCAGACCTTTGGCGGCGAGCCGGTGAGGCGCGAACCCGGTGACGTCGTCACCGTCGAATATGACATGGCCGGCTCCCGGCCGGATCGCCCCCGAGATGAGGTTTACCGTCGTCGTCTTGCCGGCCCCGTTGGGACCGATGAGCCCGGTGATCGTGTTGCGGGCAATCTCGAAACTGCAACCGTCGACTGCCGCGACACCCCCGAAGTGACGTACGAGAGCGTCAGCTTTGAGAAGGGTACCTGTCGGGGTAGGGGAGGAGTCGGCTGACACGGCGCTGCCGAGTGAGGCTTCCGACGTCGGAGGGTTGTACGCCGGTGACGTTCGACCGGTATCGGTATCAGGCATTGTCAGATCCGGCGGCTGACACGGCCAATAAACCAGCTTCGGCGCGTGTAGAGCGAAGGGGGATCTCCATGAACTTCGCCTTGCGCTCCGGTATGACGCCCTGCTCGCGGAACCACAAGGTGAGGATCACGAGACCGCCGATCGCCATGTTGCGGATATCGGAGATCATGTTCGGGTGGCCGGGGATGTTCGGCAGGAACCGGGTCGCTTCGTTGAACAGGACTGCCACGAGGAACGATCCGACGACAGCGCCCCAGTTGTTGCCTCGTCCCCCGACGATGAGTGCCGCCCAGATCACGAATGTCTCACCCGTCGTCCATCCGGCAGGGGAAAGGGCAGTGACGTAAGCAATGGTGAGCGCTCCGCCGATGCCGACCATCATGCATCCGATGACCATGGCCGTCATGCGGATCTTGAAGCTGTTCTTTCCGTACGCCTCGGCGACGTCCACGTCCTCGCGGATGGCACGCATCGCCCTGCCGAGAGGTGACGAGTACAGCCTGTTCGCGAACAGCCAGCAAGCGACCATCAGTACGAAGCAGATGATCAGGAAGAACTCGCTGTAGGTGTTCGGATTCGTACTTATGTGTGAGCCAAACGGCTGAGACACGCCGACGAGGCCCGCTCCTCCGTCGAAGATCTTGTTGTCATTGTTGATGATCCCGTAGACGATCGACCCCGACGCCAGAGTGACGATAGCGAGGTAGTCACTGCGCAGGCGCCGAAGTGCGATCAGTCCGATGATGAAGCCGAGGAGACCCGCTGCCACGGCGCCGATAACCAGCGCGACGGGCCACGGAAGGCTCAACCCGAGGATGTAGTAGATCTCCGTTCCACGTTGAGCAGGCCCCAGCACGGCTACACCGGCGAAGTAGCCGCCGATGGCCATGAAGGTGATGACGGTGAAGTCGAGGATCCCGGCGTAGCCGAACTGGATATTGAGCCCGAAGGCGAAGATGTTGTAGATGCAGAAGTAGACGGCGAGGGTTGCGACGTAACCCCAGAAGACTCCCATTGATCAAACTTCCTTTCTAAGCCTTGCCTACGGTGGCGATTACCCCTTGCGGCCTCACGAGAAGCACGAGGACCAGAACTGCAAACGCAAGGTCGAGCTGGTATGCGGAGGAGATCCAGATGCCCGATAGGTTTACGACCAGTCCTATCGCGATGGCGCCGATCATCGCCCCGTAGATCTGGCCGATCCCGCCGACGATTACTGCGGCGAATATGACGAACAGAAAGTTGTTGCCGGTGTAGGCCTGGAAGGAAACGGTGTTGATTGCCAGGGTGACGCCGCCGAGTCCGGCGAGGCATCCGCTCAAGAACCACGTCCACATGGTGATGCGGCCTGTATTGATGCCACTAACCTTCGCCAGGGATGTGTTGTCAGACATTGCCCGCATCGACCGGCCCAGGGTCGTACGCGTGAGCAGCAGATGGACGCCAACCAGCACGACGATTGATATGACAATAATTGCTAACTGATTCGGAGTGAAGCTGAGCGGTCCGATCTTGAGTGGCGTTCCTTGATGGATGGAGAACTTCGTGAACGACACGCCCCAGAAGAGCTGGATGAGGTTCAAGAGGATGAGCGAAAGCCCGAAGGTGACTATCAGCATGAAGAACCCGCTCGTGCCCCGGCGGACGAAAGGCTCGAGAATCAGGGCGTCGATGATGACAGCGGCGACGCCTGTGAGCAGGGTGCCCCCAATGGCTGCAAGCCAGAAGGGCAGACCGAGACTCGTGTTGAGCGCGTAGGTGAAATACATCCCTAGTCCGAGCATCGCCCCGTACCCGAAATTGACGAAGTTGGTCACGCCGAACTGGAGGCTGAGCCCGACGGCGCTAAGGGCCAGCACCGACGCGGTAACTAGCCCAAAGCCGAACGATAGAAAGAACAGAGTCAGGTTCCACCCCCGAGGTGTGCGACGGACCGAACGAGCTTCTGCTCTCGGTTGACGGGTGTGACGGTAATGTGGGACTGGAGTGACTCGATATGTTCAGTGCATTAATAGCGCTTGTGTTTGATTAGGTCGTTTAGCTCATATTGCGCGCTGGTGTCAGGCAGTCACCTGTCGTGCCCGCTCGGTTCCGAAGAGCGTTGGGCGCGTGAGGCTGGCGGGTAGTATCTAGGCTGGAGGTTCGTCGTAGACCGCATTTGCGGTCGGGGGAAGTTGTAGATGCGAGCGAGACACGCTTCGAAACTGGGTCTATCGACGAGGCTTGCGGTGCTCCAACTTTGCGTGTTCGCCGTTTCTGTGGCGGTCGGGGCGAGTCTCGTGGTGTTTCGTAGCGGCGAGGGTAGTCGGGAACTTCGCCAACGCCAGCTGTTCGAGGCTAGCTCTGTCGCGACATCGAAGGTCTTCCGTAGCGACGTTGCCGCAGGCGACACCGCCGGATTGAACGCGTTGCTCCAGGGGGTGCGTATCGGCGAGGCCGCGAGGTTAGTGGAAGTCACGGGGAGCGCACTGGTCGCACCAGTGCAGTCAGGAACGCCGAACATCAGCGGGCCGGGTGCCCCTGACGTGATACGGGTTCCCGTGAAGTCGACGCAGGGCGTTGTGATTGCAACGCTGACGATCGTCGGCCCAGGATCGAATGGTCGCTCGGAGGTGCTCAGGCTGACGATCGACGTAGCCGAAGCGGCGTTTCTTGCGCTGATCATCGCCATATTTGGAACCCTTTCAGTCACCCGCTGGTTGCGCAGACGAACTTTTGGTTTGGAACTGGACGAGGTGACCGATCTCATCCAAGAACAGCAGGCGACCCTGTCGGGAATTCGCGAGGGGGTGGTCGGACTCGACCCTGACGACAAGGTGCGTTTCGCGAACGCCGAAGCTCAGCGACTTCTTCACCTTCCGAGGCGTCACCTTCACCGGCCGATCAGTGTGCTGGTCTCGGCGGGGAGGCTGTTACAGGCCCTCTCCGGGGACATCGACGGGAAAGACCTGCTCGTCGTGAGCGAGGATAGGGTGCTAGTCGTCAATCGAGTGCCGGTATCTCTAGAAGAGCGCGATCTCGGTCATGTGGTGACGTTGTACGACCGGACCGAATCCGAGTCACTTCTGCGGGAACTGGACGGAACGCTGAGCCTCACCGAAGCGTTGCGCGCCCAGGCGCACGACTTCTCGAACCGGATCCATACGGTGATCGGTCTTGTGGAGTTGGGCGAGTATTCAGAGGCTGTCCGCTTCGCCACCCAGCTTCAAGGCCACGACCGCGAGTTTGCCGATCGGGTCGGTTCAGGTGTCCGCGATCCGGTGCTGGGCGCTCTGCTGGTCGCCAAGAGTGCGCTCGGTCGGGAGCAAGGGGTCGAGCTTCGCATCGGGGAGTCCACCTTCGTTGGCGGGCGCGTCGTCGAGGCTTTGGACTTGGTCACCGTGGTCGGAAATTTGATTGACAACGCAATCGACGCGGCTAAAGGCAGCAACGCCGCTTGGGTGGAGGTGAGCGTCGAGATGGACGGCGCAGACCTAATCATAAGGGTTGCCGACTCGGGACCCGGAGTAGCAGAGAGCGACCGGGACGCGATCTTCGTCGACGGTTTCACTACCAAGTCGTCTCGCACCGGGGCCCGCAGGGGTCTAGGTCTGGCGGTCCTACGCCAGCTGGTCTACAAGCGCTCCGGCGGCGTCGAGGTTGGGACCGACCGCCGTTCGGGTGGAGCAGTGTTCACAGTCCGCCTGCCGGGAGCGCTCGAGTTCGACTCGGAAATGTCCCCAGAAGACGAATCGCCGGTGCGCGCCGGATGAGTCTTGCAGTGGTGGTCGCCGACGACGACTTTCGCGTTGCTTCGTTGCACAGGGCGTTTGTCGAGAAGATCAGCGGTTTCGAGGTGGTCGCCGAGGCTTTCAGCGCCCAAGCGACCTTGGAGGCAGTCGCGAAGCTGCGACCGGACCTCCTTCTCCTGGACGTCTACCTTCCGGACCTGTCCGGCCTCGAGGTTCTGCGAAAGTTGCGCGAGCCGGGGATGCCGCACGTCGACGTGATCATGATCACGGCAGCTCAGGACCTGTCTAGTGTGCGTAGCGCGATGCAGGGGGGCACCTTGGACTACCTGGTCAAACCGTTCAGCTTCGCTCGACTCTCGGAGGTGCTCGAGTCCTACCGGCTGATGCGGGCGAAGATGGCTGGGATGGGGCAGATCACCCAGACGGACATCGACGATCTGTACGCTGCCGTTAGATCCGCAGAAGTTCGCAAGCTCCCGAAAGGCCAAAGCCCTCAGACCTTGGGCGTCATAGTCGAAGCGCTTCGTGCTGCGGAGTCAGACCTCTCCTGCGAAGACGTTGCGCAGCGCACAGGTCTGAGCCGGGCGACGGCGCAGCGCTACCTCTCGCATCTGCAGCGGATCGGCCGCGTCGAGGTGGCCCTTCGCTACGGTGGGGGCCGGCCCGAGCACCGATACCGCTGGCCGTGAGGAGAGAGCTCGTCGGCGCTGGCGGCATCGCGTCTGGCGGCGCATGACCTGTCGCAGGCGAACTGAACCGCCTGCGTCTCCATGGTCGAATAGACTGCCCCGCAGCCCTAACAGGAGTGCAAGTCCGTCGTGAGACGTCCACGGAGCGTGCGGGGCGCGCGCCGCCGAGCAAAAATCGTATTCAGTACCGTCCGAGCGAGGAGAGCCTAGTGAGCAGGGGGATGCGGTCGGGTCGAGGCCATTCCGAGTCGGGGGCAAGTTCGGCCGCCGGCCTGGTGCTCGTCGCCGTGCTGCTCATCGTGGGAATACTGGTCCTGAGCAGGTCCGGGACCGCAGCGCACGTGAGCACAACCGTGGCTACCAAGCCGAAGAAGTCTGCGGCGACCACGACTACCGCCCCGCAGGCGACCACGACGACGACCACCGTCCCGCCGAGCCAGGTGAAGCTTCAGGTGCTCAACGGGGTGCTCGTCGGGCAGCTCGCGACACAGTGGTCGGCGAAGCTGAAGGCGGGCTACGGGTACATCACCGAGCTACCCGACAACGCAACGTCGAAGGTGACCGCGTCGACGATCTATATCCTCACGCCGGGGTATACGGCGGAGGCCGACACTTTGGCTCAGGAGCTCGGACTCACATCGGCGATCGTGAACACCACAGTTCCGCCACCTACGAGCGCGCCGATCCCGGCTACGGAGCGCTCGACCGCAAACCTCGTCCTGGTGATCGGACCGAACCTCGTAGCAGGGGCTTGACCCGCTTCGGCCATGGCCGAGTTCGAGGAGCGGACCGCCGCTGTAATCGCGGACCCGTTGGGGAGGTGGCTTAAGGCCGCGCTCGCCGATCCCCGGAATGCGGGAGTCTTCGTCGACTTCGACGGAACACTCTCGGACATCGTCGCAACACCCGACGAGGCGACGGCGGTACCGGGCGCGACGGAGGCGTTGGCGACGCTCGCTGAACGCCTCGGCCGAGTCGCGGTGGTGTCCGGTAGGCCGGTCTCCTACCTGGTCGAGCGTCTGGCGGGCTGCGGGGCGACAGAGCTGATCGGCCTCTACGGGATGCAGGTGGAGTCAGGCAGCGGCACCGGCCGATACCGGACGGTCCCAGATCCCGAGCTGGAGCGCTGGGCAGACGCGGTGGAGGCCGCCGCCCGACAAGCGGAGGACGCCGGTATCACCTCGCTATCGGTCGAGCGCAAAAGCTTGAGCGTCGCCTTGCACTATCGAAGCGATCCAGCAGCCGCGCCCGCAGTCAAAGATCTCGCAGACGTCTTGGCGCTGCGCACCGGGCTGTCCGTCCACCGAGGAAAGATGTCGGTGGAGCTCGCCCCGGCGCTCGGAATCGACAAGGGGACTGTCGTGAGCGAAGGATCTTCGGGTTTGCGGGCGGTCATGTTCGCCGGCGATGACGTCGGTGACCTGCCTGCGTTCCGGACAGTGGATCAACTTGGCGCGCAGGGGGTTGCTGCGCTGAAGGTGGCCGTCGGCGGAGTTGAGGTACCTGCGGAGCTGCTGCGCGCAGCCGACGTGGTGCTCGACGGGCCGGCAGCTTTAGTGGAGCTGCTCCGGCGGATAGCGCCCGGACCCGGACCCGCACGCAGCGTTTAGCAGGTCGTCGAACCAGTCCAGCGGTGTGCGCATCTCTGCCACACGGCGAAGGCAGCCGGCGTCAACGCTTCGCCTCTCGGGGCTCGAATCGAGTGCCCTGCCGAGCGCTTCAGCCGTCTGCGAGACGTCGAAAGGGTTGACACCGAGCGCGTAGTCCCCGAGCTCCAGCCACGCCCCGGCCTGGCGGCTGAGCACGAGGGAGCCGTCGCGCTCGTTGATCGACGGCCCCTCCTTGGCAACAAGGTTAAGGCCGTCCCGGAGCGGGTTGACCAGCAGGACGTCGTAGCTGCGAAGCGCGGCGATCGACCGGGGATAATTGTCTTCCGCGTGCAACAGGACAGGAGTCCAGTCCGGCGTCCCCCAGCGTGCGTTGATAACAGCGGCGAGCGACAACACCTCCTGGCTGTAGGCCTGGTACTCGGCGAGGCCGACACGCGAGGGGTACACGAGCGCAGCGAACACGACGTGGCCTCTCAGGTCCGGTCTGGTTTCGAGCAGTTCGTCATACGCCCAGAACCCTCGAAGGATGTTCTTCGAAAGCTCCATCCTGTCCACCCGAACGATCAGTTTCCGTCCTGCGACAGCCTCGTCGAGAGCTACGCGTTCCATCTCGCACTCCTCGGAGGCAGCCACCTTCTTCAGGTCCCCGGCGTCGACTGCGGCAGGCGCAACGTAGGTGGCCGCCGCCCTGCCGAGCACGGCTTTCACGCAGTCGTCGAAAGCGGCCGCCCATCTCGGGGAGTGGAAGCCGACCGGGCCGCCGTCCGCCAATCCCGCGAGGACCTCAGAGGCGGCCTCGTCGGGAAGTGACGACAACTCCCCGGGGGAGCACCACGGAGTATGGATGAACGAGGAAATCCGAAGGTCGGGGCGACGCCGCGCCAGCATCGAAGGAGTGAGAGCAAGCTGGTAGTCCTGAACAAGTACCGTCGCCCCGCGGGGTGCTGCCCGGTCGATCTCCGTCGCGAAAAGCTCGTTGACCTCCCGATATGAGCTCCAGGCGCTCCACCAGTGCCGATCGAAGCGGGGCCGCCTCGGGGTGTCCCAGAGCCCGTGAAGGCAGAACCAGAGCGTCTGGTTCGAGATGACGTCGTAGTAGGCGTGGTAGCGCTCGTGGCTGACCGGCACCGGCCAGAACCGGACAAGCTCGTCGGCGAGTAGGGCCGCCTTAGAGGCTTGCTTGTCCGTTTCGCTCGTCGAAGCGGCCAACCAGAGGGCGCCGTGGCGGCGGGCACCGGGGCCCAGTGTGTTCACGAGGCCGCCAGCCGCTCGTTTGGCCCGGAGTCGACCGTTCGCCGGGTCCCACTCGAAGCTCACAGGCCCCCGGTTGGAGACGACTATGAGCGCATTGGCGCCGCTGTCCATCGAAACGACGCTACCTTCCCGGGGGCGAAGCTCGTGACCGCGTCGTGCGCAGTCGGGCAGCCGGCCTGGGGTCCCGTGGCGGGCGCTAGCCCCGGCGGCGTCGGATCGGGCACCATGGGGGATGCCCCGCGTCGTGATCGCCCCGGACAAGTTCAGGGGGAGCGCGACAGCCCAGGAAGCCGCGACGGCTATAGCAGCCGCTGCCGTGGAGCTCGGCTGGGAGCCAGACCTTGCGCCGATGTCCGACGGAGGGGAGGGTTTCTGTTCGGTGATCGGCGGACGCCCGAGGGCCGTGACGGTCAAAGGACCCCTCGGAGGCCAAGTGGAATCCGCCTGGTACGAGCTCGACCAAGGTTCGACGGCCGCAGTAGAGATGGCGATGGTCGCGGGCCTTCACCTTGTCGGCGGGCCGGAAGGCAACGACCCTGTGAGCGCTTCGACGGGCGGGGTGGGCGAGCTCATCGCCGCGGCGGTCGCTGGGGGAGCGCGCCGGGTTCTCGTGGGCATGGGCGGCTCGGCGTCCACCGACGGCGGTTTGGGGGCAATCGAATCGTTGGAGCCCGTGGGTAGGCTAGCTGGGGTCCGCATCGAGGTCGCCTGCGACGTGAGGACACATTTCGTCGACGCGGCAGCGGTGTTCGCCCCGCAGAAAGGAGCGAGCCCACCGCAGGTGCAGCTGCTAAGGCGACGCTTGGAGCGGCTCGTGCAGATCTACCTGGAGCGCTACGGCGTCGACGTGTCCGCACTGGACGGGGGCGGCGCGGCGGGCGGACTCGCGGGTGGTCTGGCGGCGATCGGGGCGGTGCTGTCCAGTGGATTCGACATGGTCTCGGAGAGGATCGACCTCGCGAGCCGGATAGAGGCAGCCGACTTGGTCATAACCGGGGAGGGATACGTCGACCAGGCATCGTTCGACGGGAAGACCGTCGGCGGAGTGCTGGCCATGGCGGCGGAGCTCGGCGTTCCGGCAGCTGTCATCGCCGGAGACGTCGAGGCTGGCTTGGACGTAGCCGCACGAGTCCGCTCGCGCGACGAACCTGACCGGCGTCGTGTCGCGGTCAGTCCAGTAGCTGTACGCTCGCTGGTAGACGTCGTCGGCGAGGAGCGAGCTTTCGCCGACACCGCCCGGGCGCTACAGGAGGTAGCTACCGCGGTGCTCAGCGTTGGTGTCAGCTGACGGCAGAGGCCGCCGAGCTGATAGCCCGCCACATCCGCTCGGGCGTGCACGGCATGTCTATGTGTGATATGCCGAGATGCGAGACGGCGTCTACGACCGCGTTGTGGATGGCGGGCGTGGAGCCGATAGTTCCTGACTCGCCGATGCCTTTGGCACCGAGCGCGTTGCGGGGGCTGTCGGTCTCGGTGTTGGACACCTCGAAGCTCGGCAGCTCCGAAGCGGCCGGCACGAGGTAGTCCATAAACGTAGCGGTCAACGGGTTTCCGTCCTCGTCGTAGCGGACCCACTCGAAGAGAGCCTGGGCCGCGCCCTGGGCGATACCGCCGTGCTGCTGGCCGTTGACGAGAAGAGGGTTCAAGATCCGGCCGCAGTCGTCGACGGCTATGTGGCGGCGCATGCGGACGCCGCCGGTTTCGGTGTCGAGCTCGACCACCGAGACGTGCGCGCCGAACGGGAACGTCGAGTTGCCCCCGTCGAAGTCGCCTTCGTGTCGTAGCGGGCCGGGTTCGAGTCCCTCGGGGAGACGGTTCGCGTCGTGTGAGGCTGCGGCTACCTCAGCCCACGCGATGGCCAGGTTCGGGACGCCTGCGACGTGCAGCCCGTCGGGGCCGGTGACGATGTCTTCGGGGCTCGCTTCGAGGAGGTGCGCTGCGATCTGGCGCCCGCGTCCGAGCACCTCGACCGAGGCGACCTGGACGGCGTTGCCGGCGGTTTGCAGCGAGCGTGATCCCATGGTGCCTGAGCCGCGCGGCACAGCGGCCGTGTCGGAGTTGACGAGGCGTATTTTGTCCATAGGAATCCCGAGTACCTCGCTGGCGACCATAGCGAACGCCGTATGGTGTCCTTGGCCGTGGACGCTTGTCCCGACCTCCATCGAGGCTGTCCCGTCCTCGTGGACTTCGACCGCCCCGTACTCGACGTGCAGGCCGAGAGGGGCGGTTACCTCGACGTAGGTGGATACGCCGATCCCTAACTGGATGCGGTCCCCGGTGGCACGACGCAGCGCCTGCTCCTCGCGAAGCTCGCCGTAGCCGGCAGCCTGGAGGGCGGCGTCGAGGGACTTGGCGTACTCGCCGGAGTCGTAGGCGCCGCCGGTCGTGGTGGTGAGCGGGAAAGCGGCCGGGTCCAAGAAGTTGCGCCGTCGGATCTCAGCCGGGTCGATACCGAGCTTGACCGCGGCGACGTCGAGCACGCGCTCGATCAGCTGGGTCGCTTCGGGACGTCCAGCGCCGCGGTAGGCCCCGACGGGGGTCGTGTTGGTGACGGCGGTCGTTGCCTGAAAACGCACTTTCGGGATGTCGTAGACGCCGACCACCATCATCTGCGTCAGCATCGGAAGTACGGCGCCGATTGCGGGGTAGGCACCAGCGTTGGCGATCACGTTTGCGTCGAGGCCGACTATCTTGCCGTCGTTTGTCAGGCCGAGCTTGGCCGTCATGAGGTAGTCCCGCCCGTGGACCAGAGTGATCATGTCCTCGGAGCGGGTCTCGACCCATTTGACGGGCTGGCCGAGGCGCATCGCGGCCGCAGCCGCGACCAGGTACTCGACGTACATCGCAGCTTTCGGCCCGAAGCCGCCGCCGACCCACGGGCAAACGACACGCACGAGCGCCGGGTCGAGGCCGAGCACACCGGCGAACGCCGGGTGCACCGAGTGAGGCGCCTGGTGGGATATCCAGCAGGTGACACCGCCGTCGGGTTCGCCGGGGACGATGAGGCAGCCCGTGGGCTCCATCGGGGCGCCGGCGAGACGCTGGCTGACCATCTCCACCTCGGCTACGACGTCGGCTCCGACGAGAGGGTCCTCTTCGGCGCCGTGCGCCGTGGCGAAACACACGTTGCTTCCGGCTTCGGGGAACAGCACCGGGGCGTCAGGGGCGAGGCCGTCGACCGCGGAGACGATGGCTGGCAGGGGATCGATGTCGACGACGACCGCATTGGCGGCGTCAACCGCCTCGGAGCTCGTCGTGGCGACGACGGCAGCGACGATGTCACCTACGAAGCGGACCCGGTCGCTGGCGAAAATCGGCCGGTTGAAGGTGTCGGGGAGCATCGGGAAACCCTGGAACGAGGCGAGGCCCAGGCTGTCTCCTGCGGCGTGGTAGACGGCAATCACGCCCGGCATGCTCCGGGCCTCCTCGACGTCTACGGAGAGCAGCGTGCCGTGGGCGACGGAGGAGCGGACGAAGGCCACATGGGCGGCTCCGGTCGCTGCGAGGTCGTCCACGTACTTACCGGCCCCCGTCAACAACGTCGGGTCCTCCAAACGGACCACGCGGTTACCCAGGATCGATCCACTCGGCATTGCTTCGCCCTCCCTTTTATTCGTACGTTGCTAACAGACTCTAGTCACGTCCGGGATGTATATCCTCAGTCAGCGCAGCCAGCTCGTCGTAGATCTCGGCGTAGGCGCCGGCGACCCGCTTTGGTGCGTACGCCGCAGCGTTCCGGAGACCGGCTTGTGTGAGGTGACGCCTGTAGGCGTCGTCGTCGAGCACAGCCTGCAACCCGGCCCGGACAGACGCCGGGTCGGCCGGATCGACGAGGCGCGCGGCGCCGCCGGCGACGTCGCGGTGTGGGTCCAAGTCCGAGGTCACCACCGCCAGGCCGGAGGCGTTCGCCTCAAGAATCGGCACGCCGAAACCTTCGGTGGTGGACACGAACGCGAGGACGTCGGCGGCCCTGTAGACCCCGGGCATCGCTTCGTCGGCGACGGTTCCGAGCTCGCGGACCTCGACGCGTGCCCGGGCGAAGGCGCCGCGCTGCGCTGCGTCGAGGGAGCCGACGACCACGAGCTGGTAGTCGAGGCCTGAGAGGGCCTCGGCGAGCACGGGCAGGTTCTTGTTCGGGGCGGTCCCGACGACTAACACGATTGGCCGGTTCGTCGTCCGATCCGGCCGGGCCGAAGGCTCCTGGGCGCCCGCTGGCGCCGGGGTGGCCGGGGCAGCCGCTGGCGTCGGGGTGAAGCCGTCGCCGACGGGGTGGGGTATTAATCGGAGCTTCGAATGCTCGGCGACGCCGAGGTTCTCGAGTTCGCGGAGCGTCGCTCGGCTCGGGACTGTGACGACGGCTGCGTGGCGGATCGGGAAGCGCAACCAAAGCGACGAGTAGACGGTTCGTTTGAGTGGTGACGCCCTTCGGAGGAACTCGGTGTCGTGGACGGTCAGCACCGTCGAGGA
>JAKCEB010000254.1 GCA_021838305.1 Actinomycetes bacterium | reverse complement strand
GACCGCTTTGCGGCGTCGAGTTGTGCCGCGTCGTGCACGTAGATCGCAGAGCGGTACTGCGTGCCGACGTCGTTGCCCTGCCGCATGCCCTGCGTCGGGTCGTGGGACTCCCAGAACACCTGGAGGAGGCTGTCGAAGGAAACGACTTTCGGATCCCACACCACCAGGACCACCTCGCTATGGCCGGTCCGGCCTGAGCAGACCTCCTCATACGTGGGGTTCGGGGTGAAACCGCCCGCGTAGCCCACGGCCGTCGTCCAGACGCCCGGAACCTTCCAGAAGCCCTTCTCGGCACCCCAGAAGCATCCGAGGCCGAACACGGCCCAGTCGTATCCCTCCGGAAACGGCCCTTTGAGCGGATGGAAGTTGACAAAGTGCTTGTCAGGCACCCGGAGAGGCTGCGGCCGTCCCGCTAATGCGTCAGTGCGGTCGACCATGGTCGTCTTGTGACGTGAGAAGGAAAACATGTCCCCAAACTACGCTCCCCCAGCGTCTACTGACCGCTCATCGCGACATCGGAGATCGCGAGTGTCAGGCCGGCAGCGCTAGAAGGCAGGTACTCGAGGTCCGCACCGATCTCCACTACGTCGGTGAGCATCCGCTGGATCGTCGACGCGATAGTGATTTCCCTGACCGGGCCGGCAAGCGCCCCGCCTTCGATCAGGACGCCTTCCGCTCCAACCGAGAAATCCCCGCTCACCGGGTTGACCCCCGAATGGATCCCGGAAACGGACTGCACCAAAAGCCCGTCGCCTACAGCAGCGACGATCTCGTCTGCGCTCTTGGTCCCCGGGACGAGCGAGACGGCCCGGGCACCGGTTCCGGGAGCCCCGCTGTATCCGCCACGGACCGCGGAACCGGTGGAGACCGTCCCCGCGCGTCGAGCGCTGTAGGTGTTGTAAAGGAATTTTCGTAGGATCCCGTCCTCGATCAGCACGTTGCGCCGCGTGGCCAGCCCTTCGGCGTCGTAGCTGCTCGCCGAGTAAGCCTCCGGGTTCGTCGGGTCGTCGACGAGTGTGAGGCCGCCGACCGCCACCAACTCTCCGACTCGCTCGGCGAACAGCGACCGTCCTTTGAGCACCGACTCCCCGTCGAGGGTGCTTGCGAGTATCGCCAAAAGCGTCGCAGTGATGCGAGGTTCGAGCACGACGGTCAGGTGCGCGGAGCGTGGCCTCGTCGCGCCGAGGAGGCGTGTGGCTCGACGAACGGCGTCGTGCGCCGCGACGTTCACGTCGAGATCAGCCGGGCTGCGTCCAACCGAGTAGCCGCCGCCGGTCTGGGTGTCGTCGCCTTCGCCGGCTATGGCCGAAGCCGACAGGTAGCAGCTGCACCTGCGGGAGTACGCCATTATCCCTGTGTTGGTTGCGATAGCCGACTCGACGGCTGAGTCCCCCCAGTCCGCGGCCTGCACAGCCCGTATCCGCGGGTCGCCTGCCCGGACGGCCCGTTCCAGTTCGAGAGCCAGGCGGACTTTCTCGGCGGTCGGGAAACTGCCAAGCTCGTCGCGCCACAAGTCGAGGCTCGCCGGGGCGACACCGTCTGGTTGCGCCAAGCCGAGGTAAGGGTCCTCGGAGACAAACACGGCGTTGTCGCGCGCTTCGCGAAGCGTCTCTTCGACCGAGTCCAGGTCGAGCGCGCCAGCGTAAGCGAAACCTTGGCGGCCCCCGCTCAAGACCCGGATGCCGATACCGGCCGACTCAGCCGACGACAGCGATTCCACTTCCCCGTCGAAGACCCTGATCTCCGTTTCGCGACCCTTCGCCACGTACGCCTCGAGCTGCTCCCCGTGCCGGGCCAGCCCGGCGACCCAGGTGGCGAGCTGCGCTATGTCCCCGGTATCGCCGGCCCCCGGGCCGCCAGGCCCCGTCCCGCCCGCCGCCACCGCTGTGGTCGCCGTCGCTGTGCTCCCGGCCGATGTGGTCGCCGTGCTCATCGGGCGGTGCCGCCGACGGTCAGAGCTGACACCCGCAGGGTAGGCTGGCCGTCGCCAACGGGTACGCCTTGGCCGTCCTTGCCGCAGGTTCCGGGGCTTCCCATCGCGAAGTCGTTTCCGACGACGTCGATGTTGCGTAGCACCTCGGGACCGTTCCCTATCAGGTTGGCGTCGCGGAGCGGTTCGGTCAGGCGCCCGTCCTCGATGAGGTAGGCCTCGGTCATGCCGAACACGAAATCACCGGTGGCCGTGTTGACTTGGCCGCCGCCGAGCTGCGCTACGAACACCCCGTAGGGGGTCTGGCGGACTATCTCTTCGGGATCCTCGGCCCCCGCGAGAACGTAGGTGTTCGTCATGCGGACCATCGGTAGATGCTGGTAGCTCTCCCGCCTGCCGTTACCGGAAGCCGGTCGGCCTTCCTTGCGGGCCCGCATCCAGTCCCACATGTAGTCCGTGAGCACGCCGTCCTGGATGAGAACGTTGCGCTGTGCGGGGTGGCCCTCGTCGTCGATGCCGATCGCCCCCCACTCCGGTCCCATCGTTCCGTCGTCGACGAGCGTGACGAGCGGGCTCGCCACCATTTCTCCAACCCTGCCTTTGAAGACGGATGCGTCCCTCGATACGAGGTCCGCTTCGAGTCCGTGCCCGCAAGCCTCGTGGAACAGCACGCCGCCGCTACCCTGCTTGATCACTACCGCAAGGCGCCCCGACGGGGCGGGCCTCGCAGCCAGCTTTGCTATCGCGCGGGCCGACGCGGCAGACCCCAGGTCCTCGACGGACACCTTGTCGAATAGTTCGAAGCCGATTGTCGCCCCGACCGACTCCCGACCGGTCTGCATTCCGGTGTCCCCCGACGCAACGCACGACACGGCGAAGCGGGTCTTCACCTGGTCGTCGGTCCCGAGCACCCCCTCGCTGTTCGCAACCAAGATCTGGCGACGGTTGTCCGCATAGACCGCCGTCACCTGCTTGATGGAGCTGCCCGCACGCCTTGCGGCGTCATCGGCGCGGGCGAGCAGGGTTACTTTTTCCGCTTTTGCGACGGTCTCTGGAAGGACCGCTACCGACGTCGGGGCCGGCGCATCGACCTGCTGCAAGGAGGCCACCCGGACACCGCCTCCGCCTTGGCGAGCCGCGCCCGCGGCAGCCTCGGCAGCGGCGAGAAGCCCCTTCTCGCTCAGGTCTGCGGTATGAGCGAACCCGGTCGTCTCCCCCGAGACCACCCTGATACCGGCGCCAC
>JAKCEB010000253.1 GCA_021838305.1 Actinomycetes bacterium | reverse complement strand
TGAGCGGGGGCTACTCTCGCAAACACGGCAACCTGGTCGAGGACACGATCCAGGTCTTCCTCGCTCATCGCGTCAAGTTCAGGTCCTGTCAGGATTCGGCGCCCATTGATGAGGCCGAGTTCGTCTGCAAGCGACCGCGCCGTACCCGGGTGATCCCCGGTGATCATTACGATGTCGATCCCGGCTCGTAGAAGTTCGGCCAGCGGTTCGGCCGCACTGGCACGCGCCTCGTCGGAAACTCCGATGAAACCTTTGAGCTCGAGGTCGTCGATGTGGTCGTCCGCCAGGTCCGCCATGGCCAGACCGTTGCGTTCCGCGACGGCCAGCACTCGGAGGCCTTCACCGGCCATGCTTTCCATCTCGGTGGTTACTTTGTGGCGGGTTCGGCCGTCGAGTGCGACAGAGCGGCCATCGGCGCGCCGCCAGGTGCTGCATCGAGCGAGCACAACCTCCGGGGCTCCTTTGACGGAAAGGCGGCCGCCAGCCTTGCTTCGAGCTGCGACAGCGTGATAGCCCCGACCTGGCTCGAAGGGTAGGGCGCCTGCCTTCTTCCAACCAGGCACCCCTTCGGCGATGCTCACGCCAGCCTGGAGCGCCCCGTCGACGATGGCTTGGTCGGTGGGATGAGGTAAGCCACCCGGTCGGGCTCGTGGAGTGGCTCGCAGCGCCGCAGCCAGGATCGCACGCCCGGCGGTCTCTAGGCGGTCAACTGGCGTCGCATCGATGCCATCCGACACCCGAGTGACCCTCAGACGCCCCTCCGTCAGAGTCCCCGTCT
Organism: Actinomycetes bacterium; assembly: GCA_021838305.1. Taxonomy (GTDB): domain Bacteria; phylum Actinomycetota; class Acidimicrobiia; order Acidimicrobiales; family Palsa-688; genus JAJZAM01. Next base: position 2,411 of record JAKCEB010000253.1, on the reverse strand, counting down.
TGTCGAAGCACAAGACGTCCACCCGGCCAAGTGCCTCGAGGACCTGCGGATTGCGAACAAGTATGTCGGAACGGGCCAAGCGGTGCGCTGCCGCGGCCTGGGCCACGCTGGCTACGAAAGGAAGGCCCTCAGGAACCGCCGACGAGGCGAGGCTCACCCCGGCGGTGACGGCTTCTCGTGCGGGCGCTCCACGCAAAACACTGTGGAGACCCATGCCGATCCCGGCAGCAATAACTACGGGGATCGTCTTATCCGTTAGGGACCGGAGACGGCTCTCGACTCCCGTAGCCGGCGCAGGCTGCATACCGGTCAACAAGGCCGCACGTCGAGCCTCGGTAGCTGCACCAGTCGCCACGACTACGGCTCGTCCCCGACCGGCGGCCACCGACGTCCCGGCGTAGATCATCGAGGAGTGATCGGCGATCGCAGCCGTCGCTGCGACAGCTTCGGGGGTCTTGGCGACCGGCATTGACTCGCCGGTGAGGGCAGACTCGTCTGCCTCCAGGCCCTCCGCGTCTATCACGCGCGCATCGACGGTCACTGCGTCGCCAGCGCGGAGCTCAATGACATCGCCGATCACTATCTCCGCTGCTTCCACCTTGAACGGGTGCCCTTCACGCACGACCATCGCTCGACCGCCGTGAAAGGCGCCTCCGAGCCGATCTATCGCCGCCTCGGTCCGCAGCCGCTGGAGCACCCCGACGCCCGCATCGAGAGCGATGACCCCGCCGACGAGGCCCGCGTCCACCAGTGATCCGGTGATAGCTGAGAGGACAGCGCCGCCAGCGAGCACCGCGCTCAGCGGGTTGGTCAGCTCAGAACCCAGAAGTTTCAGTGGTCCGGGCGGCGGGTCATCATCGGTTTCGTCGTTAGCAGCGAAGCGCGCCGCCACTTCCCGCTCGTCGAGCCCGGTGGGCCTGCTTGCAAGCCCATCTAATACTTCGGCCGGGTCAAGAGCGTGCCAGTCGGGACCGGCCCCGACCTTCTCTCCGGTAACTGGCGGACGCCCGGGAAGTTTTGAGGCGAGCCATTCCGATGTGAAAATGGCGGCCAGGGACGCTATCTGGACAGCGGAGACAGCCTTTCGCCCAGCGCCCGACGTCGAGCCGAGCGATGCGAACCCGCCGACAAGTGATCCCGAGGCAGCGAGGCCGACAGCAATCTTGCTCGCGGAACGAGCAAGTCGAGTGGAGTCGATGACGGCCGGCACGTCAGCCGGATTGATGCAGACGACGTCGGCGCCCCACGGAAAGTGATCAGCTTCGGAGACTGCGACGCCTATTCCGAGGTCGGCTGCTCGCAGAGCTGAACCCGCTCGATGGGAGATAAGCGCAACAACCCGTCCGTCGGCCTGCAACTGTCGAACTGACCGGGCGAGGAAGTTTCCGCCGGCCACGACAAGGTCCGCTTCGACGTTAGCCGCAAGCTTCGAGGACTTACCCGCTAGGACGAGGTCGTGGGCAGCGAAACGAACAGCGTCAAGCATGTCCTCGATCCGAAAGCCGAATGCTGCCAGTCCAGTATCCACTACGACCGTGTCGATGGTGTCAAGGTGTCGCAACACCGAGGGATTGACTACTACGACCTGCCGCCGGGAGAGCCGGCGGCCGATAGCCGACGCGAAGCTTTCCGTCCCGAGCCGAGCGGCCCTAGGCACACCCGACAAAAGCACGTCGGCGGTGCGAACCGGGTTGGCGGTAACTCCGAGAGCGACTGCTGCAGCCGCAAGCGTCGCCCCTGCCGAAGCCTCGCCATAACGCTCGGCGGCACTCAGGGGCGCCGGGCCAGGCCGCCGATCCACATCAAGGGCAGGAAGGGCCGTAACGGGCCCTTCCTTTGCCCACATCCCCGGCTCAGCGTCCAGCCAGGCGCGGCGGCGACCGGTTTGTTCGCTCAGGAGGGACAGCCTGTGGGTTGCGTCCACTACCAAGCCGAGTGGACCCTGCCCGAGCCCCTGAAGGGCTGCGCTGGTCACCGCCGTGACCGTCGCCGCCGTCGGGTGTCGATCGAGAACCCGACGCAACGCCGGTATCCCATCTACTCCTGTAATAACGCTGGCCAGCTCCACCGGCAACGCCGGAGCCCGGACGATTCTCCCAGCCAGGCCGACGCCTATGCCGAATACGTCAGCGACGAGTGCCGTCACGGTGCGGGCGATACCAGCGGGGTCGGCAGGATGCTCGAAGATATTGCTGTAGTCGTCGGAATCGTCGAAGTCACCGAGACCAACGTGCCCTGAGTCGATCGAATCGATTACCTCTGCGACATCGCTGACACCGACCTCAGCCTCCTCGAAGGACACGATCAGCGCCCCCAGCGCCCTGTTGGCCTGGGCCCAGCGCACCCCGTTCATCACGGCCACGGCTGCCTCGACCTCCCTAGCCAGCTCGTTTCCGAGGCGACCGTCGAGG